>NZ_JBHXRL010000010.1:0-283762 GCF_042717315.1 Streptomyces sp. NPDC058650
TTTGGGGGGGGGGGGTATGGTCTCCCGCGCTTTTTTGGGGTTCGTGGCCGTTTCGTGGGGGGGGGGTTTTCACGCCCCCCCTCGCCAACCCACTCTATGGGGGGGTCAACCCCCCCCCCCCCCCCACTTCTCGTTTTCCCCAGGGCGGGCGAGCGGCCGGGATGACGATGGCGGTCGGCGCCTATCCTGAGGGAGTGATCGAGAACCTTCCTCCGTGCCCCCAGTGCGCCAGCGAGTACACGTACGAGATGAACAACCTGGTGGTGTGCCCGGAGTGCGGCCACGAGTGGGTTCCGGTCGCCGACGGCGCGACGGACGGTGACGGTACGGCCTCGGCCGGCGAACGCGTGATCAAGGACGCCGTCGGCAACGTGCTCACCGACGGCGACACGGTGACCGTCGTGAAGGCCCTCAAGGTGAAGGGCAACCCGTCCGGCATCAAGGCGGGCACCAAGGTACGCAACATCCGTCTGGTCGACGGCGTCGACGGCCATGACATCGACTGCAAGATCGACGGCTTCGGCGCGATGCAGCTCAAGTCCAGCGTGGTCAAGAAGGCCTGACACGAGACCGCCGCGACGCCGTCGGCTCGGCATGCGGGGGCCCGCCACCAGCTCTAGGCTGATGTGATCGCACGTCGCGGGTCGAGCGGCGGAGGCACGTCATGGCGGATGAAAGCGCTCCCGGACGGGGCTCCCGAGGTCGTGGCGAGCCGCCGGCCGGGCCGCCCTCCGGGCCCCTGAAAGATCCCACTCCACCGGACCGCCCGCCACATCGGAAACGGGTACTCCTCTTCGTTCTCATCGGCGGAATCGTCCTCGTCGTCGGCGTCGTCGGCATGCTCGCCGGGGCGGGTGCCTTCGAACGGGGCGGGCGGGGTGTCGCCACGGAATCGCCCACGTCGTCCGTCCCCCAGGCACCGGCTTCCACGACCACCGCCACCCCTCGTCCCACCCCCACCTCCTCAAGCCGGAGTCCCACCGCGGCCTCGGATCCCTCCACCGTCGGAGCGCATGCCTTCGGCGCGGTGCAGCGGTACGAGGACGGTGCCGAGGTCAGCGTCTCCCCGCCCGTCAGGTTCACGCCGTCGCAGGCCGCAGCCGGGCACAAGGCGGGGAACACGGCCGTGACCGTGCAGATCACCGTGCGCAACGGGACCGATGAGCGGCTCGAACTCGCGCTCGTGCAGGTGTCCGCCAGGGATGGCGACGGGCGGGAGGCGACCAGGGTCTTCGACGTCGAGCCCGAGCTCGGGTCCGGGCTCACGGGCACCCTGCTGCCCGGTCGGAAGGCCGTGGCGGTCTACGGATTCGATGTGCCGCCAGGGAAGGGCGCCGTTCTCGACGTCGAGGTGAAGATCGACTTCGAGCGCCCCTCCGCTTTCTGGGGTGGGCCGATCCCGTGACCGCTACCGCTACCGCTTCCGGGCCACCACCAGTCGGCACTGGGGGCTGCCGTCCTCTCGTCTGCCCAGGGAGGCGATCGGGGTCAGGGAGACCTCGAAGCCCGCGTCTTCCAGGCGGGTGCGGACGTCTGCGAGGCGGAAGGTGCGGTAGTACATCACGAACCGCGGGCGCCACAGGCTGTTCCGGACGCGCATCGCGGCGTCGAAGCCCCACAGCGTCCAGTAGAGGCGCGAGCCGACCCGGGGCGGGGCCGGGAGGGGGAAGGCGAAGGTGCCGCCGGGGCGGAGTGAGGCGTGGACCTGGGTGAAGAGGGTGCGCTGGGCGTCCGGGACGAAGTGGCCGAAGGCACCGAAGCTGACGGCCAGGTCGAAGACCGGGGCGAACGGCAGGGCCAGGGCGTCCGCGCGGACCAGGGTGGCCGCGGGGTGGGCGCGGCGGGCCCGGGTCAGCATGCCCGTACTGAAGTCGACGCCCGTGACGCGGCCCGCGCACACGGAGCGGAGGACGTCGAGTCCGGCGCCGGTGCCGCAGCAGACGTCGAGCCCCGAGTCGAAGGGGCCGAGTTCCTCCAGGGTGTCGGCCACCGCGCTCAGGAGGCGGTCGGAGGTGCGGAACGGGGTCGCGTCGAACTTCTTCGCGAGCAGGTCGTAACCGTGCTCGACCGAGGAGAGGGCCTGGACGGTCAGCTCGCGGAGGCTGGGGCCCTGCGGGGTGAACATGGTTCCGAGCCTATGCGGTCATCGCCCCTGAGCGTCAGAGCGCACTGCGTACGGGGGGCGCCGGGGGTGTGGACCAGGCGGGGGCGATTCCCGTCAGCTGGCAGGCGAGCAGGTACAGGGGGATCGGCGGCGTGTAGGGGGAGGTGCCGTCGGGGTGGTGGACGAGGCGGGGGCCGCGGTCCGGGACCTCGGCGCCCGGTGCGTAACAGGCGGGCAGCGGCCAGGTCAGGTCCAGGTCGGAGCCGGCCGGGACGAGCCACCACCACCAGTCGGTGTCGGCGTAGACACAGCCCTTGGCAGGGAGGCGCGAGAGGATCTTGAAGCCGAAGCGGGCCGGGACGCCGACGGCGTCGCAGCCGAGGCCCGTGTGCAGGCCGGCGGGGACGGTCAGGCGGGTCGCTCCGAGGTCCGGGGTGTCGAGGGCGCCGGAGCCGGGCGACGTGGAGCCGAGCGTCCTGCCGTGCGGTCCCCTGGGGTCCGAGGCGCCGCGCTGGCGCGGGACGGTCTGGCTCTCCGCGGGCCTGCGGGCCGACCGGGGGATCAGGAGGGTGGCCACCGACCTCAGCACGGTTCCCCCATGCCGTGGGCGAGCTCCGCCCAGACGACCTGCGCCGTGCCGTGCCCGGTGCGGTCGGCGCCCCAGGCGGTGCACAGCGCGTCGACTATGAGGAGTCCGCGGCCGCGTTCCTCCTCGCCGCAGTCGCGTATCCGCGGTCCCGCCGGGCCGCCCTCGTCGCGTACCGCTATGCGCAAGGTGTCCTCGCCCTCGCGGAGTTCGCAGACCACCCGGCCGCTCGCGGTGTGGACCACGGCGTTGGTGACGAGTTCGGAGACGACCAGGGCGACCGTGTCGCGTATGCCGGGGCCGCACCCCCAGAGGATGAGCCGCTCCTCCGCGAGCCGGCGGGCCCGCGCCACCGAGGCGGTCAGGGCAGGGAGCTCGAACGCGAAGCGGCGTACGCCATCGGTACGGGTGCCGGTATCGGTCAGGGGTTCTGGGCGCTGGGCCACGGCTCGAGGGCTCATGAGACCTGAAGGCTGCGCGTTACCAGAAGCCACGACCGGTTCCTCACAACAGTGGGCAGGACTGCCGTACGGCGCTGCCTCCGTGGCGCGGTGGCGCACGGCGGCAGCGTGTACTGGTTCACCGGAACACTGTCCTCCTGACTCGGACACTTGGCAAGTGGCACTCTGAAAATTGCAGAGTGCTGTGTTCTCTCTGGCCCGGCTTCGTGTCACACTCGTCGAAACAGTGCGTCGGGGAGGTCTGAGAGTGAGCGAGCCGCGGTCCGCCCCCACGGTGGGACAGGTCGTTCTCGGCCGGCGTCTGCAGGATCTGCGGGAGCGCGCCGGCCTGAAGAGGGAAGAGGCGGCCAAGATCCTCCGGGTGGCCCCGGCCACCGTCCGGCGCATGGAGACGGCCGAGGTCGCACTGAAGGTCCCGTACGTACAACTCCTGCTGAAGGAGTACGGGGTCACGGACGCCGAGGCCGAGGGCTTCGTCGCCCTCACGGAGGAGGCCAACCTCCCGGGCTGGTGGCAGCGGTTCCACGACGTGCTGCCCGGCTGGTTCTCCATGTACGTGAGCCTGGAGGGGGCGGCCAGCCTGATCCGGGCGTACGAACCCCAGTTCATCCCCGGTCTCCTGCAGACCGAGGCCTACGCCCGAGCCATTCTGCGCAGCGGGGCGGTCGGCGGCAGCGATGCCGGCAAGGACGAGGACGCCGAGCGTCATGTAGCCCTACGGATGGAGCGCCAGTCCCTGCTGACGCGGGGGGACGCCCCGAAGTTCTGGGTGATCATGGACGAGACGGTGTTCCGCCGACCGGTCGGTGACGGGCCCGAAGTGATGCGCGACCAGCTCGACCGGCTGCTCGAAGCGTCCGAGTTGCCGAACGTCACCCTGCAGATCGCGGAGTTCGCGTCCGGCCACCACCCCGGCACCTACGGACCGTTCGTCCTCTTCCGCTTCGCCATGCCCGAACTCCCGGACATGGTCTACAGCGAGTACCTGACCGGCGCCGTCTATCTCGACGCGCGCCCCGAGGTGGCATCCCACCTGGAGGTCATGGACCGCATGGCGGCTCAGGCCGCGACTGCACAACGCACGAAGGAGATTCTCCGGGATCTCCGCAAGGAGCTGTGAATGGATCGCATATACAACGGCATGCCCGCCGCTGAGCTCGGTGCCGATGGCTGGCACAAGCCCTGGAGCGGCGGGAACGGGGGCAACTGCGTGGAGGCCATGAAGCTGGCCGACGGCAGAGTCGCCGTGCGACAGTCCGCAGACCCTGAAGGACCCGCGCTCATCTACACCCACGGGGAGATCGCCGCTTTCATCCAGGGGGCCAAATCCGGTCAGGCTGACTTTCTGCTCACCTGACCCTTCCGCCTCGCCCGCTCCGTCGCGTAACTCTTGCTGAAGTGCCACTCGTTCGTCCCGACCAGGAGAGCCGATGACCCAGGACCCCGCATCCGTACGGATCGACACCAGCAAGCCGCATCCGGCGCGCATGTACGACTGGTTCCTGGGCGGCAAGGACAATTACCCGGTCGACGAGGCGATGGCGAAGCAGCTGCTCACCGTCGACGCCCGGGGCCGGGACATGGCCCGCGTCAACCGGGCCTTCATGCACCGCGCCATCCGCTGGCTCAGCGCCCACGGCGTCCGGCAGTACCTGGACGTCGGTACGGGCATCCCGACCGAGCCCAACCTGCACCAGATCGCGCAGGGGGCCGCGCCGGAGTCCCGCATCGTCTACTGCGACTACGACCCGATCGTGCTCGCGCACGCGGCCGCCCTGCTGCGCTCGACCCCGGAAGGGGCCACCGAGTACATCCAGGCGGACGCCCGCGAGCCCGAGGTCATCCTCGAAAGGGCCGGAAAGGTCCTTGATTTCGACCAGCCCATCGCGCTGTCGATGCTCGCCCTGCTGCACTTCGTCGGGGACGAGGACGGGGCCTACGACCTGGTCGCCAAGATCGTCGAGAAGCTCGCGCCGGGCAGCTATCTCGTCCTCTCGCACGTCACCGGGGACTTCGACCCGGAGGGCGCGGCGAAGGCGAGCGCCATGTACAAGGCGCGCGGACTGACTCTGCGGCCGCGCTCGCGCGACGAACTCGCCGCGTTCTTCGAGGGCCTGGAGTTCGTCGAGCCGGGCGTCTCGCTCACCGCCGAGTGGCACCCGGAGCTGGGCGAGCCCGTCCCGGTCCAGGGCGACGACCCGATCCCGGGGTGGGCCGCCGTGGCCCGCAAGCCCTGACGAGATCTCTGAACAGTGCGGCGTGAAGGCCCGCGGACCGAGGGTCCGCGGGCCTTCCCTCGCGCCGCCAGGGCGGGACGACCGGGGCGAGGGGACTGAAGACCAGGGGCTCGGAGGCTAGGGGGCGACCAGCGTGACGCGGAAGCTCCGGGCCCGGCTCACGTTCCCGGCCGCGTCGATCGTGCGGTACTCGACCGTGTGCGTGCCGTAGTCCGGGGTGGCGTCGTCCCAGGGGACCGCCCGACTTCGGCCCAGCTTCCCGTACACGAGATCGTCGATCACCGTGCCGCTCGGCGAGAAGCGGAAGGGCGCGTCGGCGTCCGTCGGCCAGCCGTAGTACGTGTACCAGCCGTCGCCGTCGACCCGGAACTGGCTCACCACGGCGCCTTCCTGGTCGTCGCGCGCGGTCAGCCGCATCGTGAACGGCCCGTCGTAGACGTACTCCACGGGGAGTCCCGGTCGCCGCACGGTACGCAGCGGCGTGGACAGTTCGTACGAGGACGTGGCCGGACGGGCGTCGACCGTCCAGCTCAACTCCTCGTCCGTGCCCGGGATACGGGCCGTCAGCCGGTGCGTACCGGGCGTGAGGTCCAGCGAACCCAGGTCCACGTCGCGGTCGTTGCGGCTTCTGCTGCCGTTCGGGTGGACGGGGCGGCCGTCCAGGCGCCACTGCACGGCGGGGGCGCGGTCCGTCGGGTGCGTGGTGTCCGCGTGGACGACCGTCCGGGCGCCGACCGGGTCCCCGGTGGGGGTGTGACCGGTGAACGCGGCCTCCACCGGTGTCTTCGGGGTGGTGAGCGAGGTGTCCACCGTCCAGTCGACCGTGCGGGTCAGCGCCGCGGAAGCGCGGACCGCCGGATCGCGCACGAAGGGCGTTGGGTCGGTCACGGTCGCCGTGAGCGTGTGCGTGCCGGGGGAGAGGCTCAGCCGCCGCAGGTCGATCGTGCGCGCGCCGCGGGTGGTGAGGTCGCGGCCGTCCAGCCGCCAGGTCACGGCGAGTTCACCGCCGACCGGGTGGAGGGTGTCCACCCACACGGTCCGGTCCGCGCCGATCGGCGCGGTGTCGGGCGTGTGGTCCTGGATCAGGTTGACCTTCGCGGAGATCGCCCGGACCATCACCTCGCGCTCCACCTGGTCGAAGGCGTAGCCGAGGGTCTTCATCAGGGAGTGCCGGCTGGGCCGCCAGACGCCCTTCGTGCTGTACAGGCCGCCCTCGTGACGGCCGATGACTCCGCCCGACTCGCTCTCCTCGCCGAGCCAGCGCCACCACTTGGCCCGCTGCTCCCGCATCTGACGTTCCGTCAGGAGGGTGTGGTGCGTGGAGCCGGGCTCCGGTCCCGAATAGGTCTCGCCCGGAACACCGCGCCCGTAGTAGTCGTACTCGTCCTGGAGTCCGCCGAGCGAGTGGCCTATCTCGTGCGGGGTGATGAGGGAGGAGAGGGCGTTGCCACCGGACGCCGTGGCGTAACTCCCACCCGCGCCACCGTAGGTGGAGCTGTGGGCGAGGGCGACGATCTGCCGATTGGCGCGGCTCGTGCCCGGGACGAGATCGGCGAGCGCGCCGGCCTTCCCGCTGTCGACGGTGAGCAGTCGCTGCACACTGTCCGGGTTGCAGCCGCCCCAGAAGCCCATGTCGAGCGCGGTGTCGCGGGCGGGGGCCGCCAGGCCCGGGTCGCAGTCCACGCCGGACTCGGCCGAAGGGGCCTCCACCGCCCACACGTTGACGTAGGAGCGGTACGAGGCGAAGGGCTCGATGCTCCACAGCGTGTTCAGATGCCGTTCGAGGTCGGCCCGGAAGGCCGGCATCTCCGCGGCCGTGTAGCCGTCGCCCATGAACACCAGGTTGAACCGCCGGTCCGCGGGCCCGGTCGTCTGGACGGGGACGACGACCGGGCCGTCGGCCGTCGTCGGGGTCTCGGCGGCCGCCGGTGCCGTTCCCACGAGTCCGACGGCCAGCAGACAGACCGCGACGAGGCGGGCCAGGCCTCTCCGTGCTCCCTTGCGACGCTGTGAGGTCATGGGGCGCGAGCCTAGGCCGCGCCCCCGATCCCGTAAAGATGTCCGTCAGCCGTACCGCTCCACGACGAGTCCGTGAATCCTCCGCGTCGGTTCAGCGCCGCACAACGCCGCTCAGTGGTTCAACGCCGTTCAGTGGCTCAGCGCCGTTCGGCGGCTCGACGCACTCAGTGGCTCAGTGCCGCAGATAGGCCAGACCCGCGTGCTCCGCCGTGTAGTTCTCCACCAGGCGCCGGGCCACCGACACCGAGTCGACCAGGGGATGCAGCGCGAACGCCTTGACCGCCGTCGCCCGCGAGCCGCTCTCCACCGCGGCGAGCACCTCCCGTTCCACCGCCTTCACGGCGGTCACGAGACCGACGGCGTGGAACGGCAGCGGGGCCACCGACACCGGATGGGCGCCGTTCGCGTCCACGAAGCAGGGGACCTCGATGACGGCGTCCGCGTCGAGCGCGGCCAGCGTGGAGCCGTTGCGCACGTTGAGGATCAGTGTGGTCCGCTCGTCGCGCGCGACCGCCCTCATGAGGGCGAGCGCCACCTTCTCGTAGCCGCCCGACTCCAGGTCCTCCTCGTCGCGTTCGCCGATGCCGGCGGCCTCACGGTTGGCTGCCATGTAGGTGGCCTCGCGGTCGGCGAGCGTCCGGTGCCAGGTGTCCAGGGCGGGCGTGTCGGGCTTGCCCATCTCCTCGTAGAAACCGGCTTGTTGGTCGCGCAGATAGGCGCCGCGGGTGCGCTCGGCGGTCCGGTAGGCGTGCACGGCCTCGCGGTTGAAGTAGTAGTAGTGCAGGTACTCGTTGGGAACGGCGCCGAGCGAGCGCAGCCACTCCGGTCCGAACAGCCTGCCCTCCTCGAAGGAGCCGAGCGCCTCCTCGTCGGCGAGGAGACGGGGGAGTTCGTCGCGGCCGCCGATCCGTAGACCGCGCAGCCAGCCAAGGTGGTTGAGGCCCACGTAGTCGATCCACGCCTCGTCGGGGTCCGCGCCGAGGACGCGGGCGACGCGGCGGGCCAGGCCCACGGGGGAGTCGCAGATGCCGACGACCCGGTCGCCGAGGATCCTGGACATGGCCTCCGTCACGAGCCCGGCGGGGTTGGTGAAGTTGATGACCCAGGCGTCCGGGGCGAGTTCGGCGACCCTGCGGGCGATGTGTTCCGCGACGGGTACGGTCCGCAGGCCGTACGCGATGCCGCCCGCCCCGACGGTCTCCTGGCCGAGCACCCCTTCCGCGAGGGCGATCCGTTCGTCCGCCGCCCTGCCTTCCAGGCCGCCGACCCGGATCGCGGAGAACACGAAGTCGGCCCCGCGCAGCGCCTCGTCGAGGTCGGTCGTCGCGGTCACCACGGGCGCGTCCGGCACCCCTTCGCCCTGCTCCACGAGAACCCTGGCGATGGCCGAGAGACGGCCCTCGTCGAGGTCGTACAGGGTGACGTGGGTGACCCGCCCCTGGCCGTGGTCGCCGAGGAGGGCGCCGTACACCAGCGGCACCCGGAATCCGCCGCCTCCGAGAATCGTCAGTTTCATGCCCGTACGCTACTCGGGCGCACCGGGCCCGCAGCGGGACGACGGGCGGGCGTCCACGGAGCTGTCCGCATGCCGGGCGCCGGGCCCGTGCGCCCCTGGGGGAGAATGGCGGCATGTCCCGACGCAAGACCCGTCCCCGTACGTCCCCGGCGGCCGCCGCCCCGGCCGTCACCGCGGACTCCCCCTGCCCCTGCGGCCTCGATGCCGCGTACGGCGCGTGCTGCAGCCGTTTCCACAGCGGCGCGGCGGGCACGGCGCCGACGGCGGAGCTGCTCATGCGCTCCCGCTACAGCGCCTTCGTCGTCCGCGACGAGGCGTACCTGCTGCGCACCTGGGCGCCGGAGACCCGCCCCGGCGAGGTCGACTTCGACCCGGCGCTGCGCTGGACCGGCCTGGAGATCCAGGAGACCACCGACGGCACCGCCTTCCACCAGCACGGCACCGTCACCTTCGCGGCGGGCTACGTCCACGGCGGCGAGCCCGGCGCGCTGCGCGAGCGGAGCCGCTTCGCCCGCCACGAGGGCGCCTGGGTGTACGTGGACGGCGACGTCACCGAATGACGCTCGGCGGCTTCGGCGAGTAGGGGCGGTGACGTCACCGATAGCGCTCGGCGGTTTCGGCGAGTGGGGGCGGCGACGTCGCCCAACGCTCGGCGCCTTCACCGAGCCCGGGCAGGGACGGCGACGTCACCGGGCGGGGACGGCCATGTAACGGAGCGGGGACGGCGACGTCACCGTGTCACGGATACGGCCCGGTCCTCCGTCCGGCCCGACGGGAGCCCGCTCGCCAGGTCCTCGGCGACGACCTTCTTCGCGATGGCGTCCGTCGCCACCCGCAGCTCGGGCCCGCTCGGCCGGCCGCGTTCCTGCTCGATCCGGTCGGAGAGCCAGTCGCCCCAGGCCCGGGTGATCACCCCCGCCTCGCGCTCGCCCGCCGGTGTGTGCGAGAGCAGGTTCCCGTCCCGGGTGAGGAAGCCCTCGTCGACCATCCGGTCGAAGACCGGCAGGAGCACCTCGGGCGGCACCCGCCGCCCGGCCGCGATCAGGCCGAGGCTGGCGTGCCCGACCGTCCGGGTGAAGAGCTCGACCTGCATCACCGCCCAGGCTCCCGCCGTGTCGAGCCGGGTGTCGGACGAGCCGACGATCCGCCGGGCGGTGTCCAGGTCGATGCGGCGCAGGATCCGGCCGACGGACAGTTCGAGGAGCTTCGCCGAGTCGCCGGACATGGTGGGGGAGGCGAAGCCCTCGCCCATGTCCGGCGCGGCGGCGCGGGCCGAGTCGCGGAGCGTCACCTGCTTGAGGAAGAGCGCCACGACGAAGCCGATCGCGGCGACCGGCACCGTCCACAGGAAGACGGTGTGGAGCGTGTCCGCGTAGGCGCGCACGATCGGTTCCGCGATCTCGTCGGGCAGGCCGTGCACCCCGGCGGGGCTCTGCGCGGCCCGTTCCAGGCCGGCCGGGTCGATGCCGAGGCTCCCGGCGATCGCCGCCGCCTCGGCGACCCCCGCCGTGAGGTTGGGCGTGAGGGCGTTGACGTAGATCGTGCCGAAGACGGCCGTGCCGAAGGCGCTGCCGAGCGTACGGAAGAAGGTGACGCCCGAGGTCGCGGTGCCGAGATCGGCGTACTCGACGGTGTTCTGCACGGCGATGGTCAGGACCTGCATGCACAGGCCGATGCCGACGCCGAGCACGAACATGTAGAGCGACTCCAGCCAGGTGCCGGTCTCCGGCCCCATGAGCGAGAGGAGATAGAGGCCGACGCCCATCACCAGACAGCCGACGATCGGGAAGATCCGGTAGTGGCCCGTCTTGCTGACGACGTTGCCGCTGAAGATCGAGGCGATGAGCAGTCCGACGACCATGGGGAGCGTACGGATGCCGGAGACGGTCGCCGAGTCCCCGTCGACGTACTGGAGATAGGTCGGCAGGAAGGTCATGGCGCCGAGCATGGCGAAGCCCACGACGAAGCTCAGCACCGAGCAGACGGTGAAGACGGGGTTGGCGAACAGCCGCATGGGCAGCATGGGTTCGGCCGCCCGGGTCTCCACCCAGCAGAACAGGGCGAGCGAGAGGAAGCCGCCGACGAAGAGCCCGATGATGACGCCGGAGGTCCACGCGTACTCGTTGCCGCCCCAACTGGTCGCGAGGATCAGGGCGCTGGAGCCGGCGGCGACGAACGCGATGCCGGCGTAGTCGATGACGGGGCGGCTCGCGGAGCGTACGGAGGGGATCGTGCGAGCGGCGGCGATGACGACCAGGATCGCGATGGGGACATTGACGTAGAACGCCCAGCGCCAGCTCAGATGGTCGGTGAACAGTCCGCCGAGGAGCGGGCCGATGACGGTGGAGACACCGAACACGGCCCCGATCGCGCCCTGGTACTTGCCGCGTTCGCGCAGCGGGATCACATCGGCGATGAGCGCCATCGAGGTGACCATGAGGCCGCCGGCGCCGATGCCCTGGAGACCACGCCAGACGATCAGCAGCGTCATGTTCGTGGCGAGGCCGCAGAGGAAGGAGCCGGTGATGAAGATGATCGCCGAGATCTGGAAGATCACCTTGCGGCCGAACAGGTCGCCGAACTTGCCGACGAGGACGGTCGCGACCGTCTCGGCGAGCAGATAGGCGGTGACCACCCACGACATGTGGGCCGCGCCGCCGAGATCCGAGACGATCGTGGGCAGGGCGGTGCCGACGATCGTCTGGTCGAGGGCGGCGAGGAGGACGCCCAGCATGATCGTGCCGAACACGATGTTGCGGCGGCGCTTGTCGAGCACGGGTGGCTCGGTGGTGGCGGCCGGGGGCGCGGGCACTGCGTCGCTGGTCGTGGTCACCTTCGCAGCGTCACACCGCCACCGGCCTCGTGCATGCGGGGGACGGCCGAACAGGTGGACTGGATCAGGGGGTGACGGGCAGTTGGGGATGGTGCTTGGCGAGGATCTTGTTCGCCCGCGCCAGCGCCGCGAGGGCGTGCTCGCGGTCCGCCCGGTCCTCCGCGCAGAGCGGACCCCGGAACCGGTACACCTCGCGGGCCGCGCAGTCCGCGTCGACCTCGGCCTGGAGGACGTGCAGCGGGAGACAGGCGCCGATCAGTGCGGCCACGCTGTCGGGAATCGGTACGGGGACGAGGGGCGAGGGAGAGGCGATCACGGGTCAGTCCTTGTGAGTCCGGGGAGGGTGCGGAGTGTCTCCACCTCCATACGTACCGGATCGCGGTTCGGGTTCCGGCACGGGGCTGTCGCGACGGCGTGACGGCGGGACGCCGCGCGGGCGGGGAAGGCCCCCGACGGGGGAGCGGCAGGCGTGCCGGCGACCGGCACCACTGGACGCGTTCCCGCAGGTGCGGGGGTGGTCGATTGCTCTTGCGCGGTGTGGCGACCCCCGCCCGTCGAGAAGACGTTCGTCGAACGTCTTCTCGATAATGGGGGGTTGGGGGGAGGGGGTGGTCCGCAGAATGTGAACCATCTCACTCGCGGTCCGACGGCTTCCACCCACGGCGATTCCGTGCGTGGTCGCCGTGCTCGATGTGCTCGATGTGCTCGATGTGTTCGTCGTGCTCGCCGTGTTCGGCGTGCGTTACGAGAGGATCTCCGTCAGGTCGTACGAGACGGGCTCGTCCAGCTGCCCGTAGCCGCAGGACTCCGGCGTCCGGTCCGGGCGCCAGCGCTTGAACTGGGCCGTGTGGCGGAAGCGGTCGCCCTCCATGTGGTCGTACCCGACCTCGCACACCCGCTCCGGCCGCAGCGCCACCCACGACAGATCCTTCTTGCCCGACCAGCGGCTCGGCGCACCCGGCAGCCGGGCACCCTCGTGCGCGGACTCGTCCGTCCACGCCGCCCACGGGTGCCCGTCCGGTGGATCCATGCGCAGCGGTTCCAGCTCCTCGACGAGCTCGGCGCGCCGGGCGGCGGTGAAGGCCGCGCACACGCCGACGTGCTGGAGGACGCGCCCGTCGTCGTACAGGCCGAGCAGCAGCGAACCGACCACGGGACCGCTCTTGTGGAAGCGGTAACCGGCCACGACCACGTCGGCCGTCCGTTCGTGCTTGATCTTGTACATGAGACGGGCGTCAGGCCGGTACGGCAGGTCGAGCGGCTTGGCGATCACCCCGTCGAGCCCCGCGCCTTCGTACTGCTCGAACCAGCGGGCGGCGACCTCGACGTCGTGGGTCGCGGGTGCCAGATGGACCGGGGCGTCGACCCCGTCGAGGACGCGCTCCAGGGTCGCCCGCCGCTCACTCATCCCCACGTCCAGCAGTGATTCGTCCCCGAGCGCGAGCAGGTCGAAGGCGACGAAGCGCGCCGGAGTGGTCTCCGCGAGCATGCGGACCCGGGAGTCGGCCGGATGGATCCGCTCGCTGAGCCGGTCGAAGTCGAGGTGCCCGTCGTGCTCGATCACGATCTCGCCGTCGACCACGCAGCGCTCCGGCAGCCGGCTCGCGAGCGCCTCGACCAGCTCGGGGAAGTACCGGGTCAGCGGCTTGCCGGTACGGCTGCCGATGACGAGCTCCGGCCCGTCGCGATGGACGATCGCGCGGAAGCCGTCCCACTTCGCCTCGTACTGCATCCCGGGCGGAATCCGCTTCACGGACTTGGCGAGCATCGGTTTCACGGGCGGCATCACCGGCAGATCCATGGAGCCGATTGTCCGGTATGCGGGACTTGTCGGCGAACCCTAGGCTGACCGGCATGGCAGGCAAGGCAGCAGCGATGGAACTGGAAGTCGGCGGCCGGACCGTGCGGGTCTCGAACCCGGACAAGGTGTACTTCCCCGAACCCGGCTACACCAAGCTCGACATGGTCACCTACTACCTCACCGTCGGTGACGGCATCACCCGCGCCCTGCGGAACCGGCCCACCACCCTGGAGCGTTACCCCGACGGGGTGACCGGCGAGTCCTTCTTCCAGAAGCGGGCCCCCAAGTACCTGCCCGACTGGATCCCCACCGCCCACATCACCTTCCCCAGCGGCCGGTCCGCCGACGAGATGTGCCCCACCGAGCCGGCCGCCGTCCTCTGGGCCGCCAACCTCGGCGCCGTCACCTTCCACCCCTGGCCGGTACGGCGGGAGGACACCGACCACCCCGACGAGCTCCGCATCGACCTCGACCCACAGCCCGGCACGGATTACGCCGACGCCGTCCGCGCCGCCCACGAGCTGCGCTCCGTCCTCGACGAGCACGGACTGCGCGGCTGGCCGAAGACCTCGGGTGGCCGCGGGATCCACGTCTTCGTGCCGATCGCGCCCGACTGGACCTTCACGCAGGTCAGAAGGGCGGCCATCGCCTGCGGCCGGGAGCTGGAGCGACGCATGCCGGAGCAGGTCACCACGAAGTGGTGGAAGGAGGAGCGCGGGGAGCGGATCTTCGTCGACTACAACCAGACCGCCCGGGACCGGACCATCGCCTCCGCCTACTCGGTACGTCCGCGCCCGCACGCGCCCGTCTCGGCGCCGCTGCGATGGGACGAGATCGACGACGCCGTACCGCGCGACTTCGACATCAGGACGATGCAGGTCCGCTACGCCGAGCTCGGCGACGTCCACGCCGACATGGACGGCGAGCGGTTCAGTCTGGAGTCCCTGCTCGAACTGGCCCGGCGGGACGAGGCGGAGCACGGGCTCGGAGACCTGCCGTATCCGCCGGAGTATCCGAAGATGCCGGGCGAACCGAAGCGGGTCCAGCCGAGCCGCGCGAAGAAGGAGGCGTCCGAAGAGGCGTGACAGGGCGGGCCGGCCCGTTCCGGGTGGGGGCCGGCCCACTGCGTGCCTCCGATCTTAAAACAACACGAACGGTCGTGCTAGTATTTTTGCCACCTGGCCGACCGAGGAGATCCGGCATGTATCCGATGGCTCCGCTCGTACGCACCGTCCTGAACACCGCCGCCCGCGTCGCCCCAGGACCGGCCGGACGCTTGGCCTTCCACCTCTTCGTCCGCCCGCTGGGCCGCGCCCGGCAGCGGCCCGAGGAGGAGACGCTCTTCGCTGCCGCCCATACGGAACGCCTCCGCGTCCGGGGCAAGGACGTCGTCACGTACGCCTGGGGCGACGGGCATCGACCGGTCCTGCTCGTCCACGGCTGGTCCTCGCGCGCCTCACGGCTCACCGCCTTCGCCGAGGCCCTGCTCGAACGCGGCTACAGCCCGGTCGCCTTCGACGCTCCGGGCCACGGCGAGTCCTCGGGCAGAGCGAGCAACATCATCGAATACCGTGCCATCATCAAGGAGTTGCACTCCCGGCACGGCGACTTCGACGCCGTCGTCGCCCACTCCTTCGGCGTCCTCGCCACCCATCTGGCCCTCCGCGACGGCGTCCGCGCCGGTCGCTTCGTGGGGCTCGGCGGCGTCGGCTCCTTCACCATGCTGCTGGCGGGCTTCCGGGCCGGCTTCGGCGTCGACGAGCTGGTGATCCGGCGTATGCGCGCCTACGTCGAGCGGCGGGTCGCGCCCGGCGAGCCCGGCATCTGGGACCGGCTCGACGCCGATCGGGCAGCCGCCGAACTCGCCCTCCCCGTCCTGCTGTTCCACGACGAGGGTGACGACATGGTCCCGGTCGTCCAGGCGCGCCGACTGGACCGCGCCCACGGCGACCGGGCCCGGCTCGTCGTCACCCGGGGGCTCGGCCACCGCCGCATCCTGACGGACCCGGAAGTCGTGGCCGAGGCTGTGGAGTTCGTCACCGCCGGGGCCGTGCCGGAGCCGGCGGCCACGGCGCCCGAGGGCAGGGTCGCGACGGGCTGAGTCACGACGGGCTGAGTCACGACGGGCTGAGCCGGCCCTGGGCCGTCACCGGCGTGGCGCTCGTGGTCGTGTCGTCGCCCGGGGCCCTCAGGCCGGATCGGCGAGCGCCGCGCGGCCCCGGTCCGTGGCCGAGGAGAGCAGCCGGGCCGTGACGCCCCGCTCGGCGCGGCCGTACGCGCGGGTGTCGCCGAGCAGCACGGACTGCGCGTTGGCCGCCTCCATGAGGGCGATCACCTCGAAGGCCAGCTGCTCCACGTCCAGGTCCTCGGTGAAGTCGCCCACCGCACGGGCTTCCGACAGCGTCCGCTCCATGTACGCGTTCCAGTCGACGCGGGCCCGGGCCACGGCGTCGTGCACCGGACCCGTACGGGCATCGAACTCGGCCGAGACCGCGTAGAAGAAGCAGCCGCCCGAGAAGACCCGCCCCGAGGAGTACGTGAGCCAGTTCCGGCACAGTGCGCGCACGCGCGGTGCCCCCGGCGGCACGTCCTTCAGGGGTGCGACGACCTGCTCGGCGAAGACGGCGACGGCGGCCCTGATGGTGGCGAGCTGGAGTTCCTCCTTGGAGCCGAAGAGCGCGAAGACGCCGCTCTTGCTCAGCTCCAGCTCGGTCGCGATCCGGCCGAGGGACAGGCCTTCGAGCCCCTCGACGGACGCGATGTCCATGGTCCGGCCCAGTACGAGGCGTCGCGTCTGGTTGCCGCGCTCGACACGTCCGTCCGTCCTGGTGCCCGTGCCCGCGCTTGTGGCCGCGCCCGCGCCCGTGGTGCTTCCACTCATGCCCCCATCGTACTGAACGCACGACCGTGCGGAAATCTCCGCGCACGCGCGTGGCGCACCCTTCGGGGTCAGGCGCGGAAGGCGGCGGCGTGGGCCGCCGTCCCGCGTGACGGTCACGAGAATCGTCACGTCGCTCACTCCTCGTCCGTGCGGGGCGGCGAGGCTTCGTCCGCGCCGCCCCACGCAACGAACGGTAGGCGCGAAGTAGGACGGATCCTCCCTGCTTGACAGGGGACTACAGGGCCGGCAGCGGGTGCCAGAGGCCCGTCAGGCGCGGTCTCCGGGGTCCTGCCGTTCCGTCGGGGCCAGGAGCAGGACTTCCAGCGCCCTGGCGCACTCCCGCGCCTGCGCCAGGTACCAATCGAGCCGCGCGTCGGTGATCAGTTCCGGCGTCGCGCGGACCGCGAGCGCGAACCGCGCGTGCCCCGCCCGCTCCAGAACCGGTACGGCCACGGTCCGCACCCCGTGGGCCGACTCGCCGTCGTTGAGGGCGTACCCCGCCTCCCGTACCCGGGCCAACTCGGCTGCCAGGGCCGGAGGTTCGACGATGGTCCGCTCGGTGAACGCGGGCAGCGGCGGCAGGGAACGGGGGCCGCCCTCGCCCGCTCGGGGCCAGGCGAGCAGCACCTTCCCGAGCGCCGTGGAGTGCAGGGGCCGGCGCAGGCCGACCTTCGGGGTCACCGAACCGCCCGCCACGATCACCACGTGCGGGCCGCTGCGCAGCGCCAAGTCGGCTGTCGCGCCCGTCCGTTCGGCCAGATCGGCGAGCTCGGGCGTGGCCAGGTGCAGCCCTCGCTGGTGGTACGAGAGACGGCCGAGCTCCGTCATCGCCGGGCCGAGCCGGTAGCGGGCGGTGCGGGCGTCCTGCTCCAGGAAGCCCGCACCGAGCAGGGTCCGCGCCAGCCGGTGCGCCGTGGAGGTGGAGAGTCCGAGCCGGCGTGCGAGGTCGGAGGCGCTCAG
Source organism: Streptomyces sp. NPDC058650 (assembly GCF_042717315.1). Taxonomy (NCBI): domain Bacteria; kingdom Bacillati; phylum Actinomycetota; class Actinomycetes; order Kitasatosporales; family Streptomycetaceae; genus Streptomyces; species Streptomyces sp. NPDC058650. The sequence continues at coordinate 17,399 of NZ_JBHXRL010000010.1, forward strand.
ATCGGGCCCGTTGTCGTGGAAACAGTGCAGCACGTCCAGGGCGCGGCGGACCGCCTGGGCGCCCGCCGGGGGTCGGGCGATGCCGGCCTCGGTCGTCATAGGGTTCGCTCCCCGTGGGTGATCGGGCTCCCACGCTCCCACATGGCGGGAGCCGATTCAGGCGGGGGACGGGGTCGGAAACACTCTGTTCATACGCAATCCCACATCGTGGGAGTCGAGTTGTGAGGGGTCGAACTCCCGTGGCAGGGTTCCGGCCAACACACCACAGCGGCGACGACGCGAAGGGAGCAGGCCCGCAATGAACGAACGACGTACCGCACGCTCCACGCCCGCCGCCTCTCCCGAGGTTCCCGCGCTCACCCGGCGCCGCCACATCGACCTGGCGCGCGTCGCCGCCGCGACCTGTCGCTGAGCCGTCCGCACGTCGTCGCACGTCGCCGCCCCGCGCACACCGGGACGCGCTCACCGCGCCGCCCCTGACTCCCGCTGACACGGGTCCCATCCGGTGTGACCTGTGACCTGCGTACGGTCCCGCTCGTTTCTCGCGCCGCGCTTCCGACCCGCGTCCTCACCTCCACCACGCCATCGAGCGCCCCGGCCCCCTGTGCGCCGGCCCCACCACACCCCGGGAATCCCTCCATGACCCCTGCCCGCGTCCCCGACACGCTCTGGTTCACCCGTTGCCCGGTCCCCACCGCCACCGGTGTCGCCGCCGACCGCGGCTGGCTGGCCGGGGAGTTCGCCCCGGACGGGATCGCCGTCCGCTCCCTCCAGGACGCCGAACCCGGCGCCGACCGTGCCGCCCACTTCACCCACGCCCTTCCCGGGCTCTTCCGCGAGGGCGGCAACGTGCCCGCGCTGTGGGCCCGTTCGCGCGGCGAGCGCACCCGGCTCATCGGCCTCACCTGGATCGAGGAGCGCCAGACCGTACTCGTCGCCCCCGGCTCCCGGGTCCGCGGAGCCGCCGCCCTGCGCGGCCTCCGCCTCGCCGTGCCCCGCCACTCCGTGCCGATCGACTTCTGGCGGGCCATGGCCCTGCGCGGTTTCGATGGCGTCCTCGCCTCGGCGGGGTACGGACTCACGGACGCCGTCCTCGTCGACGTACCGGCCGACGGGCACTCCGGACAGTGGGCCGCCGAGCTGGCCGCACTGCGCCGGGGCGAGGTCGACGCCGTGTACGTGAAGGGCGCCCTCGCCGTCGAGGCGGCCCGCCGCGCCGGAGCCGAGGTCGCCGTGGAACTCGACGAGCTCCCCGACCCCGCGCACCGCGTCAACAACGGCACCCCGCGCCCCCTCACCGTGCACCAGGACCTCCTGGACGAGCATCCCCAGCTGGTGGCGCGCTTCCTCGCCGTCCTGCTCCGCGCCGCCGACTGGGCCGCCGACGAGCCCACCGAGGTCGCCCGCATCCTCGGCGCCGAGACCGGCGCGGGTGCCGAGGGTGTCGCCGGCGCCTACCGGCCCGGCACCCACCGCACCCTCCACCCGGACCTGTCGGCCACCCGGCTCGACCTGCTCGCCCGCCAGGAGGAGGCACTCCGCGCGCACGGCTTCCTGCCCGAGGCCGTGGACGTACGGGCCTGGGCCGACCCGGAGCCCCTGCGCCTCGCCCGCCTCCTCGCCCCCGCCGCCGGACGGCAGTCCCCGTATCCCCTCCCGTAACCGCGAAGCGCCGCCGCCTCACCCGATCCACCCGCCCCCGACCCGCCTCCGAGAAGGACGACCGCCATGCGCCCACTCACCCTGCTCGCCGCTCTGGCGGCCCTCTCCGCCCTCTCCACCGTCACCGCCTGCGGCGGCGCCACGGGCACGGAGGGGTCGAAGGGAACGAGCGGCACCGTCACCGTCCGCATCCCCGACCCCGGCAACGCGGGCGTCCTCGCCCGCGGCAAGAAGGACGGCAGCCTCGACAAGGCGCTCGCCGCCGTCGACGCCAAGGTGGCCTGGACCGGCAGCGCCGGCCCCTTCGCCCCCGCCGCCCAGGCCATGAACGCCGACCAGCTCGACATCGCGACCGGCTCCATCACCTCCGGCATCACGTCTCTCTCCCAGAGCCCCGGCTTCGCCTTCTTCACGGCCACCGACCCCGACCCCGTCGGCGAGGGCATCCTCGTCCGCGAGGGTTCGGACATCGCCTCCGTCAAGGACCTCGTCGGCCGCAAGGTCGCCGTCAACAAGGGCGGCACCGGCGAGTACCTGCTGCTCAAGGCACTCGCCCGGGCAGACGTCCCCGCCGACAAGGTCGAGCGGGTCTACCTGCGCCCGGACCAGACGGCCGCCGTCTTCAACGCGGGCCAGGTCGACGCCTGGGCCGTCTGGTCCACCTACGCCGTCGCCGAGATCGGCTCCGGCAAGGCGCACTTCGTCGCCGACGGCACCGCGATCGGTTCCGACAACTACAGCCTCAACGCGGTCCGTTCGGAGTTCGCCGCGCAGCACCCCGAGGTCGTGAAGGCGCTCTACCGCTACCTCCACGAGAACAGCGCCAAGGAGAAGAGCGACCCGGCCGCCTACCTCAACGTCTTCACCGACGCCGGCCCCACGGCCGTCAACGGCAAGGCCAAGGAGGTCCAGATCGGCTTCACCCGCAAGGGAGGCACCGTCGACCCGATCGGCGCCGAGGACATCAAGCGCTTCGAGACCGTCGCCCGGTTCTACGCCGACCAGAAGGTCACGCCGAACAAGGTCGACATCGCCGCCCATCTCCTCGACATCGAGAAGCTGTCATGACGAGCGTGACGACCACGGCGACCGACGTGGCCGCGACGGCCGAGGAGGCCACGACGGCCACGGCGACCGCGACGGCCGGGGAGGCCACGGCGACAGCGACGGCCACCGGACTCGTCGCGCCCCGCCCGCCCCTCCGTCGTCCCCACTCCCGCGCCCGCTCCCTCACCGTCCGCGCCCTCGGGCCGGTCGCCCTCCTCGCCCTGTGGTGGATCTCCTCCGCCACCGGCCTCCTCACCCCCGACGTGCTTGCTTCTCCGCCCCAAGTCATCCAAGCCGTAGGCGAGTTGTGGGGCAACGGGCAGCTTCCGGACGCGCTCGCCACCTCCCTCACCCGCTCGGGCATCGGACTCGTCATCGGCCTCGCCGCCGGGCTCACCCTCGGCATCACCACCGGCTTCACCCGGCTCGGCGACGAGCTCCTCGACTCCTCCCTCCAGACCCTGCGGACCATCCCCTTCCTCTCCCTCGTCCCGCTCTTCATGGTGTGGTTCGGCATCAACGAGACCGCGAAGATCCTGCTCATCGCCGTCGCCACCACCTTCCCCATGTACGTCTCCACCTCCGGCGGCGTCCGCGACACCGACCGCAAGCTCGTCGAGGCCATGCGCAGCTTCGGCCTCGGCCGCCTCGCGATCGTCCGCCAGGTCGTCCTGCCCGGCGCGCTTCCCTCGCTCCTCGCCGGACTCCGGCTCTCCATGACGCTGAGCGTGATCGCGCTCATCGCCGCCGAGGAGATCAACGCCACCGAAGGCATCGGCTACTTGATGTCCCAGGCCCAGAGCTACGCCCGCACCGACATCCTCGCCGTCTGCATCCTCGTGTACGGACTGCTCGGCCTCACCGCCGACGTCCTCGTCCGCGGCCTGGAGCGGATCCTCATGCCTTGGCGCACGGCGGGCCCCGGAGGAGGAACCCGATGAGCACGTCCACGTCCACAGCTACAGTCACGGCCACAGTCACGGCCACAGCCGCAGCCGCAGCCGCAGCCGCAGCCGCAGCCACAGCCACAGCCACAGCCACGGCCGTACGGGTACGGGGCCTGCGCCGTGTCTTCGGCACCCGCCCCGTCCTCGACGGCCTGGACCTCACCCTCGCGCGCGGCGAGTTCCTCGCCCTGCTCGGGGCGAGCGGCAGCGGCAAGACGACCCTGCTGCGCATCCTCGGCGGCCTCGACGGCGCCGACGGGGGAGAGGCCCTCGTCCCCGCCGCCCGCACGATCGTCTTCCAGGAGCCCCGCCTCATCCCCTCCACGAAGGTCCTCGGCAACGTGACCGTCGGGCTGCCGCGCGGGGCGGCGACCAGGGCGACCGGCCTGCGGGCCCTCGCCGAGGTCGGCCTCGACCGTCACGCCGACGCCTGGCCGGCCACCCTGTCCGGCGGCGAGGCCCAACGCGTCGCGCTGGCCAGGGCGTTGGTTCGGCAGCCCGAACTCCTGCTCCTCGACGAGCCGTTCGCCGCGCTCGACGCGCTGACCCGGCTCCGCATGCAGGACCTCGTCGGCGAGCTGCGCCGCGTCCACCACCCCGCGGTCCTGCTCGTCACCCACGACGTCGACGAGGCCGTACGCCTCGCCGACCGGGTCGCCGTCCTGCGCGACGGGCGGCTCGTCACCGACGTACCCGTCACCGTCGCCCGACCCCGCGACCCCGGCGACCCGGACTTCGTCGCCCTGCGCCGCCGCCTCCTCGCCGACCTCGGCGTCCACGCGCCCCAGGAAGCACCCACCGCCGCCCCCGTCCCTCTCGAAGGAGCCCTCGCATGACCGTCACCATCGGTGTCCACCGCAGCAACCCCTCCCTCTACCACCTCTCCCGCCTCGGCTACGCGGAGGAGGAGCTCGCCGCCCTCGGCGAGACCGTGACCTGGCACCCGTACACCGACGGCGTCCGTACCGGGGCCTTCCTGGCCGATGGCACCATCGACTTCGGCGGCACCGGCTCCACTCCGCCCGTCACCGCGCAGGCGGCCGGCCACGACATCGTCTACACCGCCGTCTCGGCGCCCCGGCCCGACCACGGCGCCCTCCTCGTCACCGACGACAGCCCGATCCGTACCATCGTCGACCTCAAGGGCGGCACCGTCCACCTCGCCGTCGGCTCCTGGCAGACGCATCTCGTCGCCAAGGCCCTGGACGACGCCGGCCTCTCGTACGCCACCGACATCACCCCCGTACGCGGCGACTCCGGCAGCGAGGCGAAGCTCCGCTCCGGTGAGATCACCGCCTGGGTCGCCCAGGGCGCCGAGCTCGCCGCCGCCCGCCGCACCGGAGGGCTGCGCACCGTGGTCCGCACCGGCGAGGTCATCACCGACCGGTCCGTCTTCTTCGCCCGCCGCGATCTGGCCGAGGAGCGGCCCGAGGTCGTCGAGGCGCTCACCCGTGCCCTCCGGCGGGCCGACGACTGGGCCGCCGCGCATCCGCGCGAGGCCGCCGAGATCGCCGCAGCCGACCAGGGCGGCACCGCGGACGACTGGGAGACCGCGCTGCGCGCCCTCCCCTGGACGATCGAACCAGTCACCGAGGAGTTCATCGCCGAGCAGCAGCAGGCGGCGGACATCTTCCACCGCACCGGATTCATCGACCGCGCGATCACCGTCGCCGACGCGCTGCCTGGGAAGGCCTGACCCATGGCACGCCCCGCAACCACCACAAGCCCCGCAACCACCACAAGCACCACAGGCCTCGCACCCGAAGTCCTCTGGTACATCATCCCGCGCGAAGGCGCCTACCCGTGGGAGCCGGCCGGCCGTCGCCCCGTCGACCTCGGCTATCTCCGGCAGCTCGCCGGCACCGTCGAACGCCTCGGCTACACAGGGGCGTTGCTCGCCACCGACCTCTACGACGTCTGGCCGCTCGGCTCCGCGCTCGCGGCCTCCACCAGCACCCGCTTCAAGCCGCTGCTCGCCGTCCATCCGGGCCTGATCGCCCCGACCCTGCTCGCCAAGATGGCGCTCAGCTTCGACAACCTCTTCGGCGGCCGCCTCCGCTTCAACGTGGTCAACGGCTCCACCTCCGCCCTGCGCGAGTACGGCCTCCACGTCGAGCACGACGAGCGCTACGCACTCAGCGCCGAGTACTGGTCGATCGTCAAGCGGCTCACGGCGGGGGAGGTCTTCGACCACCAGGGCCGCTTCTACGACCTCAAGGACGCGGGCGCCTCCTTCCGGGACCTCAGGCCCGTCCAGGAGCCGCACGTCCCGCTGTGGTTCGGCGGTTCGTCGGCGCCGGGCATCGAGATGGCCGCGGAGCACGTCGACGTCTACCTGACCTGGGGCGAGCCTCCGCACCTGCTGAAGGAGAAGCTCGACCACGTACGGGCCCGGGCCGCGGCCCACGGCCGTACCCTCCGGATCGGTCTCCGGCTCCACCTCATCGTCCGCGACACCGAGGACGCGGCCTGGGCGGCGGCCGACCGGCTGCTCGACGTCACCAGCGAGGCGACGTACGCCCGACAGCTCGGCGAGCGGGCGGGCGAGGACGGCGTCGGCTGGCAGCGCCAGTTCCGGCAGCACGGCGGCCGGGTCCCCGCGCGGGCGCGCGAACTGGAGGCGTACCCCAACCTCTGGCCCGGCATGGGGCTGTTCCGGCCCGGCCCGGGAACAGCGGTCGTCGGCTCGACGGCCCAGGTCGTGGAGCGCCTCCAGGAGTACCGGGAGCTGGGCGTGGACACGTTCATCCTGTCCGGGAACCCGCTCCTGGAGGAGGCCTACCGGGTGGCCGAGACGGTCCTCCCGGCCCTGGGTATCCGCCATTGATCGAACGTTGATGGCCTGTTTACGCCAGGCAGGCAACGTGTGGGTCATGCAGACGATGACCGACGTGCTGACCGCTCCCGCTCCCGACTTCTCCTGGCGTGAGAACGCCCTGTGCGCCCAGGCGGGCCCGGAGTTCTTCTTCCCGGCCCCCGGCTCGTCGACGCGCGAGGCCAAGCAGCTGTGCGGGGCGTGCGAGGGGCGTGTGGCGTGCCTGGAGTACGCGCTGGCCCACGACGAGCGGTTCGGGGTGTGGGGCGGGCTCTCCGAGAAGGAGCGCGTGCGGCTCAAGCGGCAGCAGGGCCGCCGCTGAGCCGCACGGGCTCCTCCTCAGGCGAACGGGAGGATCAGCCGGCCGCTCGGGCCGCCACGCGGGCCTTGCGGGCCGCGAGCTTCGCGTCGAACTTGCTGGCCTCGCTGTCCAGGCCGTTCATGTACAGACCCAGCTCGTCCTGGGCCTGGAGGCCCTCCGGGCCGAGCCCCTCGATCTGGAGGACCTTGAGGAAGCGCAGGACCGGCTGGAGGACGTCGTCGTGGTGGATGCGCATGTTGTAGATCTCGCCGATCGCCATCTGCGCGGCCGCCCGCTCGAAGCCCGGCATGCCGTGTCCGGGCATCCGGAAGTTCACGACCACGTCCCGCACGGCCATCATGGTCAGGTCGGGGGCGAGCTCGAAGGCCGCGCCCAGCAGGTTCCGGTAGAAGACCATGTGCAGGTTCTCGTCGGTGGCGATCCGGGAGAGCATCCGGTCGCAGACCGGGTCGCCCGACTGGTGGCCGGTGTTCCGGTGCGAGATGCGGGTCGCGAGCTCCTGGAAGGCGACGTACGCCACGGAGTGCAGCATCGAGTGCCGGTTGTCGGACTCGAAGCCCTCGCTCATGTGCGCCATCCGGAACTGCTCCAGCTTGTCCGGGTCGACGGCGCGCGAGGCGAGGAGGTAGTCGCGCATCACGATGCCGTGGCGGCCCTCCTCGGCGGTCCAGCGGTGCACCCAGGTGCCCCAGGCGCCGTCACGGCCGAAGAGGCTGGCGATCTCGTGGTGGTAGCTCGGGAGGTTGTCCTCGGTGAGCAGATTGACCACGAGGGCGATCTTGCCGATCTCGGTGACCTTGGACTGCTTGGGGTCCCAGGCCTCGCCGTCCTCGAAGAAGCCGGGGAAGTTCCGGCCGTCGGACCACGGCACGTACTCGTGCGGCATCCAGTCCTTGGTGACCTTCAGGTGCCGGTTGAGCTCCTTCTCCACGACCTCTTCCAGCGCGTAGAGCAGGCGCGCGTCGGTCCACTCCGCCGAGCTGCCGAGGTGGGGAGAGGTGAGTGTCACGGGGACTCCTGGGGACGGAGAGAAGGGCCTACGGGATTACCTACGGATTCGTAGGTTACGAGACCGTAGGTTAAGGCTCCGTAAGGCGTCGGCCAAGCTCGTCTGGACGATGTCCGGTTACGTTCCGTTATGTGCGCTGCTCCGGCCGGGTGCTGGAGATGCAGGTCACGTCCTCTTCGCGCGCCGTCGGCCGACCGGTCGACTACGCAGAGCAGACGGTTCGGAGCGGACGGTTCAGGGTCGACGGTTCAGGGCGGGCGGGTCAGAGCAGATGGTCCGCCGCGCCGGCCTTCACCGCGGAGATCAGGGCGCGGAGCGCCTCCACCGAGTCGCTGACGTACTCGCCGGGGGCGAGGGTCGAGCCGATGTAGGCCCGGCCGGAGTCGTCGAGGCCGAACCGGAAACAGTTCGCGCCCTCGCTGCAGAAGGCTTCGTTCCAGTCGATGGCGGCGGCGACGGGGGCGGCACCGAGAGGGGTGGCGGCGTCGAGAGGGGCGGCCGCGAGAGGGGCGTGGGTCGTGACGTTCATGGTGGGGCGGTCCTTCACAGATCCTGGGCGATGGCGCGTATGAACGCGCGTGATTCGGTCGTGGACAGGGCGAGCCCGCGCAGTCGCTCCAGGAGCCCCCGGTAGCGGCGGAGCTTCATGTCCGCGTCGAGGAGGATCGATCCGTGGGAGGAGTCGAGCTGCACGGTGTCGAGCTGCGGCACGGGCGCGGCCACATAGGTGAACGACTGGCCCGCGCCGGGGAAACCCCCCGCGGCGAAGGGGATGACGCGGACGGTCACGGTGTCCCGCTCGGCGTACGCGAGGATGTGCTCCAGCTGGTCCCGCGCGACCTTCGGTCCGCCGAACTGCATGCGCAGCGCCGCCTCGTGGATCACGGCCTCGTAGAGCACGGGCCGGTCCCGGTCCAGGACCTCCTGGCGGCGCAGCCGCAGCGCGAGGCGGGCCTCCAGGTCGGGTCCCGGCAGGAGCGGGACGGCGGTGTCGAAGACGGCCCGCGCGTGCTCCTCGGTCTGCAGGAGACCCGGGATGTGGGTGGTGACGGCGCTCTGCAACTCCGAGGAGTGGAACTCCAGTTCGGCGATGTCGATGAGCGCGGGCGGCAGTAGTCCGCGATGCTCCTCCCACCAGCCGCGGTCCCGCTCCTGGGCGATGTCGGCGAGCAGGTCGACGAGGGCCGTGTCGGGGCAGCCGTAGTTGAAGGCGAGGGTGCGGACGCGCTCGGCGCTGATGCCGAAGCGGCCCGACTCGATGTTGGGGATACGGGTGCGGTCGACGCCCAGGAGGGCGGCGGCCTGCTGAGCCGACATGCCCGACTGTTCGCGCAGTTTGCGCAGTTCGCTCCCGAGGCGCTGCTGTCGTGCGGTCGGGCTGCTCCTGGGTGGCACGCTCGGTCTCCCCTTTCGTTGCGTGACGACGACGACCGTCGCGGATCGCCATTTCGGTCGGAATGGCACGACTACCCGCAAGTAGTAGCACTGTGCTCCGCTGGTGCGCTACGGTCGGTAGCGCAAGTCTCACACGGGGCGACTGTGACCGTGTGTGCGTACCCCCCCAATGCGCAAGAAATGTGAGCAACCCGATGAAGGGCGCACTGCGTTGCCTCCCGTCCGCCGTCACGGCCGGGCCCATACCTCCCGCCACGGAGAACCTCAGCTACTCGATGCTCCTCCCCGGAGGCGCCTACTGTGCCGGACTCGCCCGTGAGTCGGTCGGCACGCTCCTCACCCGGCACGGCCTCTCGGACCTCTGCGAGACCGCCGCCCTTGCCACCTCGGAACTCGTCGCCGCGGCATACCGCTTCACACCCGACCGCGAGATGATCCTGCGCGTCCGCTGGCAGTACGAGGCGCTGCGGATCGTGCTCTACGACCAGCACCCGGTCCACGCCTCGCCGACCGCCGCCGAGGAATGCCGCGACCGCCGCAGCAGCAGCATGTGGCTGCTGGCCGCGGCGGTCGACGCACACGGTGGGGACTGGGGCCTCGCCCCCGTACTGACGCCGGGTGGCGGCACCAAGTCCTGGGCCTTACTTCATCGCTGACACCTTGACGGCCTGATGCCTCGCCACCCCGTCCCACGGGCTCGAAGCCCCACCCCCGCGACGCGATGCCCCGCTAGTTCCTCGACGTCACACCCCGGACCTCTTCCGCCGTTGTCGGCCGCAGCTCACCGTCGAGCAGCAGCCAGCGCGTGATGCCGAGCGACTCCAGGAACGTCACGTCGTGGCTCGCCACGACCAGCGCCCCCTCGTACGCGTCGAGGGCCGCCGTCAGCTTCCGGACCGACCCCATGTCCAGGTTGTTCGTCGGCTCGTCCAGCATCAGCAGCTGCGGAGCCGGCTCCGCCAGGAGCAGCGCCGCGAGCGTCGCCCGGAACCGCTCCCCGCCCGAGAGGGTGCCCACGGGCTGATCCGCCCGCGCCCCCCGGAACAGAAACCTCGCCAGCCGCGCCCTGATCGCGTTCCCCGTCGCCGTGGGCGCGAAGCGGGCCACGTTCTCCACCACGCTCAGCCCGTCGTCGAGGACGTCGAGCCGTTGCGGCAGGAAGCGGAGCGGTACCCGCGCGTCCGCCTCACCCGACAGCGGCTCCACCTCCCCGGCGATCGTCCGGAGCAGTGTCGTCTTGCCGGCGCCGTTCCGGCCGACCAGCGCGATCCGCTCCGGGCCGCGCAGCGCGAACTCGCCGTCGACCCTGGCCCCGTACCGCAGCTCCAGGTCGCGCAGGAACAGGACCTCGCGGCCCGGCGGCACCGAGGTGCGGGGCAGTTCGACGCGGATCTCGTCGTCGTCCCGTACCGCCTCCACCGCCGCGTCGAGCCGCTCCCTGGCCTCGGAGAGCCGCTCCGTGTGCAGGGTGCGGTGCTTCCCGGCCGCGACCTGGGCATCGCTCTTGCGGCCGTTCGCCACGATCTTCGGTACGACCTTGTTCTCGTAACTCTTCTGTGCGAACCGCTTGCGCCGCGCCAACTTCGTCTGTGCTTCGCCGAGTTCACGCTTCTGGCGCTGCACGTCGGCTTCGGCGACCCGCACCATCCGCTCCGCGGTCTCCTGTTCCGCGGCGAGTGCCGTCTCGTACGCGGACCACGGGCCGCCGTACCAGGTGACCTCGCCGTCCCGGAGATCGGCGATCTGGTCGACGCGTTCCAGGAGTTCCTGGTCGTGGCTGACCACGACCAGGACCCCGGACCAGCCCTCCACCGCCTCGTACAGGCGGGCGCGGGCGTGCAGGTCCAGATTGTTCGTCGGCTCGTCGAGCAGCAGCACGTCGGGCCGGGCGAGCAGCAGCGCCGCGAGGCGCAGCAGGACGGACTCGCCGCCCGAGACCTCGCCGACGGTCCGGTCGAGGCCGACGGCGGTGAGCCCCAGCTGATCGAGGGTGGCGCGGGCCCGCTCCTCGACGTCCCAGTCGTCGGCGAGGGCGGTGAAGTGCTCTTCGGCGGGGTCACCCGCCTCGATGGCGTGCAGCGCGGCGCGCTTCCCCGCGATGCCGAGGATCTCGTCGACCCGCCGCGAGGTGTCCAGGACGAGGTTCTGCGGCAGGTAGCCGAGCTCGCCCGTGACCCGGATCGTGCCGGAGGCCGGGGTGAGCTCTCCCGCGAGGAGTTTCAGGAGTGTCGACTTCCCGGAGCCGTTGAGCCCGACGAGCCCGGTGCGGCCGGGGCCGACCGTGAGGCGGAAGTCGTCGAGGACCTCGGTGCCGTCAGGCCAGGAGAAGGAGAGCGAGGAACAGGTGATGAACGTGGGGTGATGCGCCATGGAGGCCTCCCGGTTGCGCTAGCGCGGGCGTGAATGGGCGACGCGAGAGACACCGGGGCGCGGGCTGTGGAAAGAACGGCTCGTACGCCGAGGTCGAGAACGGCACACGCGGCACAGGGGGCACGCGCGGCGCGGTGTCTCGCAACCTCAGACGAGCAACGTCCTTCTCCGATCAAGTGACGACAAGGTCAGGTACGACCGTACGACCTCGATCGGGCAGGGGCAACCGATTTACGGGCGCCGGGTGCTCGGGCTACGGCGCTCGGTTCAAGGGTGCTCGGGTTTACGGCGCTCGGTTCACGGGTGCTCGCGCAGCAGTTCCGTGAGGTCCTGGTCCCAGTTCAGGTACTGGTGCTCGCGCCCGGCCGGCACCAGGTGCTCCGAGCGCTCCAGGAAGAGGCGCAGCTCCGAGGTCCGGACGTGCACCATCGCGACCCCCTCCGGGGCGTGGAACTCGACCACCGTGCGGTCGTACCCGTACGGGCGCAGACGGACGTCGCCGACCCCCGCCGGGCGCTCGACGCCCTGGACGAGCAGCTCGCGGGCGAAGGCCCAGGAGACCTCGACGCCCTCCAGGGTCGCCGGTGGCGGGAAGGCCATGCTGACGGCGTACGGGTCCTCGCGGTCATACCGCAGGGTGGCGGGGACCGTCTCCATCCGGGGCATGGAAGCGACCAGACGGGCCTGGACGGATTGCTCGATGACGGCGGACAAGACCGGCTCCTCTCGCGCGGTTTCGGATCCTGTGCGTCTCCCCGACACCAGGGCACCTCACACCATGCAAGACGAGCGGCACGGCCGGAACGTGCACTCGGGGACCACGTGACCTGCGTCACCGGGCGGACGCGTTCGAGGTCAGCGCCGATCGGCGACGTCGTCGTCCGGCTCGGCGCAGGGGCCGGAGTGGTCGCAGTACGGCTGGTTCGCGGAGGCACCGCAGCCGCACAGCACCACCCGGGTCTCATGCCGGTCCCCGTGCGGGCCGGTCACGAGCAGGTCCCCGCGCAGAACGAGCTGGCCGGAGGGGGTGCGGCGCACGGTGGTGGGGGAGTCGGGGGGCTCGGCGACCGCGGCCTCCGCCGGGTGGTGGTGGTACTGGAGCGCCCCCGAGGGGCAGCGGCGGATCACCTCGGCGACCAGGCCGGGCTCGGCGGCGTCGGGCAGCACCCACGGGCGCCGGGACAGGTCGAAGACCTCGGGCAGGCCGTGCACGCACTCGGCCGCGTGCAGACAGCATCGTGGCTCGAAAGTGACGGTGATGCCCTCGCCCTCGTACTCCTTGGGCTTCGGCATCTCTTCGGTCGGCGCACGCTCGCCCGGACGGTCGCTCATGCCCCCCAGCCTAGGAACGCCCGGCGCGGGACGCACCCGGGACGCACCCTGGACGGGAACCACCCGGGGGCGCTAGCTTCCGGCGCCATGACGTCCATGGGGAAGACGAGACGAATGATGTCGGTGGGGCTGATCGGGGCGGCGCTCGCGCTGAGCCTGGCGGCCCCGGCGCGTGCCGGGGAGACCCCCACGGCCGCGGCCGGCTGGCAACTGACACCGACCGGCACCGACGCCCGCTTCCGCGGGCTCGCGGCGGTCGACCGCAGGACCGCCTGGGCCGCGGGCTCCAAGGGCACGGTGCTGCGCACCACGGACGGCGGCCGGAGCTGGCGGGACGTCTCGCCGCCCGGCGCGGGAGAGCTCGAACTCCGCGACGTGGAGGCCTTCGACGCCCGCCGGGCCGTCGTCCTCGCCATCGGGGAGGGCGAAGCCTCGCGCCTGCTGCGCACCGAGGACGGCGGCGCCACCTGGACCGAGTCCTTCCGGAACACCGACCCGCGCGCCTTCTACGACTGCGTCACCTTCTTCGACCGGCGGCACGGACTCGCCATGAGCGACCCCGTCGACGGGAAGTACCGCATCCTCTCCACCGGTGACGGCGGCCGGACCTGGCGGGTGCTGCCGACCGCCGGCATGCCGGACGCGCTCCCCGGCGAGGCCGGCTTCGCGGCGAGCGGCCAGTGCCTGGTGTCCTCCGGCCCCCGGGACGTGTGGCTCGCGACGGGCGGCGGCGCCACGGCCCGCGTGCTCCACTCCGCCGACCGCGGGCTGACCTGGACCGCGACCGCCACGCCGATCCCGGCCGGGGACCCCGCCCGGGGTGTCTTCGGCCTCGCCTTCCGCGACCGTACGCACGGCATCGCCGTCGGCGGTGACTACCGCAAGGACCAGCCGTCCCCGCGGGCCGCCGCGGTCACCAGGGACGGGGGCCGTACCTGGCACGCCTCGGACGCGCCGCCGCCGGCCTACCGCTCCGGCGTCGCCTGGCTCCCGCACAGCAGGGCGGCCGCGCTCGCCGTCGGTCCGACCGGCACGGACCTGACGACCGACGCGGGCCGCACCTGGCGCACGATCGACACCGGCTCGTACGACACGGTGGACTGCACGGACGACGGGTCGTGCTGGGCCTCCGGCGAGAAGGGCCGGATCGCCCGCCTCGGGCGCGACTGAGCGATGGCGATGCTCAGGAGGGCAGCTGCTCCCGGTACGGGGCGAGTCCCTCGACCGTCTTGGTCGCGTAGAACTCCGTGATCCGGTACGCGCACACGCCCTCGGCGCTGAACGGGTCGGCCGCCGCGATCGCCTCGATCTCCGCGCGGCCGACCCCGGCGGCCAGGATCACCCCGCCGTCGCGCGGGTTCTTCCGACCCGAGGCGAGGAACACGCCGGCGGCGTACTGCGCGTCCAGCCACTCGACGTGCGCGTCGAGCAGGGCGTCCGCCCGCTCGACGGGCGCGGTGTAGGTCAATTCCAGTACGAACATGATCGCCAGGCTACCGGGCACCCGGCGGACGCCGACGAGGCGTTCCAGTCCTCGGAACCGGGGTCGTAGGGTGGCTCGCACTATGACGATCATCGGTATTCCGGCGGGCTGGCCCGCCGACGAGGACTCCGCACGGGACGTCCAGCGGGAGCTGCGCGGGCGGATCGTGCTCGACGAGCCGGGGCCGGCCGTCGGCGAGGGCCACGTCACGGGGCTCGACGTGGCCTACGACGACGAGCGCGATCTCGTCGCCGCCGCGGCCGTCGTCCTCGACGCCCGGACCCTCGACGTGGTCGAGGAGGCCACGGCCGTCGGCCGCGTCTCCTTCCCCTACGTCCCCGGGCTCCTCGCCTTCCGTGAGATCCCGACCGTGCTCGCCGCGGTCGACGCCCTGACCGCGGACCCCGGCCTGCTCGTCTGCGACGGCTACGGCCTCGCCCATCCCCGCCGCTTCGGGCTCGCGAGCCATCTCGGGGTGCTGACCGGGCGGCCGTCCATCGGCGTCGCCAAGAACCCCTTCACCTTCACCTACGAGCAACCCGGTTCGGAACGCGGTGAGTTCAGCTCCCTGCTCGCCGAAGGGGAGGAGGTGGGGCGGGCCCTGCGGACCCAGGCCGGGGTGAAGCCCGTCTTCGTCTCCGTCGGCCACCGGGTCGACCTCGACCACGCTTGCGCCCACACGCTCCACCTCGCCCCGCGCTACCGCATCCCCGAGACCACGCGCCACGCCGACTCCCTCTGCCGCAAGGCACTCAAGGAAGCACTCGCGGCTACCTGAGTACCTGTACGGATACCGCACCGCTTTCCCGCCCGGCACAGTGGTCTCCATGACAACACCCCTTTCCGTTCCGCCTCGTTCCACGGAGCACGGCATGCCGTACGTCGTCGCCGACTGGGTCCTGGCATGATCGGGCGGCTGCGCTGCGTCGTCCTCGACTGCCCCGACGCGAAAGAACTCGCCCTGTTCTACCAGCGGTTGATCGGCGGCGAGGTCGAGAGCCCCGACCCCCGGTTGGCCGTCGGCGAGGGATCCGCCATCCTGCGCGGTGCCGCCGGCCCGGTCCTCGCCTTCCAGGACGTGGCCGACCACCGGCCGCCCGTCTGGGGCGCCCCCGAGCAGCAGTTCCACCTCGACGTACGGGTCGACGACCTGGCCGCCGCGGACGAGGCCGTCCTCCAACTCGGGGCCACACCGCTCGACGGCGGGGGCGGCGACCCGGCCTGGCGCGTCTACGCCGACCCGGCCGGACACCCCTTCCGCCTCGTACGGTTCTGAGGCCGGGCCCGCCTGCTCCGATCCGTCGGGCCCGGCCCGAGCCGACGCGCCGCGTATATCAGCCTCGGTGCGCCACCCGGAAGGCGATGCCCGCCGCGCGGAGCCGCTCGATCAGCGCGTCGCCCATCGCGACCGCCGTCGTCACCTGGCCCGCCGTCTTCGGCAGCGCGTCGAAGGCCAGGCAGAGCGCCGACTCGGCGAGCATCTTGGCCGTCTCGTCGTACCCCGGGTCGCCGCCCGACACCTCGGTGAACACCCGGCGCCCACCGCCCTCGCCGACGAACCGCACCGAGAACCAGCTACGGGCACGCCGTTCCGCCGACGGGCCCTGGCCCGGCTGGTAACGCTCCATCAGCCAACGCCGCACCGAAGGGAGTTGAGCCGCCGCCGCGCCGGCGCCGACGGCCGCCGTGCCGCCCAGGGCCATCGGGAGCGTCTTCACGGAGGCGTAGTGGCGGTAGCGGAAGTCCGGCCCGTACCGGTCGAGGGCGGCGGCCGAGCGGGCCACCACCTGCGGGTCGAGCGTCGGCAGCGGCAGGGCCCAGGTGCCCGTCTCCCGGCTGAACCGGGGGCTGCCCAGCGGCGCGCGGGCCCGCCGCCCCACCAGCCTCGGTGCGTGCAGGCGCCGTTCACGGGCCGCCGCCAGGACCTGCCGGCCCCGGCCGAGCGCGGTCAGCGCCGAGGCGAAGGTGCCGCCGGAGAAGGTGGCCCCGACCCGCACGAAGCCGTCGACGCGGAGCGGTACGCCCTCCGGGAGCTGCCGCACGGTGAAGTGCGCGCCCAGGTCGTGCGGGACGGAGTCGAAGCCGCAGGCGTGCACGATCCGGGCCCCGGTCTCGCGGGCGCGCGCGTCGTGCCGTACGTACATCAGGTCCACGAACTCGGCCTCGCCGGTGAGGTCCACACAGTCCGTCCCGGCCTCCGCGCAGGCGGCGACCAGGCCCTCCCCGTACCAGACGTACGGGCCGACGGTGGTCGCCACGACCCGCGCGGACTCGGCGAGCGCGCGCAGCGAGTCCGGATCGTCGGCGTCGGCGACGACCAGCGGCAGCTCCGCGCAGTGCGGCCACCGGGCGGCGAGCCGCTCGCGCAGGGCCGCGAGGCCGGCGCGGTTGCGCCCCGCGAGCGCCCAGCGGCACTCCGCGGGGGCGTGCTCGGCCAGGTACTCCGCGGTGAGCCCGCCCACGAAACCGGTCGCCCCGAAGAGCACGACGTCGTACGGCCGCCGGGTGCCGTCCTCGGGTCGCGCGTCGCCCGCCGCGTCCTCGGGTCGCACGCCGCCCGCCGCGTCTTCGGATCGCGCGTCGCCCGCCGCGTCCTCCGCTCCCGCTCCGGCCCCGCGTCCGGTCCCCGCCCCTGTCTCCATCCAGCCCCTCATTTCGGCCGTACCGCGCCGCCGCGCGCGGTTGTCGTCGGCGGAGAATAGCGGAACTCCGCACCGAGGCGATTTCCAAGCGCTTGCTCGGCCGGGGGGCTTGTGCCGAGTGGAACACGTTCCTAGCATCTCCGGTGTTACATCATTGGTGTCACACACATTCCTGGGGGCTCGATGAGCACGACGCACACCGCCCGGAACGGCCCGCTCGCCGGGGTGCGCGTGGTCGAACTGGCCGGCATCGGCCCCGGCCCCTTCGCCGCCATGCTCCTGGCCGACCTCGGCGCGGACGTCGTCCGCGTCGACCGTCCCGGCGGCGCCGGCCTCGGCATCGACCCGGCCCGCGACCTCACCAACCGCAACAAGCGCTCCGTCCTCGTCGACCTCAAGGCCGAGGACGGCCCCGCCACCGTGCTCGACCTCGTCGCGCGCGCCGACGTCCTGATCGAGGGCTACCGCCCCGGCGTCGCCGAACGCCTCGGCGTCGGCCCCGAGCCCTGCCTCGCCCGCAACCCCCGGCTCGTCTACGGCCGGATGACCGGCTGGGGTCAGGACGGACCCCTCTCCACGACCGCGGGCCACGACATCGGCTACATCGCGATCACCGGCGCCCTCGGCATGATCGGCCCCGACCCGGACGGGCCGCCCACCGTCCCCGCCAACCTCGTCGGCGACTACGCGGGCGGCTCCCTCTACCTCGTCATCGGCGTCCTCGCCGCCCTCCAGCACGCGCGGGCGCACGGCGAGGGCCAGGTCGTCGACGCCGCCATCGTCGACGGCACCGCCCACCTCACGACCATGATCCACGGCATGCTCGCGGCCGGCGGCTGGCAGGACCGCAGGGGCGTCAACCTCCTCGACGGCGGCTGTCCCTTCTACGGCGTCTACGCGACCGCCGACGGCGGACACATGGCGGTCGGCGCCCTGGAAGGACAGTTCTACTCGGAGTTCGTCCGCCTCCTCGGCATCGGCGTCGAGGAGGCCACAGCCCTGCGCGGCGACCTCGCCCGCTGGCCCGAACTCCGCGCGGCCGTCGCCGACCGCTTCCGGAGCCGTACCCGCGAGGAGTGGAGGTCCGTCTTCGAAGGCACCGACGCTTGCGTCGCTCCTGTCCTCTCCTTGCGTGAGGCCCCGGCTCACCCGCACCTCGTGGCCCGCGCCACCTTCGCCGAGCACGCCGGCCTCACCCAGCCCGCCCCCGCACCCCGCTTCTCCGTCACCCCCGGCACCCTCCGCTCGGGCCCCGCCCTGCCCGGTGCCGACACCGCCGCCGTCGCCCGCGACTGGGCCGTCCCCGCCCTGAAGACCCCGGAGATCCAGGAGACCGAAGCATGAAGCGCCAGCTCTACACCGCCGACCACGAGGCCTTCCGGGCGACCGTCCGCACCTTCCTGGCCAAGGAGGTGCTCCCCTACTACGAGCAGTGGGAGCGGGACGGCATCGTCGCCCGCGAGGCCTGGCGGGCCGCCGGCCGGCAGGGGCTGCTCGGGCTCGCCGTCGACGAGGAGTACGGCGGCGGGGGCAACCCCGACTTCCGCTACGGAGCCGTCCTCGCCGAGGAGTTCACCCGGGCCGGCGCCCCCGGACTCGCCATCGGCCTGCACAACGACATCATCGGCCCGTACCTCACCTCGCTGGCCACCGACGAGCAGAAGCGGCGCTGGCTGCCCGGCTTCTGCTCCGGCGAGACCGTCACCGCCATCGCCATGACGGAACCCGGCGCGGGCTCCGACCTCCAGGGCATCCGTACGACGGCCGAGGACCACGGCGACCACTGGATCCTCAACGGCTCCAAGACCTTCATCTCCAACGGCATCCTCGCCGACCTCGTGATCGTCGTCGCCCGCACCACCCCGGAGGGCGGCGCGCACGGCCTCTCCCTCCTCGTGGTCGAGCGCGGCGCCGCGGGCTTCGAGCGCGGCCGGAACCTCGACAAGATCGGCCAGAAGTCCCAGGACACCGCCGAGCTCTTCTTCCACGACGTCCGCGTCCCCAAGGAGAACCTCCTCGGCGAACTCAACGGCGCCTTCCTGCACCTGATGACCAACCTCGCCCAGGAGCGCCTGGCCATCGCCGTCGCCGGCATCGCCGGGGCCGAGTACCTCCTGGAGATCACCAGCAGGTACGTCAAGGAGCGCGAGGCCTTCGGCCGCCCGCTCGCCAAGCTCCAGCACGTCCGCTTCGAGATCGCCGAGATGGCCACCGAGTGCGCCGTCACCCGGACCTTCGTCGACCGCTGCATCGCCGAGCACACGGAGGGCGGACTCGACGCCGTCCACGCCTCCATGGCCAAGTGGTGGGCGACCGAACTCCAGAAGCGCGTCGCCGACCGCTGTCTGCAACTGCACGGCGGATACGGCTACATGAGCGAATTCCCGGTCGCCCGCGCCTACACCGACGGCCGGATCCAGACCATCTACGGCGGCACCACCGAGATCATGAAGGAGATCATCGGCCGGTCCCTCCTCGGCTGACCTCCTGCCGCCCGTCTTCTCCCACCCTCATCGCGAAAGGCTTTACGTGAGCACCGAAGCGTACGTGTACGACGCGATCCGCACCCCGCGCGGACGCGGCAAGGCCAACGGCTCCCTGCACGGCACCAAGCCCATCGACCTGGTCGTCGGCCTCATCCGGGAGATCCAGGCCCGCCAGCCGGGACTGGACCCGGCCGCCATCGACGACATCGTCCTCGGCGTCGTCGGCCCCGTCGGCGACCAGGGCTCCGACATCGCCCGGATCGCCGCCATCGCCGCCGGACTCCCCGACACCGTCGCCGGCGTCCAGGAGAACCGCTTCTGTGCCTCCGGCCTCGAAGCGGTCAACATGGCCGCGATGAAGGTGCGCTCCGGCTGGGAGGACCTCGTCCTCGCCGGCGGCGTCGAGTCCATGTCCCGCGTGCCGATGGCCTCCGACGGCGGCGCATGGTTCGCCGACCCGATGACCAACCTGGAGACCAACTTCGTCCCGCAGGGCATCGGTGCCGACCTCATCGCCACCATCGAGGGCTTCACCCGCCGCGACGTCGACGAGTACGCCGAGCTCTCCCAGGAGCGGGCCGCCGAGGCCTGGAAGGACGGGCGCTTCGCCCGCTCCGTCGTCCCCGTCGTGGACCGGGGCGGCCTCGTCGTCCTCGACCACGACGAGCACATGCGTCCCGGCACCACCGCCGACTCGCTCGCCCGCCTCAAGCCCTCCTTCGCCGACATCGGCGAACTGGGCGGCTTCGACGCCGTGGCCCTGCAGAAGTACCACTGGGTCGAGGAGATCGACCACGTCCACCACGCGGGCAACTCCTCCGGCATCGTCGACGGCGCCTCCCTCGTCGCCATCGGCTCGAAGGAGGTCGGCGAACGGTACGGACTGACCCCGCGCGCCCGGATCGTCGCGGCCGCCGTCTCCGGCTCCGAGCCGACCATCATGCTCACCGGCCCCGCACCGGCCGCCCGCAAGGCCCTCGCCAAGGCCGGTCTCACCATCGACGACATCGACCTCATCGAGATCAACGAGGCCTTCGCGGCCGTCGTCCTCCGCTTCGTCAAGGACATGGGCGTCTCCCTGGACAAGGTCAACGTCAACGGCGGCGCCATCGCGCTCGGCCACCCGCTCGGCGCCACCGGCGCGATGATCCTCGGCACCCTCGTCGACGAGCTGGAGCGCCAGGACAAGCGCTACGGCCTCGCCACGCTCTGCGTCGGCGGCGGCATGGGCATCGCCACCATCGTCGAGCGCGTCTGACGGTCCCGTCCGAACCCCTCTTCACGGATCCACGGAGAAGCAGAGACATGAGCGAGAGCACCACCATCCGCTGGGAGCAGGACGCGACCGGGATCGTCACCCTCGTCCTCGACGACCCGAACCAGTCCGCCAACACCATGAACCAGGCCTTCCGGGCCTCGATCACCGCGATCGCCGACCGCGTGGAGGCCGAGCAGGACACCATCCGGGGCATCATCTACACCTCCGCGAAGAAGACCTTCTTCGCCGGCGGCGACCTCAAGGACATGGTCCAGGCGGGCCCCGAGCACGCCCGGGACATCTTCGACGCCGCCCTTGAGATCAAGAACGCGCTGCGCCGCATCGAGACCCTCGGCAAGCCCGTCGTCGCCGCGATCAACGGCGCGGCACTCGGTGGCGGCTACGAGATCGCCCTCGCCTCCCACCACCGCGTCGCCCTCGACGCCCCCGGCTCCAAGATCGGCCTGCCCGAGGTCACCCTCGGCCTGCTGCCGGGCGGCGGCGGCATCGCCCGTACCGTACGGCTCATGGGCATCACCGACGCCCTGCTCAAGGTGCTGCTCCAGGGCACCCAGTACACGCCGAAGCGCGCCCTCGACAACGGCCTCGTCCACGAGGTGGCCGCCACCCCCGAGGAGATGATGGCCAAGGCCATCGGCTTCATCGACGCGCACCCCGAGTCCCGCCAGCCCTGGGACGTCCCCGGCCACCGGATCCCCGGCGGCACCCCGTCGAACCCGAAGTTCGCCGCCAACCTGCCGGCCTTCCCCGCCAACCTGCGCAAGCAGCTGAACGGCGCGCCCTACCCGGCGCCCCGCGCCATCATGGCCGCCGCCGTCGAGGGCTCCCAGGTCGACTTCGAGACCGCGAGCACGATCGAGAGCCGGTACTTCACCGAACTGGTCATCGGGCAGACCGCGAAGAACATGATCCAGGCGTTCTTCTTCGACCTCCAGGCCGTCAACTCCGGTGCCAGCCGGCCGAAGGGCATCGCACCGCGCCCGGTCCGCAAGGTCGCCGTCCTCGGCGCCGGCATGATGGGCGCCGGCATCGCGTACTCCTGCGCCCGCGCCGGCATCGAAGTCGTCCTCAAGGACGTCTCCGCCGAGTCCGCCGCCAAGGGCAAGGCCTACTCCGAGAAGCTCTGCGCCAAGGCCGTCACCCGGGGCCGCACCACGCAGGAGAAGGCCGACGCGCTCCTCGCCCGCATCACCGCGACCTCCGACGTCCAGGCCCTGGCCGGCTGCGACGCCGTGATCGAGGCGGTCTTCGAGGACACGTCCCTCAAGCACAAGGTCTTCCAGGAGATCCAGGGCCTCGTCGCCCCCGACGCGCTGCTCTGCTCCAACACCTCGACCCTGCCGATCTCCGTCCTCGCCGAGGGCGTCGAGCGCCAGGCCGACTTCATCGGCCTGCACTTCTTCTCGCCCGTCGACAAGATGCCGCTCGTCGAGATCATCAAGGGCGAGCGGACCGGCGACGAGGCCCTCGCCCGCGCCTTCGACCTGGTCCGGCAGATCAACAAGACGCCGATCGTCGTCAACGACTCCCGCGGCTTCTTCACCTCCCGCGTGATCGGCCACTTCATCAATGAGGGCGTGGCCATGGTCGGCGAGGGCATCGAGCCCGCCTCGATCGAGCAGGCGGCCGCCCAGGCCGGCTACCCGGCGAAGGTCCTCTCCCTCATGGACGAGCTGACCCTGACGCTGCCCCGCAAGATCCGGAACGAGACCCGGCGCGCGATCGAGGAGGCCGGCGGGGAGTGGGCCACCCACCCCGGCGAGGCCGTGATCGACCGCATGGTCGACGAGTTCGGCCGCCCCGGCCGCAGCGGCGGCGCGGGCTTCTACGCGTACGCGGAGGACGGCAAGCGCGGCAAGCTCTGGCCCGGCCTGCGCGAGCACTTCACGAAGCCCGGATACGAGATCCCCTTCCGCGACATGCAGGAGCGGATGCTGTTCTCCGAAGCCCTTGACACCGTCCGGCTCCTGGAGGAGGGCGTCCTGACCTCCGTCGCCGACGCCAACATCGGCTCCATCATGGGCATCGGCTTCCCGGCCTGGACCGGCGGCGTGCTCCAGTACATCAACGGCTACGAGGGTGGTGTCGCCGGCTTCGCGGCCCGCGCGCGCGAGCTGGCGGAGACGTACGGCGAGCGCTTCGAGCCCCCGGCGCTCCTCGTCGAGAAGGCCGAGCGCGGCGAGGTCTTCACCGACTCCTGAACGCGGCGCGCAGCTCCTCGCGGAGCGAGCGCTGGAAGGCCGTGACCAGGGCCTGGACCACCATCGGCTGCATATGGGCCGAGAGCGACCGCATGGCGTTCAGGTGGTCCGGGTCCTCGGCGCTCTCCCGGTACGGGTTCCACACCTCGTCCCGGAAGAGCCGGGAGAGCTCCTGGGCGGCGGCGCGCGCGTGCTCCACGAGGACCGTCCGGGAGGCGAGGATCGTCTCGTGCTCGATCGGCACGTCGAGGAGCTCGACCCCCAGCCGCAGCAGCGCCCCGTCGAGCCGGAAGGCGTCACTCCCAGGGATCCGCTCCAGCACCCCCATCGCGGCGAGCCGCTCCACGTCCCGCTCGGCGAGCGGCCGCCCGGCACGCCGCTCCAGCTCGCGCGGGGTGATCTCGTCGGCGGACTCGGGCGCCCAGGAGGCCACGAGGGCCCGGTGGATGGCCAGGTCCTGCTCGCTGAGATCGGCCGGCAGCTGCTCCAGGTACCGCTCGATCGCGGCCAGGGTCATGCCCTGCCGCTGGAGCTCCTCGATGAGCGCGAGCCGCGCCAGGTGCCCGGGCCCGTAGTGACCGACCCGCCGGGCCCCGATGACGGGCGGCGGCAGCAGCCCCCGCGTCCCGTAGAACCGCACGGTCCGCACCGTGACCCCGGCCCGCGCGGCCAGCTCGTCGACCGTATAGCTCGGCTCGTGTTCCTCGTCGCTCACTTGGACAGTATTGCTGTCTCACCACCGGTGTAAAAGACCACGCACACTGTCAGTGGCTGCCCGTAGCGTGATCGACAGGAACGATCGGACCGGGGGATACCGGTCAGCGTGTACGACTTCGGCGCGTAAGGGGCACGGGGGCGGGGCATGGCGGGCGCTGTGGGTGGCGGGAGCTAGAGTCGGCGGCTGTTCGAATCGGGGGAACGGCAACAGGGGAGTCAGATGTACGCGCAACTCAGGGAGACGGCTGACGAGTTGGCCGGAATCCTGTGGCGGGAGCACACCGTCTACCGGGAGCGGGGCGGTGGTGTGGTCATCCGGGGCGAGCACGTGCGCCGCTGGATCAGCCTCGCCCCGACCGGGGGCAAGGACCGGGCGCTGCTGCGCGCCGGGCGGATCCTCGACGGGGGGACCACCGCCCCGGCCCGGAGCGAGATAGTCGTCGACCTGACGGCCGGGACGGCGGAGCTGGCGACGATCTGCCGGCGGCTGCTCGCCGATGTCGCCGCCGGCGCCGACACGGCCCAGGGGCCGTCCCGCGCGGGACGGGCGGAGGGGAAGGCGGGCAAGCCCGTGAAGCGGGCGAAGCCGGAGCGAGCGGCGCGTGCCGCCCGCCCCGGCGGACCCCGCACGTCGCGGCACACGAGCCTCGGCTCCTGGTTCGTCCTGCTCTGCGTCGCCGGGGTCCTCGGCGTCTGGCTGTACGGCGTCTTCGGCCGGCCCGGGTACTAGACACCGGTCACCGGCTCGCGGACCGGTCGGTCAGAAGCCGGTGACGGGGTAGTGGTCGGAGAGGTTGGTGTACGTGTACTGCGTGCCCCAGCTGGAGACCGTCCACGGGGCGCTCTTCTCCAGGACCACGTGGTTGGTCCAGCCGGCGGGGCGGGCGTTCCCGGCCCGGTACAGGACGTAGTCGAGGTCCTCGCGCGGGTCGTCCGGGTAGCGCTCGGAGGCGATCGAGTTCAGCTCGGTGTCGAAGGAGTACGGGTGGCCGGTGCGCGAGTCGGCCCCCGCCAGGCCCGCGTCGGCGAGCATCGTGCCGTACTCGGACGTGTGCGAGTCGACGTTCATGTCGCCGGCGACGATGACCTGCTCGTTCGCCGGGATGTTCTTGGCGTCCAGGAAGGCGTCCATCGCCTTGAACTGGCGGCTGCGCATCTGCGCCGCCTCGCCCGCCGAGCAGCCCGGGTCGGTGGACTGGGCGTGGGTGCCGACGACGTGGACCCGGCTTCCGTTCACGTCCAGGACGGTGTAGACGAAGCCCTTGTTCGAGTACCAGTCGGCGCCGCAGGCGTCCTTGTAGACGTACTGCTCCTTGCGGACGATCGGCCACTTGCTGAAGATCGTCACCCCGCCGTCCTCGGGCGTGGTCGCGGAGTAGGCCCCACCGGTGGCGTCCCAGCCCGTCTTGCTGCGGCCCATGACCGGGGTCTGGTGCGGGTACTGCGCGGCGGCGTTCGCCTTGAGCGCGTCGGAGGAGGAGTTGTCGAAGGCCTCCTGGATCACGACGACGTCCTGCCCCCGGAAGAAGGAGGCGGCGGGGATAGCCTTGGCCCGGTGGTCCTGGCCCCAGTTCGGGTACAGGGTCTTGGAGAAGAGGAACGCGTTGTACGTGAGCACCTTCAGGCGCGGGGCCTCGGCGGTCGCGGCGCCGGCGGCGCCGGCGGCCGGGGCGGTCGCCGCCAGGGTGGCGGCGGCGAGCGCGAGGGAAAGGGCGGCGCCGGGGGCGCGGCGGAGCGCGGCGAAGGACAAGGGAACTCCCAAGGAGGCGTGGGGGGTTGGCCTGGCGCCGCACATACAATCAGCCGTGGTTACCTTCCGGTAGCCTTTGGATGCCGGGAATCTTGCCGAACTCGCACAACCGCGCCAACTCTCGTCCCGGTGTCTGAATTGTCCTTATTTGAACCAGGTAGAATGCGCGCATGACCCTCGCGAACTCCCAAGTCTTCAAGATGGACCTCGGTCCGCTCAACCCCGTCTGGGCCGAGCTCATCCTCGGCGTGGTGTTGTTTGCACTCACCTTCCTCATCCTGGCGAAGGGGATCCTCCCGAAGATCCGCCGCACCCTCGACGAGCGTGAGGACGCCATCGACGGCGGCACCGAGCGCGCCGACGACCTGCGCTCCGAGGCCACGCAGATCCGCGAGCAGTACGAGGCGGAGCTCGCCGAGGCCCGCCACGAGGCCGCGCGCATCCGCTCCAAGGCCACCGAGGAGGGCTCGGCCGCCATCGCCGCCGCCCGTGCCGAGGGCAACGCCGAGCGTGAGGCCATCCTCGCCGCCGGTGCCGAGAAGATCGCCGCCGAGCGTGCCGCCGCCGAGCGCGAGCTCACCGCGGACGTCGACGCCTGGGCCCACGCCCTCGCCGCCCGTATCGTCGGGGAGCCGGTCGGGGCCGACCGCTCCTGACCCTTGGTTCTCCATGAGGGGGCCGTCCCCGGGCAGCAGAACGCCCGGGTGACGGCCCCTTCGTCGTGGGTGCAGTCTGGACGTGTGACCGGATGCCTGACCGGATGTGTGACGGACGCGTGACCGGATGCGTGACCGGTCGCGTACGGCCGGATGTGTGAGGAGAGCGACCGTATGAACCGCCCGCAGGAGTCCGCCGCCCGAGCCCCGGCCGGCGATCCCGCACCCCCGCCCGTCGGCGGCGTGCTGTGGAGCGTCGCCGGCGACGTCCGGGCACTCCTGATGCTGCCCGCCGCCCTCGCCATGCAGGTCGCCCACCCCGCGATCGGCGCCGGGGTCGACGAGCACTCCGTCTTCCGCACCGACCCCTGGGGCCGCGGCGAGCGCTCCCTGCGCTCGCTCCAGCTCTGGGTGTACGGGGGCGACGAGGCCGCCGAGGAGGGCCGCCGCCTCCGGCGGCTGCACCGCGACATCCAGGGCGCCGACGCCCACGGCCGCGCGTACCACGCCCTCACCCCCGCCTACTACTCGTGGGTGCACGCGACCGGCTTCCCCGTCTACCGGTACGGCCTCGGCCTCCTCGCCCGCCCCCTCACCGACGCCCAGGAGCGGCAGCTGTACGCCGAGTGGCTCCGGGTCGGCCGCGTCCTCGGCATCCACGACCGGGACATGCCGCAGACGGTCGAGGAGTTCTGGCCGCACTACCGGAAGGTCCTCGCCGAGGAGCTGGAGGCGACCGTCGTCGTCCGGGAGCTGCTCGACCCGGACCTGCCGGTGCCCGCCCCGGACCGGGGCCCCCTGCCCGTCCGGCTCGCGCTGCGGCTGCTCTGGCCCGCACTGCGCCGCCCGTTCCTGCGGCTGCGGGCCTTCCTCACCGTGGGCCTGATGCCCCCGGACGCCCGCGAGGCCATCGGCCTGGAGTGGACGGACGCGCAGGAGCGCGCGCTGCGCCGGTTCGCCCTGATCGTCCGGGCCGTGGTCCCCGTCCTGCCCGAGCGGCTGCGCTACCTGCCCATGGCCCGTAAGGCCCGCGGGGCCGCCCGCCGCGCGAAGCGCTGACGGACGGCCCGCTCACCGTACGAACGCCGTGCGGTCAGTGCTCGTCGTGGTCGTGGACCGTGTTCGTCGCCGCGATCTTCTTCCACGACTTCGGCTGCGCGGGCTTCGGAGCGGCCGACCGCGCCGCCGACCGCGCGGCGGGCCCGGTCGCGGGCGCGGCCGCCGCGGGGGCGGACAGGCCGGCCGCGTCCGCCGTCGACGCGGCCGGCTTCGACGGCTGGTACAGCCAGGTGTCGAAGAGCCCGGCCAGCGGCTTGCCGGAGACCCGCTCCGCGTACCGCACGAAGTCGCCGACGCGCGCGTTCCCGTAGGCGAACTCCTGCGGCCAGCCCTTCAGGATCGCGAAGAAGTCCTCGTCGCCGATCTCGTTGCGCAAGGCCTGGAGCGCCAGCGCGCCCCGGTCGTAGACGGCGATGTGGAACTGGTTCTCCGCGCCCGGGTCACCCGGCTTGACCGTCCAGAACGGGTCCTCGGCCGTCCGCGTGGCGTACACGTAGTCCGCCAGCTCCTGGGCCGTGCCCTCGCCCTCCTTCTCCGACCACAGCCACTGGCTGTAGCGGGCGAAGCCCTCGTTGACCCAGATGTCCTTCCAGTCCTGGACGGACACGCTGTCGCCGTACCACTGGTGCGCCAGCTCGTGGACGACGACCGACACGTTCGCGCCGTTGGCGAACTGCCGCGGACTGTAGAACGGGCGTGTCTGCGTCTCCAGGGCGAATCCGCTGGTCACGTTCGGCACATACCCGCCGAGGGAGTTGAAGGGGTACGGCCCGAAGACCCCCTCCAGCCACTCCGCGACCTCGGTCGTGCGCTCGATCGAGGCGCGCGCCGCACCCGCGTTGTCGCCGAGGTCCTTGCTGTACGCGTTGAGGACCGGCAGCCCGTTCGCCGTCTTGTCCGTGGTGATGTCGAACTTGCCGACGGCGAGTGTGGCCAGATAGGTCGCCTGCGGCTTGTTCGAACGCCAGTTGAAGCGCGTCCAGCCCAGCCGCGAGGACTGCGACTGGAGCACACCGTTGCTGATGGCCTGCGTGCCGTCCGGCACGGAGACGGAGACGTCGAAGGTGGCCTTGTCCAGCGGGTGGTCGTTCGACGGGAACCACCAGACGGCCGAGTCCGGCTCCTGCGCGGCGACGCCGCCGTCCGGGGTGCGGGCCCAGGCCGACCAGCCGTCGACCTTGAACTCGGAGGGCTTGCCCGCGTAGCGGACGACCACCGAGATCGCCTTGTTCTTCTCCAGCGGGGCGGCCGGGGTCACCTCCAGCTCGTGGTCGCCCGAGGTGGAGAACTTCGCGAGGCGGCCGTTGACCCGGACCTCGCTGACCTTCAGCCCGAGGTCCAGGTTGAACCGGGACAGGTTCTGCTTCGTCGTGGCGAGGATCGTCGCCGTACCTTCGAGCAGATCGGTCTCCGGCTGGTACTTCAGCCGCAGGTCGTAATGGGAGACGTCGTAGCCGCCGTTGCCGCTGGCGGGGTAGTAGGAGTCGCCGATGCCCGGGGCCCCAGGTACGAAGTCGGCCGCCGATGCCGGGATCGCCAGCAGCAGGGAGGCCGCGAGGGCGCTCGGAACGATGATTCTGCGGTGCACAGGTGCTCCCCAAGTCATAAGAAACGTAAGACGCGCGGGTGGTCGTCGGTCCTTAGTCCGGAGCCTATTCAGCCCCCGACGCACCGTCACGTCCAGAGGACCCCCTGTCACACGATCGCCATTCGGCCGACATGAACCCCTCCGTCTCGGGGATGCCCCTGAATCACCCCTGATTGCCTCCTGCACTCTTTTGCGCGGGAGTTGACCGGGGTACGTTCCCGCCCATGCCGATGCGAATGCGGAGAACCCGCGGAGCCCGACTGCCGTACGGAACCCTCGTGGCCGCGGCCACGGCCGCCCTGCTCGCGACCCTGGTCACCCCGGCGGGCGCGGGGCCCGAGCCCTCGGTGCCCCCGGCGTCCGCCGTGCCTGCCGCGTCTTCCGTGAGTTCCGTACGCGAGTCCCGCCCCGTCCACTCCTACGCCGACGCCATCCGCGAGTCCGTCTGGGTCGACACCGGACTCGACGGCGACGGGGACGGGCGCGGCGACCGGGTCGCCGTCGACATCATCAGGCCCCGGGAGCCGGCCGCGGCGGGCCGGAAGATCCCGGTCATCATGGACGCCAGCCCGTACTACGCCTGTTGCGGACGCGGCAACGAGAGCCAGAAGAAGACGTACGACGCCGACGGCAACCCCGTGCAGTTCCCGCTCTTCTACGACAACTACTTCGTCCCGCGCGGCTACGCCTTCGTCGGCGTCGACCTCGCCGGCACCAACCGCTCCGACGGCTGCGACGACGTCGGTGGACGCTCCGACGTCCGGTCCGCCAAGGCCGTCGTCGACTGGCTGAACGGCCGCGCCCGCGGCTACACCACCCGCACGGGCACGGCCAGGGCCGGTGCCACCGGCTGGAGCACCGGCAACGTCGGCATGATCGGCAAGAGCTGGGACGGCACCATCGCCAACGGCGTGGCCGCCACCGGCGTGGAAGGGCTGAAAACGATCGTTCCGATCAGTGCCATCTCGTCCTGGTACGACTACTTCCACTCCCAGGGCGCCCCGCTCTACAACGCCAACCCGAGCTGGCTCTCCGACTACGTGAGCAGCCCCGACGCGAGGGCCCGCTGCGGCGCCGTCCAGGATCGGATCGCCGCGGCCACCCCGTACAGCGGCGACTGGACCCCCGCCTGGAGCGAGCGGGACCACGTGCGGAACGCCTCGAAGGTGAAGGCCAGCGTCTTCGTCGTCCACGGACAGCAGGACCTGAACGTCCGGGCCGACCACTTCGGGAAGTGGTGGGACGCACTCGCCGCGCACGGCGTCGAGCGAAAGATCTGGCTCTCCCAGACCGGCCACGTCGACCCCTTCGACTTCCGGCGCGCCGACTGGGTCCGCACCCTGCACCGCTGGTTCGACCACTACCTGCTCGGATACGACAACGGCATCGACCGCGAGCCGGTCGCCGACATCGAGCGCGCCCCGGACCGCTGGACCACCGACCGGCACTGGCCGCCGCGCGGCACCGCGGCCACCACCCTGCGCCCCGCGCCGGGCGCCGAGTCCGGCGCCGGCATCCTCGGCCGGACGCCCGCCGCCCCCGGCTCCACCGCGACCTTCACCGACGACCCGGGTCTCGGCGAGCTGGACTGGGCCGCCCGCGTCGACTCCGCGACCCCCGAGAAGGCCGGGTTCGTCACCCGCCCGCTCTCCCGCGCCCTGCGGATCTCCGGCTCCTCGAAGGTGACGGTCACGGCCACCCCGACCACCGCCACCGCACACCTCTCCGCCGTCCTCGTCGACCTCGGCCCCGACACGATCCGCGACTACGCGGCGGCGGGCGAGGGCATCACCACGCTGACCGACCGCACCTGCTGGGGTCGGAGCACCCCCGGCGACAGCGCCTGCTTCAAGGAGACCCGGGCCCGCACGACGGACGTCGGGTACACGGTCGTCAGCCGCGGCTGGGCCGACCTCGGGACCTGGGCGGACCCCCGCAAGGAGCGGCCGCTGACCCCCGGCAGGGCGTACACCCTCACCCTGGACCTCGCCGCCACCGACCACGTCGTCCCGGCGGGCCACCGCCTCGCCCTGATCGTCGGCGGCACCGACAAGGACCTGATCGACCCTCCGTCGACCACGCCGACCGTGACTCTCGACCTCAGCCGTACATGGGCGAAGCTGCCCCTGCTCGGCGGCCCGGACGCGTTCGCCAGGGCCACGTCGGGACCGGCCCCCGTTCTGCCCTCGCCCGCCGCCCGGCCCTCCCTGAGCGGCGACGTGCCCCCGGCCGCCGTCACCGGACCGCGCCTTCCCGCGACAGGAGCCGCCCGATGAGACTCCGTACCGCGCACCGGAGTTCGCGCCGCGTGCTCGCCCTCGCGGCGGGCGCAGCCGCCCTCGCCCTGCCGCTCGTCACCGTCCCCGCCAAGGCGGCGGACAGCGCGTCCCCGCGGCCCCTCCCGCGCACCGGATTCGAGACGAGCCACGGTGCCCGGTGGACATCGGAGGCCGAGGAGCGGGAGTTCCTCGCGGCCGTCGACCGGGGGAGCGACCGGGTGTCGCTGCGCACGATCGGCACCACGTCGCAGGGCCGACCGCTGCGGCTCGCCACCCTCGGCTCCGGGCGCACCACCGTGCTCCTCGTCTGCAGCCAGCACGGCGACGAGCCCGCGGGCCGCGAGGCGTGCCTGAGCACGCTCCGCGACCTCTCCTCCGCCCAGGACACGGAGACCCTGCGCTTCCTCGCCCGGACCACCCTCCTCGTCGTCCCCACCGCCAACCCCGACGGACGGGAGGCCGACACCCGGGGCAACGGCGACGGCATCGACGTCAACCGCGACCACATCGCCCTGCGCACCGCCGAGGCCCGGGCCGTGGCCGCCGTCATCCGCGACCGGCACCCCGAAGTCGTCTACGACCTCCACGAGTACGGGGCCACCCCCCGCTACTACGACAAGGACCTGCTCGCCCTCTGGCCCCGCAGCCTCGACGCCGACCCCCACGTCCACGACGAGTCCCGGACGCTCTCGGAGTCCTACGTCCGGCCCGCCGCCGGCCTCGCCGGCTACAGCACCGGCATCTACGGCATCTGGACCGACCCCCTCACCGGCAAGCCGGTCAAGCAGGTCGCGGGCGACGGCCAGGAGCGGATCCTGCGCAACACCGCGGGCATCAAGCACGCGGCGGGCCTGCTCGTCGAGACCCGCGTGGACGCGCTCGACGAGGCCGAGCAGGACGACCCGGCGCGCAACCACCGGCGTCGCGTCGCCACCCAACGGGCCGCTCTGGAAGGCGCGTTCGCCTATGTCGAGGAGCGCCGAGGGCCGCTCACGGCGGTCACCGCCGTCGCCCGGCACCGGGGGTTCGCCGACCGGGGCCCGGTCTTCCTCGGCGGCGCCGACAACGACCCGCCGGAGCCCGGGGAGATCCTCGCCGACCCGCCCTGCGGCTACCGCCTGGACGCCGCGCAGTACGCCGAAGTGGGCGACGAACTCGACCTGCACGGGGTCACCGTCCGGCCGACGGGTGCAGGGGTGTTCGTGCCGCTGCGCCAGTCGCAGCGCACGCTCGTCCCCCTCCTCCTCGACGGGCGCGCGACCTATCACCTCGTCAGTGGGAGTCCCGTGAAGGAATGTTGACGGTCCGGTACCAAGGCCGCGCATTGGCGTGAAACCGACTTCCGGGCGGGTAATGTTACTGGCCGGTATTGACCATGCCTCAAACCGGCGGCCACCGCCGGGAAGTTGGAGAACCACCATGCGCCACACGCTGCCTCTGCGCCGCACCCTGACGGCCGTGCTCACCACGACGCTGCTCGCCGGGGGCGTGCTGCTCGGACAGACCGTCACTGCCGAGCCCGCGGCCGCCGCCAAGATCACCTGCAACATCGACAAGCTGCGGTCCGACGCCCACAAGGAGCGCGTCCGCGCCGCCCAGCTCCGCGGCCTCGGCGCTATGGCGGAGGCCCGCAAGGCCGCCGCCCGCGCCGACGCCCTTGAGCGCCGCGCCCAGCAGTGCCACGACGCGGAGAACAACAACCGCCCGCCGCTCTGGAAGTAGCGGCTCGCGCGGGGCGAGTACGGTCCGAAAAGGCTGTACCCGCCCCGCGGCCGTACCCGGCCCTCAGGCGCTTCCCGGCGCTCGGCCGCTGTCGGCCGCGCGTCGGCCGTGCGTCATCCGCCGACCAGCTCCGCCGCTCGCTCCGCGCAGCCCCAGGCCACCGTCACCCCCGCGCCGCCGTGCCCGTAGTGGTGCACCAGCCGGCCGCCGCCCGGCAGCGGCACCGTCTCGATCCGGACACCGCCCGCCCGAGCGGGCCGCAGGCCCACCCGGTGCCCGAGGACCCGCGCCCCCGCGATCTCCGGCCGCACCCGCGCGCACCGCGCGACGATCGCCGCGGCCGTCACCGGGTCGGCGTCGAGCCGCTCCGCGCCCTCCTCGGCCGTCCCGCCGAGCACAAGACGCCCCGGCTGCGGGAAGAAATACGTCGTCTCGCCCGCCCCGTCGTCCGCCGCCGTGAACCATTCCTCGACGCCCGGATTCTCCACCAGCACCAACTGCCCCCGCACCGGCAGCAGCCCGGCGTCCGGTACGAGCTCCCGCGCGCCGAGCCCCGCGCAGTCGACGACCACCCCCGCCCGCGCCGCCGCCTCCGCGAAGCCGGTGACCGCACGCCGCTCGAAGACCCCGCCCGCCGCCTCGAACCGGCCCCGCAGCCACGCCAGATGGACCGGCATGTCGATGAGCGGCAGCCGCGCCGCGAGACCCACGCCGTACGGTCCCGGGACCTCCTCGGGAGCCAGCTGCCGCAGCCCCGGCACCTCCTTCGCCCACGCGCCCAGGCCGTCCAGGACGACGTCCGCGTGGACCCCGGCCACCCACCGCACCCCCGTCCGCTCCGGATCGGCGGCCAGCTCCCCGTACACCCGGAGCGAGGCGAGCGCCCACGCCCCGGCCTCCGCCGCCGGCTCGATCCGGTACGGCCACCACAGGGCACCCGCCACGGCCGAGGTCGTCGCCGCCACCTCGTCCCGTGACCAGATCCGTACGCGCAGTCCGCGCTCCGCCAGGGTCACCGCCGTCGTCAGCCCCACGACCCCGCCACCCACCACGATCACGTCGCTGTCCATGGCGGGGACCGTACCGGGACCGGGACATTTCCGGGACTCCACAGCCATGGAACGGGACCGGGGCCGGGGAAATACTTCAGGCATGCCGTCCGCGTACACGACCTTCGACCTCACCGGCCCTCACCGCGACACCTCCGATCTCGTGGTCGACGGCAGGCCCCTGCTCCACGTGCTCGACGACGTCGAGGGTGTCGACACCGTCTCGCCCCTGGCCTCGGACCTCCCGCCCACCCTCCGCGCCGAGTCCCTCCGCACGCTGCTCGGCGCCACCGGCCGCCGGATCGTCTACTCCTGCCCCGCGTGCGAGGACCCCGGCTGTGGCGCGGTCACCGCCGTCGTCGAGCGCGACGGCGAGGACGTCGTCTGGCGCGACTTCGCCTGGCAGACCCGCGGCCTCGACGATCCCGTCGACCTGGACCGCGACGGCTACCCGGGCGTCGGCCCGTACCGCTTCCGCGGCGACACCTACCGGGCGGTCCTGCGCCGCCTCCTCGGCGACGACGCGACGGCCGAGCCGCCCGAGCCCGAGCCCCACGGCGTACGGCTCGCCGCCGCCTGACTGACCGGAGCCCGCCCGCCTGACCGGGGCACGTCCGCCTGACCGGAGCCCGCCCGACCGGGGCACACCCACCTAACGAGCCCGCCCGACCGGAGCACGTCCGGCCGGGCGGAGCCGTGCTCCCGCCGTCGCCTAGGATTCGTACCCTCATGACTGCAACCCTCGTCGCCAAGGACCTCGCCGCCGGCCACGGCGAACGCACCCTCTTCGCCGGGCTCGACCTCGTCGTCGCCCCCGGTGACGTCATCGGCCTCGTCGGCGTGAACGGCGCCGGAAAGTCCACCCTGCTGCGGCTGCTCGCCGGGCTCGACACCCCGGAGGAGGGCGAGCTGCGCCTCTCCCCGCCCACCGCGAGCGTCGGCCACCTCCCGCAGGAGCCCGAGCGCCGCGCCGGGGAGACCGTGCGCGAGTTCCTCGCCCGGCGCACCGGCGTCACCGCCGCCCAGACCGCCATGGACGAGGCCACCCAGGGCCTCGTCGACGGCACGCCCGGCGCCGACGACGCTTACGCCGAGACGCTGGACCGCTGGCTGAACCTCGGCGGCGCCGACCTCGACGAGCGCGCCGAGGAGGTCGCCGACTCCCTCGGCCTCACCGTCGGCCTCGACCAGCCGATGACCTCGCTCTCCGGCGGCCAGGCCGCCCGCGCCGGTCTCGCCTCGCTCCTCCTCTCCCGCTACGACGTCTTCCTCCTCGACGAGCCCACCAACGACCTGGACCTCGACGGTCTGGAGCGTCTGGAGACCTTCGTGAAGGGTCTGCGCGCCGGGACGGTCGTCATCAGCCACGACCGCGAGTTCCTCACCCGCACCGTCACCAAGGTCCTCGAACTCGACCTCGCCCAGCAGCAGATCACCCTGTACGGCGGCGGTTACGACGCGTACCTCGACGAGCGCGACACCGCCCGGCGGCACGCGCGCGAGGACTTCGAGGAGTACGCGGGCAAGAAGGCCGCCCTGGAAGCGCGCGGTCACATGCAGCGGTCCTGGATGGACAAGGGCGTCAAGAACGCCCGCCGCAAGGCCACCGACGGCGACAAGCTCGGCCGCAACGCCCGCAGCGAGGCCAGCGAGAAGCAGGCCGCCAAGGCCCGGCAGACCCAGCGCATGATCGAACGCCTCGACGCCGTCGACGAGCCCCGCAAGGAGTGGGAGCTGCGCATGGAGATCGCCACCGCCCCGCGCTCCGGCTCGGTCGTGGCGACCCTGCGCGAGGCCGAGGTGCGCCGCGGCGACTTCGCCTTCGGCCCCGTCACGCTCCAGATCGACTGGGCCGACCGGGTCGCCGTCACCGGCGCCAACGGAGCCGGGAAGTCCACGCTGCTCGCCGCCCTCCTCGGCCGCCTCCCGCTGGACTCCGGCGACACCGTGGTTGGCTCGGGCGTCGTCGTCGGCGAGGTCGACCAGGCTCGCAAGCTCTTCCACGGCACCGAGAAGCTCCTGGAGGCGTTCTGCGCGGCCGTGCCCGACACCGAGCCCGCCGAGGTCCGCACCCTGCTCGCCAAGTTCGGCCTGAAGGCGGAGCACGTCCTGCGGCCCGCGACCACGCTCTCCCCGGGCGAGCGGACGCGTGCCGCGCTCGCGCTGCTCCAGGGCCGGGGCGTGAACCTGCTCGTGCTCGACGAGCCGACCAACCACCTGGACCTGCCGGCGATCGAGCAGCTGGAGTCCGCCCTCGACTCGTACACCGGCACCCTGCTCCTGGTCACCCACGACCGGCGCATGCTCGACGCCGTCCGCACCACCCGCCGCATCGAGGTCGCCGACGGCAAGGTGACCGAGCTCTGATGGGGGACGGACCTCTGACGGCGGACCGAGCCCCGATGGCGACCCCATGACGATCTCCTTCGGCTGGGGGCCCGTCGAGGCACGGGCCCTAGGGGCTGTCTTGCCGAGCGGGCCGGCCCGCTCGGCAAGACACCCCCTCGCCCCGGCGGCCGCCTGCGTCGTCGTGGTCGACTTGCTCTCCTTCACCACGTCCGTCGGCGTCGCGGTCGAGGCCGGCGCGGCCGTCCACCCGTACCGGTGGCGGGACGCGACCGCCGTCGCGTACGCGGAGCGCGTCGGCGCGGCCCTCGCGGTCGGCCGCAGCGAGGCGACCCCCGACCACCCGTGGACGCTCTCCCCGGCCGCCCTGCGCGCCGCCCCGATGCCGTCGCGCCTGGTCCTTCCGTCCCCGAACGGCTCCACGATCGCGGCGGAGGCCGGGGGCGCGACCGTCGTCGCCGCCTCCCTGCGCAACCGCACGGCCGTCGCCCGCTGGCTCGCGGACCGGGGATACGGCTCCGTGGACCGCCCGCTCGCCGTGATCGCCGCCGGCGAGCGCTGGCCCGACGGCTCGCTGCGCCCGGCGCTCGAAGACCTGCTGGGCGCGGGAGCGGTGCTCTCCGCCCTCGCCCGTACGGGTACGGGCGGCACCCCGAGCCCGGAGGCGAGCGCGGCGGCCACGCTGTGGGCGGCGACGCGGGACCCGGTCGCCGCCTTGCACGGCTGCGACTCGGGCCGTGAACTGTACGAGTACGGCTTTCCGCAGGACGTGGCCGTGGCCGCCGAGATCGACAGCTCGACGACCGTCCCCGTCCTCGTGGACGGTGCATTCCAGGAGGCAGCACCATGACCGACCTACTGACCCGGCTGACCGAGATGCTGGACGATCTCGACGCGGACGTCGACGAGACGATCGACCTCGCCGACGAGATCGCCGCCTCGGGCGACGCCGGTCTCCTGCCCCGCCTCCAGGCGGAGCTGGACCGCGCCCTCACCGACCGGAACGCCTACGCCCGTGAACTCCTCGGCGGAGTCCTCGCAGCCATCGGCGGCCCGGACGCCCTCCCGGCCCTGATCCGCGCCTCGGCCGTCGACCTCGGCGACGACCAGGACGGCCTGGCCGCCGAGATCGTCGACCTGGTCCAGTCGGACCCGAACGCCGCCGGCCGTGCTCTCCGGCCCCTGACGGAGGACGACGACCTCTCCGTCGCCAACCGCGCCGAGTGGGCGCTGCGCTTCGTGCCGTAAAGGCAACCACGCGCGACGAGGCCGCGACCCGGTGGGGTCGCGGCCTCGGTCGTTCCCTCAGGGGGCCGATGCGGATCGGCCCCCTGCCTTCTACTTGCGCCTGCCGCCGCCCTCGCCCAGGAGACCGGCCTTGCGCAGGGCGTCCGCCATCGCGCTGTTGCCCGGAGCCGGGGCCGACGCGCGGTCACGGCCGCCCCTCTCGTCCCGGCCGCCTCGGTCGTTCCGCCGGCCACCGCCGGTCCCGCCGTTACTGCCGCCGCCCTGGCGCTGCTGCGGCGGACGGCCACCCCGGTCGGTCCGCTCCCCGCGCTCGCCGCGCTGGGGAGCACCGCCCGGCGCGTCCGTGCCCGCCTCGTCGTCCAGGCGCAGGGTCAGCGAGATCCGCTTGCGCGGGATGTCGACGTCCATGACCTTGACCTTGACCACGTCGCCGGGCTTCACGACGTCACGCGGGTCCTTGACGAAGGTCTTCGACATCGCCGACACGTGCACCAGACCGTCCTGGTGCACGCCGATGTCGACGAACGCCCCGAAGGCGGCCACGTTCGTGACGACCCCCTCCAGGACCATCCCCGACGCCAGGTCGCCGATCTTCTCGACGCCCTCCTTGAAGGTGGCCGTCTTGAACGCCGGTCGCGGGTCGCGGCCCGGCTTCTCCAGCTCGCGCAGGATGTCCGTCACCGTCGGGAGACCGAAGGTCTCGTCGACGAAGTCGTCGGCGCGCAGCGAGCGCAGCGTGCCCGTGTCACCGATCAGCGCCGCGACCTGGCCGCCCGTCGTCTTCGCCATCCGGCGCACCACCGGGTACGCCTCCGGGTGCACCGCCGAGGAGTCCAGCGGGTCGTCGCCGCCCCGGATGCGCAGGAAGCCCGCGCACTGCTCGTACGCCTTCGGGCCGAGCCGGGCCACGTCCTTCAGTGCCTTGCGGGAACGGAACGGGCCGTTGGCGTCCCGGTGCGCGACGATGTTCTCCGCGAGACCGGAGCTGATTCCGGAGACCCGCGAAAGCAGCGGCGTAGAGGCGGTGTTGACGTCGACGCCGACGCCGTTCACGCAGTCCTCGACCACGGCGTCCAGCGAGCGCGAGAGCTTCACCTCGGCCAGGTCGTGCTGGTACTGGCCGACGCCGATCGACTTCGGGTCGATCTTCACGAGCTCCGCCAGCGGGTCCTGGAGCCGCCGCGCGATCGACACGGCGCCGCGCAACGACACGTCGAGATCCGGGAGTTCCTGCGAGCCGAAGGCGGAGGCCGAGTAGACCGAGGCGCCGGCCTCCGAGACCATCACCTTGGTCAGGTTCAACTCCGGGTGCTTGGCGAGCAGTTCGGCCGCCAGCTTGTCGGTCTCCCGAGAGGCCGTGCCGTTGCCGATCGCGACCAGCTCGACCGCGTGCTGCTTCGCGAGGCGCGCCAGCCTGTCGAGCGCCTGGTCCCACTTGTTGGCGGGGACGTGCGGGTAGATCGTGTCGGTGGCCACGACCTTGCCGGTCGCGTCGACGACGGCGACCTTCACGCCCGTACGGAAACCGGGGTCGAGGCCGAGCGTCGCCCGGGTGCCGGCCGGCGCGGCGAGCAGCAGGTCGCGCAGGTTGGCCGCGAAGACCCGGACCGCCTCGTCCTCGGCGGCGGTCCGCAGCCGCAGCCGCAGGTCGATCCCGAGGTGCACCAGGATGCGGGTCCGCCAGGCCCAGCGGACGGTGTCCTGGAGCCACTTGTCGCCGGGGCGCCCCCGGTCGGCCACGCCGAAGCGGTGCGCGACGATCGCCTCGTACGAGGAAGGGCCGGGCGTCTCGGACGGCTCCTCCGGCTCCAGATCCAGGCTGAGGACGTCCTCCTTCTCACCGCGTAGCATGGCGAGCACCCGGTGCGAGGGCAGCGCCGTGAACGGCTCGGCGAAGTCGAAGTAGTCGGCGAACTTCGCTCCCGCTTCCTCCTGCCCCTGCCTGACCTTCGCGGCCAGCCGGCCCCGGCCCCACATGCGCTCGCGCAGCTCGCCGATCAGGTCGGCGTCCTCGGAGAACTTCTCGGTGAGGATCGCCCGCGCGCCCTCCAGGGCCGCGGCGGTGTCCGCCACACCCTTGTCCGCGTCCACGAAGGCGGCCGCGGCGGCCGTCGGCTCCACCGAGGGGTCGCCGAGCAGCCCCTCCGCCAGCGGGGTCAGCCCTGCCTCGCGGGCGATCTGGGCCTTCGTCCTGCGCTTCGGCTTGAAGGGCAGGTAGATGTCCTCCAGGCGCGCCTTGGTGTCGGCGGCCCGGATCCGGGCCTCGAGGTCCTCCGTCAGCTTGCCCTGCTCGCGTACCGAGTCGAGGACCGCCGACCGGCGGTCCTCCAGCTCGCGCAGATAGCGCAGCCGCTCCTCCAGGGTGCGGAGCTGCGCGTCGTCGAGCATCTCCGTCGCTTCCTTGCGGTAGCGCGCGATGAACGGCACGGTCGAACCGCCGTCGAGCAGCTCGACGGCCGCCTTCACCTGTCGCTCGCGTACGCCGAGTTCCTCGGCGATCCTTGCTTCGATGGACGTCGTCACGGTGTCCCGACTCGCCTTCTCGTGCCTCAAGCTTGCGAGTGCATTGTGCCGGGTCGGTCACCCGGATGCGGCAACCGACCCGTCCCGCGCGCGTCCCCGCGCCCGCGTCAGCCCTGACCGGCCCCGCTCAGTCCTTGCCGACGAGGTCCGCGGGGAAGGCGCCCGCGACCGCCGCCGTGACCAGGAAGCCGCGCCCCAGCTCGG
This sequence comes from Streptomyces sp. NPDC058650, assembly GCF_042717315.1. Classification (NCBI taxonomy): domain Bacteria; kingdom Bacillati; phylum Actinomycetota; class Actinomycetes; order Kitasatosporales; family Streptomycetaceae; genus Streptomyces; species Streptomyces sp. NPDC058650. Next base: position 57,530 of record NZ_JBHXRL010000010.1, read on the forward strand.
TGAGCCGCTCGACGCCCGCAGCGCCGAGGTGCTCGTACGGGGCGGAGTCCAGCCGGTCGGTCCGCTCCTCCAGCTCGCCGCGGAGGGCCGTACCCGCCTCGGTGAGCTCGCCGTCGGCGTCGAGGAGCCCGCGCCCGCGCAGCCGCTCGGTCGCCGCCTCCCAGTCGGCGCGCTTCCAGCCGCGCGAGCCGAGCACCCAGCGCGGGGCCATGCCCTTGCCGGTGGCGGTGTGGGAGACGAGGGCCTCGACGGGGTCGAGTCCGACGGTGAGGAGGGCCGCGAGGTGGCCGTCGCCCCGGTGCTCGCGCAGCAGCGTGGCGGCGTACCAGTAGGCGAGGTGCGGGGCCTCCGGCACCGGCAGGTCCGCGTGGGCCGAGTAGAGCGGCCGGGCGTGCCGGGTGCAGGCCTCCGTGGCGCGCAGGGCGAGCACCGCCGCCTCGGCCATCTCCGGGGAGGAGACGGTGTCCTCGCCCAGGAGCCGGCGCAGGGTCGCGTCGGCGGTGCGCAGCCGCGCGTCCAGGACGTCGGCGGGGGAGGCGATGTCCCAGACGGCGGGGAGGTGCCGGGCGAGCAGCTCGTGGTTGTAGTTGTAGAAGGTCGCGGCGACCGTGCCCGCGCCCACCGCGCCGAGCGCGGCGCTCCGCGCGGCGAGCCGCATCGCGCTCTGGTCGGTGAAGCCGAGCGCGCTGAACTCGCGGTCCAGGTCGGGCGAGAAGTAGAGCGTGGAGTGCAGCGGGTTGAGGGCGTTGTGGCAGCGGCGTCCGGCGCGCGGCGGCAGGGCAGTCGTCATGGACCGAAGGTTACCGACTGGTCGGTACGACGGGAAAGGGGACGACCGGACACGTTCCGCCCGATGGCAGGAAAGGTGGGGTACGCGTCGTTGCGGACGCCGCCCGAGCCGCCGAGGATGGAGGACATGACGCAGCGACATGTACTCGTCGTCCTCTTCGACGGCGTGCAGAGCCTCGACGTCACCGGCCCCTTCGAGGTGTTCGCCGGTGCCGGCTGGGCCGCCGGGGACCCCTCCGCGTACACGATCCGCACCGCGTCCCTCGACGGCGGTCCGGTCCGTACGCACAGCGGACTGCGGCTGCTCCCCGACACGACCCTCGCCGAGGCGGTCGCCGACGGCGTCCCGCACACCCTGGTCGTCCCCGGCGGCGAGGGCACACGGGAACCCGACCCCGCCCTGATCGACTGGCTGCGCACGCACGCCCCGGACGCCGGACGCCTGGTCTCCGTCTGCACGGGGGCGCTGCTCCTCGCCGAGGCCGGACTCCTCGACGGACACCGGGCGACGACCCACTGGATCGCCTGCGACCACCTCGCGCGCCGCTACCCCGAGGTCGAGGTGGACCCGGACCCCATCTTCGTCCGGGACGGACGGCTCTCCACCTCCGCCGGTGTCACCGCGGGCATCGACCTCGCGCTCGCCCTGGTGGAGGAGGACCTCGGCCGGGACGTGGCCCTCACCGTCGCCCGCCACCTGGTCGTCTTTCTGCGCCGCCCCGGCAACCAGGCCCAGTTCAGCGCCCAGCTGGCCGCCCAGACCGCCCGCCGGGAGCCGCTGCGCGACCTCCAGCAGTGGATCACCGAGCATCCCGGCGGGGACCTCTCGGTGGAGGCGCTCGCCGCCCGCGCCCGGCTCTCGCCCCGCCACTTCGCCCGGGCCTTCCGGGCGGAGACCGGCACGACCCCCGGCCGCTACGTCGACCGCGTACGGCTCGAACACGCCCGCCGCCTCCTGGAGGAGACCACCCGCGGAGTCGAGGAGGTCTCCCGCGCCTCGGGCTACGGCACGTCCGAGGCGATGCGCCGCGCCTTCACCAAGGCCCTCGGCACCGCGCCCGCCGACTACCGCCGCCGCTTCCACGCACCAGCCCACCGCATCGACTGACCCATCGACCGAAAGGGACCACCATGCAGATCGCCGTCCTGCTCTACGCAGGCTTCACCACGCTCGACGCCGTCGGCCCGTACGAGCTCCTCGCCCGCCTCCCCGGCGCCGAGACCGTCTTCGTGGCCAAGGAGACCGGTCCCGTCCGCAACGACCAGGGCAGCCTCGCCCTCGTCGCCGACAAGACGCTCGCCGAGGTCCCGCGCCCGGACATCGTCCTGGTCCCCGGCGGCCCCGACTCCCGGGAGGTCATGAACGACCCGGAGATCCGGGACTGGCTCCGCACCGCCGACGAGACCAGCACCTGGACCACCTCGGTCTGCACCGGCTCGCTGATCCTCGCCTCGGCGGGCCTGCTCAAGGACCGCCGTGCGACGACGCACTGGCTCGCCTTCGACGAGCTGCGGGCCCTCGGCGTCGAGCCCACCGGCGAGCGGGTCGTCTTCGACGGCAAGTACGTCACCGCGGCCGGGGTCTCGTCCGGCATCGACATGGCGCTGCACCTGCTGGGCCGGATCGCCGGCGACGAGACCGCCCAGACGATCCAGCTGCTCACCGAGTACGACCCGCAGCCGCCGTACGACGCGGGATCGCCGGAGAAGGCGCCGGCCGAGATCGTGGCGCGCTGGCGGGGCGAGAGGGTGGAGACCCTCGGCCGGTAGGGCCGGGTCGGGGCCGGGGCCTGGGTCGTCCCCAGGTTCAGGTCCCGTACGTGAAGCGGGGCGCGCGGCGCTCCAGGAAGGCGGCGACTCCCTCCGCGGTGTCGCCGCTGCCGCGCGCCTGCTCCGTCCAGTGGTCGTCCCGGTCCGTCCGCCCGTCGGCGAACTCCTTGGCCGCGGCCTGGGTCAGCAGCGAGCGCGAGGCGAGGACCCGGACGAACTCGGCCACCCGCTTGTCCAGTTCGCCCGCCGGGTGCACCTCGTCCACGAACCCGGTCCGCAGAGCCCGCTCGGTGTCCATCAACTCGCCGGAGAACAGCAGGTACTTGGCGGTCGAGGGGCCCACGAGGGCGGTCAGCCTGCGGGTCGACGAGGACGGGTAGACGATGCCGAGCTTCGAGGGGGTGATCCCGAAGCGGGCGCCCTCCTCGGCGAAGCGCAGATCGCACGCGGCGGCGAGCTGGCTGCCGCCCCCGACACAGAAGCCCCGGACGGCCGCGAGCGTCGGCTTGGGGAACGCCGCGAGCGCCTCCTCGGCCCGTACCGCGAGACTCCGCTGCTCGTCACCGGGCTCCCGCAGCGCCGAGATGTCCGCCCCGGCGCAGAAGGTGTCGCCCTCGCCGGTCAGGACCAGGGCCCGCACCGCGCGGTCGGTGGCCAGCCGGTCCAGCACACCGGGCAGCGCGCGCCACATGGCGGCGCTCATCGCGTTGCGCTTGGCGGGGTTGGCGATGACGACGGTGGCGACCCCGTCCGTGACGCTGGCCTTCAGCTGCGGCTCCATGCGCCGGATGCTATCCGCCGCGCCCGGAGGCGCGATCAGGAAGGGGTGCCCCGAGGGAGACGCCACGGGGCGGAGGGCGCCCACCGTCGGGGGCCTTCAGAAAGCGCGCAGGATCTGTCGCACAACTGACGTTGGCATACCCACCCGATCAGAAGGTGGCCGATAAGTGTCGACTTCTGGTCAGTAGGCCGGTCCGCCCGCGCGCATTGCCAAGACTCGATCCGTGGCGAGAATCGAGCACGAGGGTGGGAACCGGACCGTGGAGACCCACGGAGGTGTACCCACCCGGTCACCGTCCTACGAAGGAGTCTGGCGCTTCACCGCACCCGCGGTCGACGTCTCCGTCCCGCAGGCCCGGCACGCCGTACGCGACCTGTTGGTCCGCCAGGGAGTCCCTGTCCATGAGGAGATCATGGACGGCCTGCTGCTGATCGTCTCCGAGCTGGTCACCAACGCCGTGCGGCACGCGGCGCTGCTGTCGCCGGAGATAGCGGTGGAGGTCGCGATCGGCCCCGAGTGGATCCGGGTGTCCGTCGAGGACAACCACCCGTACCGCCCCAAGGCGCTGGTGGCGGACTACGGGCAGACCGGGGGCCGCGGACTGCTCCTGGTCCGGGAGGTCGCCCAGGAGGCCGGCGGAGCCTGCGACGTCGAGCACACGGCGAGCGGCGGCAAGATCATCTGGGCGGCGCTGCCCCTGGCCCCGATGGCACCGGGGCCGGGGGGCGCGTCCCACGAGCCGATGGTCACCAGCCCCCGGACGGACCCGTCAGCTCCCTGACGGCCGGACGCGCCGCGTCGAGCACCGTCATGAACCAGGCGGAGAACGGCGCGGCGGCGTGCCGCTCGGCCAGCTCGGCGGCCGTCACGAACGCGGTCTCCCCGATCTCCTCCGGGTCCGGCCGCGGTTCGGCCTGCACGAGGCCGACGAAGAGGTGGTTGAACTCCTGCTCCACCAGGCCCGAGGCCGGGTCCGGGTGGTTGTAGCGGACGGTGCCCGCCTCGGCGAGCAGCGTCGGCGAGACGCCGAGCTCCTCGAAGGTCCGCCGGGCGGCCGCCGCGAACGGCGCCTCGCCCGGGTAGGGATGCCCGCAGCAGGTGTTGGACCAGACGCCGGGGGAGTGGTACTTGCCGAGCGCCCGCCGCTGGAGCAGCAGCCGGCCGGACTCGTCGAAGAGGAAGACGGAGAAGGCGCGGTGCAACTGACCCGGCGCCTGGTGGGCGGCGAGCTTCTCCGCCGTGCCGATGGTCGTCCCGTCCTCGTCGACCAGTTCGAGCATGATCGGCGCCGGTGCTCCGGACGGCTGGACGCCGTTCGACGTGATCTCCGGCGAGATCTGAGCCGCTGTGGCTGGTGTGGTCGGCATACCCGTCCTTCGCTTCGGTCCTCGGCCCGGTGGGGCAACCCCAGTCTGCCGTACAAAAGCGGCTTGTCCGCACTTCGTCGGCCGGACGTCGCCGCTCCCGCCGCGCCGGAGTGCACCGGCGCGGCGGGAGCGGAGGGACCTCAGGAGGCCGTCACACCCCGAAAGCAGCCGGATAGACGAGCGTGCCCGACAAGGCGGGCTCGGATCCGTCCAGGACGAGCGCCATCATGGCCTCGTCCGGAACCTCGAAACCTGGCTTGATTCCATACGCGGACGCCTGTACGAACCCGAACCGTGGGTAGTACTCCGGATGGCCCAGGACGAGGACGAGCCGCTCTCCGCGCAGCCGCGCCGCGTCGAGCACCGCCCGGACGACGGCCTGCCCGGCCCCCCTCCGCTGGTACTCCGGAGCCACCGAGACCGGCGCGAGCGCCGCCGCGGGGGCGCCGCCCACCCGGCAGCGGGTGATCAGGGCGTGCGCCGCGATCGAGCCGTCCGGGGCCTCCGCCACGTACGACAGACCGGGCAGCCAGGCGTCGGCGTCCAGCCGGAGGGCGTCGACCAGATCGGCCTCTCCCCCCGACGGCAGGTCCGCCGACCCGAAGGCCGCCGACACGACCCGCCGGACCGCCGGGGCGTCCGCGGCGGTCTCCTCGCGGACGCGCCAGCGCGGATCGGCCGGCCGCAGGACGAAACCGGCGTAGCCGTAGTCACCGCCGTGCACGCGCCGCAGGGAGATCTCGGTGCGCGCCCCGGCCACGGCCTCGGCCATGCCCGGCACGGTGGTGTCGGCCGCCTCGGCGCGCGCGGAGAGCGGGACGTAGTACTCGTCCCAGTCGCTCTCCGGCTGCGGGACGGTGCCGACGACGTGATAGCCGGCCTCGACCGCCGCCGCCGCGTTCCCGGCGACGGTACGGAGCGGGTAGTGCTCCTCCCAGAAGGCGCGGGCCACAAGGCCCGGCTCCTCGGTGGTCCACACGCACTCGGTGAGCACGAGCGCGCCGCCCGGTGCGAGCAGCCTGCGCCACTCGGCCAGGGCCCGGTCGAAGCCGAGCACGAAGACCGAGCTCTCGGCCCAGACCAGGTCGAAGGAGCCGTCGGGGAAGGGCAGTGCGCCCATGTCGGCGCGGACGGTGCGGATCGAACCGTCGAGCCCGCGCGCGGCCGCTGAGTCCCGCAGCTCGGCGAGGAACGGCTCGTGGGTGTCGACGGCGGTCACCTCGGCTCCCGCCTCGGCGGCCAGGAGCAGCGCGGAACGGCCCGGGCCGCAGCCCAGGTCGAGCACGCGCGGACGCTCCGGAAACCTCCCCCTACGCCCCTGGGGGGAGTGGGAGGACCCCCACGCGAGCGCGAGGAGCCGACGGGTGGTGGTGTCGGAGCCGGGGCCCTGCCGCGGAAGACCGTGGTGCAGGGCGAAGAAGGAGTCGTACAAAGCGTTGTCGGACAACGTGGGAAGCCCTTGTGTGAGAGGGCCCCGGCCGACGACGTGACGTACCGGTGGGAAGACCGGGATCAGGTCAGCCGGTGACCCGGGAGCTGAAGCTGGACCGGGCGCTGCCGCACTGGGCAGCCTCCATCGCGACGGTCATCAACCTCAGCCCCTCTCCACACGTGTACGTACGTGGAGCCTAACAGTCCCCTGATCTCAGAGGCAGAGCTTCGCCTCGTGCTGTGCGTGCCCGGCCGGCTCCAGCTGGAAGGTGCAGTGCTCCACGTCGAAGTGGGAGCCCAGGCACCCCTGGAGGTCGTGCAGCATCTTCTCGTGCCCGACCGAGTCCAGCGCGCCCTGGTCCACCACGACGTGGGCCGAGAGCACCGGCATGCCCGAGGTGATCGTCCAGGCGTGCAGGTCGTGGACGTCCTCGACGCCCGGCAGCGCCAGTATGTGGGCCCGTACCTCCGCCATGTCGACGCCCTTGGGCGCCGCCTCCAGGAGCACGTCCAGCGTCTCGCGCAGCAGCTTGACCGTGCGGGGCACGATCATCAGGCCGATCACGATGGAGGCGATCGGGTCGGCGTACTGCCAGCCCGTGGCGATGATGATGCCGGCCGCGACGATCACCGTCACCGAGCCGAGGGCGTCCGCGAGCACCTCCAGATACGCCCCGCGCACGTTGAGGCTGTCCTTCTGGCCCCGGGCGAGCAGGGAGAGGGAGATCATGTTGGCCACCAGGCCGACCACGGCGAAGGCGATCGCCAGACCGCCCTTGGTCTCGGCGGGCTCGACGAACCGCTGGATCGCCTCGTACAGCACGTAACCGCCGACGACGAGCAGCAGCAGACAGTTGGCGAGCGCCGCCAGGATCTCGGCCCGGGCGAATCCGAAGGTGCGGTTCCCGGAGGGCGGCCGGTTGGCGAAGTGGATCGCGAGCAGCGCCATCGCGAGGCCGACGGCGTCCGTCGCCATGTGGGCCGCGTCGGCGATCAGCGCGAGCGAGTCCGCGACCACACCGCCGATGATCTCGATCACCATCACGGAGAGCGTGATGCCGAGCGCGATCCGCAGTCGGTTCTTGTACGCGGCCCCAGCGGTGCCCGTGGGCGGCGCTCCGCCGTGACTGTGCCCGTGGTCGTGTCCAGCCCCCATGAGATGGCCTCCCGATCGAGTCGTTCCGTCTGCCCCAAGTGGCAAGTGAACTACGGGTGGGGGGTATGTGCAACACGGTACTGAACACCGTTGTCATATGCTCTGACCTGCGGTGATGCCAGCACGACCGGCCATGGCGGGAACTGGTCGGCAGTGGCCCCGCACGGCGGGCGCCGCCAGGACCCCCGGGCCGGACCACCACTCGTCCGGGCCGATCTCCCCAGGGCCTCTCGCACCCGTGCGGCCACGGGTGGGCCCGGGGGAGTCCGGCCCGCGAAGCCTCGGTGAACTCACGCTCCGTTCATCCGATAGCCTCAGCCGACGTGCCGCCGCCCGGCGCCGGGCCGCGCCGCCGCGCCCCGGGCCGCCACGGCCCGCAGGCCCCTCGTCAGCTCCAAGGAGTGAGTTCGTCTGTCGACCGCCATCCTCACCGGCCCGCCGGCACCCGGATCCTCGCTCGACGCTGATCTGCGGTCGCTCGGCTTCGACGTCCGGATCGCCACCGGCGCCGAGGAGACCGGCGCCGTGCTGGCAGCCGTCCCGGCGGACGAGCGCGTCGCGCTCGTCGACCCCCGGTTCGTCGGTCATGTGCACGCCCTGCGTCTCGCCCTCACCGACCCCCGGTTCCCGGCCGCGGCCACGACCGGCGCGCTCTCCGCGCAGAGCGAGGCCCGCCCCGCGCTCAGCCGCGCCCTGACCGCCGCGACCGCCGTGACCGTGCCCGCGGGGTCCTCCGACGCTGACCGCCCCGCCGACGACCTCACCGGCACCCTCGCCGACGCGCTCGACGCCGACGGCGTCGCCGTGCACCGGCCCCAGCTCGGCACCCTCGTCGCCACCGTGCCCGCCGACGCCGAGGCCCGCCACGAGGCGCGCGCCGCCGTCGCCGCCGTCGACGAGGAAGCCGTACGCCTCCGCTCGGCGGTCAAGGCCCAGGACGGCTTCTTCACCACCTTCTTCGTCAGCCCGTACTCGCGCTACATCGCCCGCTGGTGCGCGCGCCGCGGCCTGACCCCCAACCAGGTCACCACCGCGTCGCTGCTCACCGCGCTGATCGCGGCCGGCTGCGCGGCGACCGGCGAGCGCGGCGGCTACGTCGCCGCCGGAATCCTCCTCCTCGTCTCCTTCGTCCTCGACTGCACCGACGGGCAGATCGCCCGCTACGCGCTGCGGTACTCGACGCTGGGCGCCTGGCTCGACGCGACCTTCGACCGCGCCAAGGAGTACGCCTTCTACGCGGGCCTCGCCCTCGGCGCCGCCCGCGACGGCGATGACGTCTGGGCCCTCGCGCTCGGCGCCATGGTCCTCATGACCTGCCGGCACGTCGTGGACTTCTCGTTCTACGAGGCCACCTACGACGCCACGGCGAGCAAGAGCCCCTCCGCCGCCCTCTCCGGCCGGCTCGACAGCGTCGGCTGGACCGTCTGGGCCCGGCGGATAATCATCCTGCCGATCGGTGAGCGCTGGGCGATGATCGCCGTCCTCACCGCCGTCACCAGCCCCCGGATCGTCTTCTGGGCGCTGATCGCCGGCTGTGCGTTCGCCGCCTGCTACACCACCGCGGGCCGCGTCCTGCGCTCCGTGACCCGTAAGGCGAACAGGACGGACCGGGCCGCCCAGGCCCTCGCCGACCTCGCGGACTCCGGCCCGCTCGCCCGGATCGCGGGCCGGATCTTCGGCGGCTTCGGATCCGGGCTGCCCCCCGGCTTCGTCCTCGCGCTGCTCGCCACGGGAACGCTGCTCGCCTCCGTCCTCGGCCGTCCCTTCGGGGACGCGCAGACCGTCGTCGCCGCGGCCCTGTACGTGATGTTCGCCGGCGCGGCCGTCAACCGCCCCCTCAAGGGCGCCCTGGACTGGCTCGTCCCCCCGCTCTTCCGTGCCGCCGAGTACACCACCGTCCTCGTGCTCGCCGCCCGCTCCGACTCCGCGCACGCCCTTCCGGCGGCGTTCGGGCTGGTCGCGGCGGTCGCCTACCATCACTACGACACGGTCTACCGCATACGCGGTGGCACCGGCGCGCCGCCCACGTGGCTGGTGCGCGTCACCGGCGGACACGAGGGGCGCACGCTCCTCGTGGTCGCCCTCGCCGCCCTCCTGGCGGACCGCGGTGACGACTTCACCCTGGCACTGGCCGCCCTCGCGGTCGCCGTCGCGCTCGTGGTGCTCGTGGAGTCCATCCGTTTCTGGGTCTCCTCCGGAGCACCCGCCGTTCACGACGAAGGAGAAACAGCATGATCGGCCTCGTACTGGCAGCCGGTGCCGGACGCCGTCTGCGCCCCTACACCGACACCCTTCCGAAGGCCCTCGTGCCTGTCGACGGCGAGACCACCATCCTCGACGGGACGCTGAAGAACTTCGCGGAGATCGGCCTCACCGAGGTCGCGATCGTCGTCGGCTACCGCAAGGAGGCCGTCTACGCCCGCAAGGAGGCCCTGGAGGCGAAGTACGGCCTCACCATCACCCTCGTCGACAACGACAAGGCCGAGGAGTGGAACAACGCCTACTCCCTGTGGTGCGCCCGTGAGGTCCTCAAGCGCGGTGTGATCCTCGCCAACGGCGACACGGTCCACCCGGTCTCCGTCGAGGAGACCCTCCTCGCCGCCCGCGGCAACGGCCAGAAGATCATCCTCGCCCTCGACACGGTGAAGAGCCTCGCCGACGAGGAGATGAAGGTCATCACCGCCGAGGGCAAGGGCGTCCAGCGCATCACCAAGCTGATGGACCCGGCCACCGCCACCGGCGAGTACATCGGCGTCACGCTGATCGAGGCCGAGGCCGCCGAGGAGCTCGCCGACGCCCTCAAGGCCACCTTCGAGCGCGACCCCGACCTCTACTACGAGGACGGCTACCAGGAGCTCGTCAACCGCGGCTTCACCGTCGACGTGGCCCCCATCGGCGACGTCAAGTGGGTCGAGATCGACAACCACGACGACCTCGCGAAGGGCCGTGAGATCGCGTGCCAGTACTGACCCGGCTGATCCCGTCGCCGGTCGTCGTCGACATCCGCCGAGGAGCGCTGGACGACCTGTCCGCGCTCCTCGCGGACCAGCGGATCTCCAGCAACGGCAAGATCGCCGTCGCCATCAGCGGCGGCTCGGGCCTGAAACTGCGTGACCAGTTCGCGCCCGAGCTCCCGGGCGCGGACTGGTACCCGGTCTCCGGCGGCACCATCGACGAGGCCGTGAAGCTCGCCGACGCCATGCGCGGCAAGCGGTACGACGCCGTCGTCGCTCTCGGTGGCGGCAAGATCATCGACGTGACGAAGTACGCGGCGGCCCGGGTCGGCCTGCCGCTGGTGGCCATCGCCACCAACCTGTCGCACGACGGCATCTGCTCGCCGGTGTCCACGCTGGACAACGACAACGGACGCGGCTCGTACGGTGTGCCGACCCCGATCGCGCTGGTCATCGACCTCGACGTGATCCGGGACGCCCCGGTGCGCTTCGTCCGCTCCGGCATCGGCGACGCGATCTCGAACCTCTCCGCCATCGCGGACTGGGAGCTGTCGCACGAGCAGACGGGCGAGCCCGTCGACGGTCTCGCGGCCGCCATGGCGCGCAGCGCCGGCGAGGCCGTGCTCCGCCACCCCGGCGGGGTCGGCGACGACGACTTCCTCGTCACGCTCTCCGAGGGCCTGGTGATGTCCGGCATCGCCATGTCCATCAGCGGCGACACGCGCCCCTCCTCGGGCGCCTGCCACGAGATCAGCCACGCCTTCGACCTGCTCTTCCCGACGCGGGCCGCGAGCCACGGCGAGCAGTGCGGTCTCGGCGCGGCCTTCGCCATGCACCTGCGCGGTGCCCAGGAGGGCTCCGCGCTGATGGTCGAGACCCTGCGCCGGCACGGGCTGCCCGTGCTGCCGGAGGAGATGGGCTTCAGCGTGGACGAGTTCGTCCAGGCGGTGTCCTTCGCCCCGCAGACCCGGCCGGGACGCTTCACCATCCTGGAACACCTCGACCTGTCCGACGACGAGATCAGGGACGCGTACGCCGACTATGCAAAAGCCATCGGTAGCTGAGCTCCGACCGGTCGTCCACCCTCCGGGTGTGAAGGACCGGCGGAGCGGTGAGCACTGGGGCGGCCGCCTGTACATGCGAGAGATCTCGCTGCGGATCACCCGGCGGCTGGTGACCACGAAGGTCACGCCCAACCAGCTGACCTACCTGATGACCGTCTTCGGCGTGCTCGCCGCCCCGGCCCTCCTCGTGCCGGGCATCACGGGCGCCGTCCTCGGCGTCGTGATGGTCCAGATGTACCTGCTGCTCGACTGCGTCGACGGCGAGGTGGCCCGCTGGAAGAAGCAGTTCTCGCTTCAAGGCGTCTGGCTGGACCGGGTCGGCGCGTACCTGTGCGACGCGGCGGTCCTCGTCGGCTTCGGCCTGCGCGCCGCCGACCTGTGGGGCGAGGGCCGGATCGACTGGCTGTGGGCCTTCCTCGGGACCCTCGCCGCCCTCGGCGCGATCCTGATCAAGGCCGAGACCGACCTCGTCGGCGTCGCCCGGCACCAGGGCGGACTCCCGCCGGTCAAGGAGACGGCCTCCGAGCCGCGCTCCTCCGGCATGGCGCTGGCCCGCAAGGCCGCCGCCGCGCTCAAGTTCCACCGGCTGATCCTGGGCATCGAGGCCTCCTTCCTGATCCTGGCCCTCGCGATCCTGGACCAGGTCCGGGGCGACCTCTTCTTCTCCCGGCTCGGCGTCGCGGTGCTCTGCGGCATCGCCCTGCTCCAGACCGTTCTGCACCTGGTGTCGATCCTGGTCTCCAGCAGGCTGAAGTGAGGCCGGCCGTGAGTTCTCCGCTCAAGGTGGGTGCCGTCGTCATCACGATGGGCAACCGCCCCGACGACCTGCGCGCGCTGATCGACTCGGTCGCCAAGCAGGAGGGCGACCCCGTCGAGGTCGTCGTCGTCGGGCAGGGCACCCCGGTCACCGGGGTGCCCGGCTGGGTCAGGACCGTCGACCTGCCGGAGAACCTCGGCATCCCCGCCGGCCGTAACGTCGGCATCGAGGCCTTCGGGCCGGGCGGCACCGACGTCGACGTCCTGCTCTTCCTCGACGACGACGGGCTGCTCGCCCACACCGACACCGCGGAGCTGGTCCGGCAGGCCTTCACGGCCGACCCGCGGCTCGGCATCATCAGCTTCCGCATCGCCGACCCCGAGACCGGGATCACCCAGCGCCGGCACGTGCCGCGGCTGCGCTCCGCCGACCCGATGCGCTCCTCGCGGGTGACGACCTTCCTCGGCGGCGCCAACGCCGTCCGGACCAAGGTCTTCGCCGAAGTGGGCGCTCTCCCGGGGGAGTTCTTCTACGCGCACGAGGAGACCGATCTCGCCTGGCGCGCGCTCGACGCCGACTGGATGATCGACTACCGTTCCGACATGGTGCTGTTGCACCCCACTACCGCACCTTCCCGCCACGCCTCGTACCACTTCAACGTGGCCCGTAACCGAGTGTGGTTGGCACGTCGCAATCTGCCCGCGCCCCTGGTGCCGGTGTATCTCGGCGTCTGGCTGCTGCTCACCCTGGCACGTCGGCCCTCGCCCTCCGCGCTCAAGGCGTGGTTCGGCGGTTTCCGCGAAGGGTGGACGACTCCCTGCGGGCCGCGCCGCCCGATGAGGTGGCGTACGGTGTGGCGGCTGACCCGGCTGGGTCGCCCCCCGGTCGTCTGACATCGTGGTACCGACGTGCCGCGCATCTTGAACACGAAAGTTTCGACTGTGAGTGACACACACCAGGGCGGGGCGGTCGCGACGAGCGCGCCCCCGTCCGTCGACGAGGGCCTGGCCCCGGCCGAGCTGGCCGCGAAGTACGGTCTCGCGGTCAGCGGCGCCCGGCCCGGGCTGTTCGAGTACGTACGCGAGCTGTGGAGCCGCCGCCACTTCATCCTGGCCTTCTCCTCGGCCAAGCTGACCGCCCAGTACAGCCAGGCCAAGCTGGGCCAGGTGTGGCAGGTGGCGACCCCGCTGCTCAACGCCCTGGTCTACTACCTGATCTTCGGGCTGATCCTGGGCGCCGGACAGGGGATGACCAAGGAGGTCTACATCCCCTTCCTGGTCACCGGCATCTTCGTGTTCACCTTCACCCAGAGCTCGGTCATGGCCGGCGTCCGGGCGATCTCGGGGAACCTCGGCCTCGTCCGGGCCCTGCACTTCCCGCGGGCCAGCCTCCCGATCTCCTTCTCGCTCCAGCAGCTCCAGCAGCTGCTGTTCTCGATGATCGTCCTCGTGGCGATCGTGCTCTCCTTCGGCAGCTACCCCTCCCTCCGGTGGCTGCTGGTGATCCCGGCGCTCTTCCTGCACTTCGTGTTCAACGTGGGACTCGCCATGATCGTGGCCAGGATGGGCTCCAAGACCCCCGACCTCGCCCAGCTGATGCCGTTCATCATGCGGACCTGGATGTACGCCTCCGGCGTCATGTTCTCGATCCCGGTGATGCTCGCCGACAAGCCGGCCTGGATCGCCGACATCCTCATGTACAACCCGGCGGCGGTCTACATGGACCTGATCCGCTTCGCCCTCATCGACGGCTACGGCGCGCAGAACCTTCCGGACCACGTCTGGATGACCGCCCTCGGCTGGGCCCTGGCCGTCGGTGCCGGCGGTTTCGTCTACTTCTGGAAGGCCGAGGAGAGGTACGGCCGTGGCTGACCCGAACCCGAGCAACGTCCCCACCGTCATCTGCGACGACGTCCACATCGTCTACCGGGTCAACACCGGCGGCGGAGGCAAGGGCAGCGCCACCGCGGCGCTCAGCCGGATCGTCGGCCGCGGCAAGGCCGAGGTCACCCGCGGCGTCCGCAAGGTCCACGCCGTCCGCGGCGTCACCTTCACCGCGTACCGGGGCGAGGCCATCGGCCTCATCGGTTCCAACGGCTCCGGCAAGTCCACGCTGCTGCGCGCCGTCGCCGGACTGCTCCCCACCGAGAGCGGCAAGGTCTACACCGACGGCCAGCCGTCCCTCCTGGGCGTCAACGCGGCCCTCATGAACGACCTGACGGGCGAGCGCAACGTCATCCTCGGCGGCCTCGCCATGGGCATGAGCCGCGAGGAGGTGCGCGCCCGGTACGACGGCATCGTCGACTTCTCCGGCATCAACGAGAAGGGCGACTTCATCAGCCTGCCGATGCGCACGTACTCCTCCGGCATGGGCGCCCGGCTCCGCTTCGCCATCGCGGCGGCCAAGAACCACGACGTCCTCCTCATCGACGAGGCGCTCGCGACGGGCGACCGCAAGTTCCAGATCCGCTCCGAGGAGCGCATCCGCGAGCTGCGCAAGGAGGCCGGCACGGTCTTCCTGGTCAGCCACAGCAACAAGTCCATCCGGGACACCTGCGACCGGGTGCTCTGGCTGGAGAAGGGGCAGCTCCTGATGGACGGCCCCACGGACGAGGTCCTCAAGGCGTACGAGCGGGAGACCGCTCGCTAGCGGCATCCCGACCCTGTGGAGGAACCCCTACCGGAGTCACCCGGTAGGGGTTCCTCCGCCCTCCCGTCGCCCACCACCACCCTTGCCGGAAGGTGCTGCGCACCAGCCCCCTTCTTCTCCGCGCGTCGCTGCGCCACCTGGAATGTTCATGCGGTAAACATCGGGCAGGATGAGCGCATGGCAGCGATCTCGGGGGGAAAGACCTACCACCACGGCGATCTGCGCAACGCGCTGATCTGCGCCGCCGTCGACCTGGCCACCGGCGGCGGGCCCGAGCGGGTCGTCCTGCGCGAGGCCGCCCGCCGGGTCGGCGTCTCGCCCACCGCCGCCTACCGGCACTTCGACGGGCGGGGCGAACTGCTCCGTACCGTCAAGCTCCACGCCCAGCGCCTGCTCGCCGACTCCATGGACCGGGCCGCCGCCCGCGAGCCCGGTGCCGACGACCCCGCCCTGGCCGCCGAGCGCAGGCTCGTCGCCCTCTGCCGGGGATACGTCGGCTTCGCCGTGGAGCAGCCCGGCCTCTACCGCGCCGCGTTCTGCGTCCTCCGTCCCGCCGAAGCCGACGAGCCGGTCTCCGGCCGGCAGTCTCCCGAGCCCGAGATCCGCGCCTTCACCCTGCTCAGGGAGGCCCTCGAGGGCCTCGCCAAGGCCGCCGGACCCCGCCCCGGCGTCCGGCCCGCCGCCGGCGCCGCGGCATGGTCTGCCGTACACGGACTGTCACTCCTGCTGCTCGACGGTCCGCTGCGGCGCCTGCCCGCGCAGCGCAGGAACGACGTCGTCGAATCCACCCTGGCCATGGTCGTCTCCGGCGCGCGCGTCACCTGACCCCGGTCCGGCCTCGAACTCCCTTTCCGTTCAGGAGGATTGGCGACCCGTACGGATGAAGTCCCGGATCCCCGCCACCCCGGAACGACGACTGCCGTCGTACAACGTAAGCTGGACCGGTCTGTTTCGAGGCAAGTAGGGCGATACCCCACGGCCATCGGGTCGCCAGGTGGCGGCCCGGCGGGCAGGAGTAGGCGGCGTGTCCGAAATAGGATGGATTGGATCGGCAGTGTAGAACGGGAGTCGTGACGGCCATGACGCAGAATCTCCAGCTCCACGAGGGTGTCGCCGTCCCCTTGTCGGGCAGCGCCCAGTGACGGGTACCCGGCAGGTGCGCCCCGACGCCTCTTCGCGCACCACACTCGGCAAGGCCGCGGACGAGAACTTCCCCGTGGCCCCCTTCTTCCTGCCCCGTGCCTGGCGCGACGACCTCATGGCCGTCTACGGCTACGCCCGCCTCGTCGACGACATCGGCGACGGCGACCTCGCCCCCGGCGGCGCCGACGCCCGGCACCTCGGCCTCACCCCCGAGCAGGGGGAGGACCGGGTCGCCCTCCTCGACGCCTTCGAGGCCGACCTCCGGCGCGTCTTCGACGGCACCCCCCGTCACCCCCTGCTGCGCGCGCTCCAGCCGACCGTCCGGCGGTGCGGCCTCACCCCCGAGCCCTTCCTCGGGCTGATCGCGGCCAACCGCCAGGACCAGCTGGTGCGCCGCTACGAGACGTACGACGACCTCGTCGCGTACTGCGAGCTCTCCGCCAACCCCGTCGGCCGCCTCGTCCTCGCCATCACCGGCACCGACACCCCGGAGCGGATCCGGCGCTCCGACGAGATCTGCACCGCCCTGCAGATCGTCGAGCACCTCCAGGACGTCGCCGAGGACCTCGGCAACGACCGGATCTACCTGCCCGCCGAGGACCTCAAGCGCTTCCACGTCACCGAGGACGACCTCGCCCGGCCCACCGCGGGCGCCTCCGTGCGCGCCCTGATCGCCTTCGAGGCCGAGCGGGCCCGCGAGCTGCTGTACGCGGGCATCCCGCTCGTCGGCAGCGTCCACGGCCGGCTCCGCCTCCTCCTCACCGGATTCACCGCCGGAGGCCTCGCGGCGCTCGACGCGATCACCGCCGCCGGATTCGACGTCCTGCCCGGCCCGCCGGGGCCCACCAAGCCGAGCCTGATGCGCCAGGCTGGAGCGGTTCTGCTCCGGGCGCGGAGAGAGGGGTGAGCGCCACCGTGGAGGAACAGCTCCAGCCGTCCGCACCGGTCCAGGCCGCCTACAGCTACTGCGAGGCGGTCACCGGGCAGCAGGCCCGCAACTTCGCGTACGGGATCCGGCTGCTGCCGACCGAGAAGCGCCAGGCGATGTCCGCGCTGTACGCCTTCTCGCGCCGCGTCGACGACATCGGCGACGGCACGCTCCCGGTCGAGGCCAAGCGGGAGCGGCTCGAAGCCACCCGCGCGCTGCTCGACCGGGTCCGCACGGGCGAGGTCGACGAGGACGACACCGACCCCGTCGCCGTCGCCCTCGCCGACTCGGCCCGCCGCTTCCCGATCCCGCTCGGCGGTCTCGACGAACTCATCGACGGCGTCCTCATGGACGTGCGCGGCGCGACCTACGAGAGCTGGGACGACCTCAAGGTCTACTGCCGCTGCGTCGCCGGCGCGATCGGCCGGATCTCGCTCGGCGTCTTCGGCACCCAGCCCGGCGCCCCGGGCGCCGACCGCGCCCCCGAGTACGCCGACACCCTCGGCCTCGCGCTCCAACTCACCAACATCCTCAGGGACGTCCGTGAGGACGCCGGGAACGGGCGCACCTACCTGCCCGCCGACGACCTCGCCAAGTTCGGCTGCGGGGACGGCTTCGGGAGCGAGACCCCGCCGCCCGGCGCCGACTTCGCCGGCCTCGTCCACTTCGAAGTCCGGCGCGCCCGCGCCCTGTTCGCCGAGGGCTACCGGCTGCTGCCGATGCTCGACCGGCGCAGCGGCGCGTGCGTCGCGGCCATGGCGGGCATCTACCGGCGCCTGCTCGACCGCATCGAGCGCGACCCCGAGGCCGTCCTGCGCGGCCGGGTCTCGCTGCCGGGCCGGGAGAAGGCGTACGTCGCCGTGCGCGGCCTCTCCGGGCTCGACACCCGCCACATCGCGCGACGTACCGTCAGGAGGCGTGCCTGATGCGCCCGTACGCCCCCACCCGCCGGGCAACCCGGAGCGCCGCCCCGGCGTCCCTGCCTGCGGCACCCCTGCCCGGGGCAGCCCGGCCCGAGGTATCCCTGCCGACCGCCTCGACCCGAACGGAGGCCGTGTGACGACCGACGGAACCGAGCGGAACTCCCCGCAGCCCCACGCCGTCGTCGTCGGCGGCGGGCTCGCCGGGATCACGGCCGCGCTCCAGCTCGCCGACGCCGGCGTCCGCGTCACGCTGCTCGAAGGCCGGCCCCGCCTCGGCGGCCTCGCCTTCTCCTTCCGCCGCGGCGACCTCACCGTCGACAACGGCCAGCACGTGTACCTCCGCTGCTGCACCGCCTACCGCTGGTTCCTCGACCGGATCGACGGCGCTCGGCTCGCCCCCCTCCAGGACCGGCTCGACGTGCCCGTCCTGGACGTCGGGCACCCGCGCGGCCCCCGGCTCGGCCGGATCAGCCGCGACGCCCTCCCCGTACCGCTGCACCTCGCGCGCAGCCTCGCCACGTACCCGCACCTCTCCCTCGCCGAGCGTGCCTCCGTCGGCCGGGCCGCGCTCGCCCTGAAGAAGCTCGACCCCGCCGACCCGGCCCTCGACGGCATCGACTTCGCCACCTGGCTCGGCCGCCACGGGCAGTCCCCGCGGACGGTCGAGGCCCTCTGGGACCTCGTCGGCATCCCCACCCTCAACGCCCCCGCCCCGCAGGCCTCCATGGCGCTCGCCGCGATGGTCTTCAAGACCGGCCTCCTCTCCGAGCCCGGCGCCGCCGACATCGGCTGGGCCCACGTCCCGCTCGGCGAACTCCACGACACCAGGCCCGCGAAGGAGCTCGACGCCCTCGGCGTCCGCACCCTGCTGCGCACCAAGGCCGAGCGGATCTCCCGTACGGACGACGGCCGTTGGGCCGTCGAGGTGCCGGGGGAGACCATCGACGCCGACACCGTCGTCCTCGCCGTCCCGCAGCACGAGACACACGCCCTGCTGCCCGAAGGCGCCCTCGACGATCCCGACCGGCTCCTCGACATCGACACCGCGCCCATCCTCAACCTGCACGTGGTCTACGACCGCAAGGTGCTCAAGCGGCCCTTCTTCACGGCGCTCGGCTCCCCGGTCCAGTGGGTCTTCGACCGCACCGACTCCTCGGGACTCAAGGGCGGCGGCCAGTACCTCGCCGTCTCCCAGTCCGCCGCCCGGGACGAGATCGACGAGCCCGTCGCCGTCCTGCGCGAGCGCTACCTCCCGGAACTGGAGCGGCTGCTGCCCGCCGCCCGCGGCGCCGGGATCCGCGACTTCTTCGTCACCAGGGAGCGGACGGCCACGTTCGCCCCCTCCCCGGGCGTCGGCCGGCTCCGCCCCGGCGCCCGCACCCGGGTCCCCGGCCTCTACCTGGCCGGATCCTGGACCGCCACCGGCTGGCCCGCGACCATGGAGGGCGCCGTCCGCAGCGGCTTCAGCGCAGCGGGCGCGGCGCTCTCCACCCTCGGCCGCCGTCATGACCATCCGCTGCAGGAGGCGGCATGACTGTGAGTACCGGAACCAGAGGAGAGACCGTGCCGACTGTGCCGCCGGGTAATCCGGCCGTCGACACCGCGGACGTGTCCGCACTGCTGGAGCGGGGGCGGACCCTGTCCACCCCCGTACTGCGGGCGGCCGTCGACCGCCTCGCAGCGCCCATGGACACCGTGGCCGCCTACCACTTCGGCTGGATCGACGCCCACGGCAACCCCGCCGACGGCGACGGCGGCAAGGCGATCCGCCCCGCGCTCGCCCTGCTGTCGGCCGAGGCCGCGGGCGCCGCGCCCGAGGTCGGCGTCCCCGGCGCCGTCGCCGTGGAACTCGTCCACAACTTCTCGCTGCTCCACGACGACCTGATGGACGGCGACGAGCAGCGCCGCCACCGCGACACCGTGTGGAAGGTGCACGGCCCCGCCCAGGCCATCCTCGTCGGCGACGCCCTCTTCGCCCTCGCCAACGAGCTCCTGCTCGAACTCGGCACCGTCGAGGCCGGCCGGGCCACCCGCCGGCTCACCACGGCCACCCGCAAGCTCATCGACGGGCAGGCCCAGGACATCTCGTACGAGCACCGCGAGCGGGTCACCGTCGAGGAGTGCCTGGAGATGGAGGGCAACAAGACGGGCGCCCTGCTCGCCTGCGCCGTCTCCATCGGCGCCGTCCTCGGCGGGGCCGACGACCGCACCGCCGACAAGCTGGAGGAGTACGGCTACCACCTCGGCCTCGCCTTCCAGGCCGTCGACGACCTCCTCGGCATCTGGGGCGACCCGGAGGCCACCGGCAAGCAGACCTGGAGCGACCTGCGCCAGCGCAAGAAGTCGCTGCCGGTCGTCGCGGCCCTCGCCGCGGGCGGATCCGCCTCCGAGCGGCTCGGGGAGCTGCTCGCCGAGGACGCCAAGTCCAACGACTTCGACACCTTCTCCGAGGAGGAGTTCGCCTTCCGCGCCGCCCTCATCGAGGAGGCCGGAGGACGCGAGTGGACCTCGCAGGAGGCCCGCCGCCAGCACGCCATCGCGATCGAGGCCCTGCACGAGGTGGACATGCCCGCCCGCGTGCGGGAACAGCTGACCGCGCTGGCCGATTTCGTGGTCGTACGGAAGAGATGATCACCATCACCCTCATATGAGTTCGCGGTCGCCGGCCGGTGCCATCCGGTGCCGGCCGACGGCAGACCCGCAGGAGCAGAAGTAACCGACTGCATCAAAGGGGAAGCCATGACAGCGACGACCGACGGAAGCTCCGGGGCCGTGGGCCCCCGGGCGGCCGCGGCCAGCACGACGCACGACACCGCCGCGCCGGAGGGACCCTCCGCCGCGTGGGACGAGCTCGACGAGAGCGCCGCACGGGCCGCGGAGCGCGCCGTCGAGCACCTGCTCGCCCGCCAGGACCCGGAGGGCTGGTGGAAGGGCGACCTGGAGACCAACGTCACCATGGACGCCGAGGACCTGCTCCTCCGCCAGTTCCTGGGCATCCTCGACGTCGACACCCTCGGGGCGGCGGCCCGCCACATCCGCCGCGAACAGCGGGAGGACGGTGCCTGGGCCACCTTCTACGGCGGCGCCGGCGACCTCTCCACGACGGTCGAGGCCTATGTGGCCCTGCGGCTCGCCGGTGACCCGCCGGACGCCCCGCACATGGCCTCCGCCTCCGCCTGGGTCCGCGCCCGGGGCGGGATCGCCGCCGCCCGGGTCTTCACCCGGATCTGGCTGGCCCTCTTCGGCTGGTGGCGCTGGGAGGACCTGCCCGAGCTGCCCCCGGAGCTGATCTTCCTGCCGAAGTGGTTCCCGCTCAACATCTACGACTTCGGCTGCTGGGCCCGGCAGACGATCGTGCCGCTCACCGTGGTCTCCGCGAAGCGCCCGGTCCGCCCCGCGCCCTTCCCGCTCGACGAGCTGCACACCGATCCCGCCCGGCCCAACCCGCCGCGGCCCCTCGCCCCGGCCACCGGCTGGGACGGGATCTTCCAGCGGCTCGACAAAGCCCTGCACGTCTACCACCGGGTCGCTCCGCGCGCGCTGCGCGGGACCGCCATGAACGCGGCCGCGCGGTGGATCGTCGAGCGCCAGGAGAACGACGGCTGCTGGGGCGGCATCCAGCCTCCGGCCGTCTACTCGGTCATCGCCCTCCACCTCCTCGGCTACGACCTCGGGCACCCGGTCATGCGCGCCGGCCTGGAGTCCCTCGACCGGTTCGCGGTCTGGCGCGAGGACGGTCCCCCTGGGCCTGACGGCCAGGGAGGTGCCCCCACCCGCATGATCGAGGCCTGCCAGTCCCCCGTCTGGGACACCTGTCTCGCCACCATCGCGCTCGCCGACGCCGGGCTCCGCCCCGACCACCCGGCGCTGGTGAAGGCCGTCGACTGGATGCTGGACGAGGAGATCACCAAGGTGGGCGACTGGGCGGTGCGCCGCCCCGGACTCCCGCCGGGCGGCTGGGCGTTCGAGTTCCACAACGACAACTACCCCGACATCGACGACACCGCCGAGGTCCTCCTCGCCCTGCGCCGGGTCGACCACCCCGACCCCGCGCGGGTCGAGGCGGCCATCGCCCGGGGCGCCCGCTGGACGCTCGGCATGCAGTCGCGCAACGGCGCTTGGGGAGCCTTCGACGCCGACAACACCAGCGTGTTCCCCAACAAGCTGCCGTTCTGCGACTTCGGCGAGGTGATCGACCCGCCGTCCGCCGACGTCACCGCCCACGTGGTGGAGATGCTCGCCTACGAGGGTCAGGCCCGAAACCCCCGCACGCGCCGGGGAATCGAATGGCTCCTCGCCGAACAGGAGCCGAACGGCGCCTGGTTCGGCCGCTGGGGCGTCAACCACGTGTACGGGACGGGCTCGGTGCTCCCGGCCCTCGCCGCCGCGGGGCTGCCCGGCTCCCACCCGGCGATCCGCCGGGCCGTCGCCTGGCTGGGCTCCGTACAGAACGAGGACGGGGGCTGGGGCGAGGACCTCCGCTCGTACGAGGACGAGCAGTGGATCGGTCGCGGCGCCTCCACCGCCTCCCAGACCGCCTGGGCGCTCCTTGCCCTCCTCGCGGCGGGCGAGCGCGACTCCGAGCCCGTCCGGCGGGGCGTCGCCTGGCTCACGGAGACGCAGCGCGAGGACGGCTCCTGGGACGAGCCGTACTTCACGGGCACCGGTTTCCCCTGGGACTTCTCCATCAACTACCACCTCTACCGGCAGGTGTTCCCGCTCACGGCGCTCGGGCGCTACGTGTACGGGGAGCCCTCGCCCGGCAAGGGGCGCTGATGGGCCACGAGCCGGGACAGGGCCCGGCCTCCCGCCCCGGCGCGGCACCGCCGCTGCTGATCGCCTGCGCGCTCGGCATCGAGCGGTTCGCCCTGCGGGGCGGGGACCACGCGGGCGCCCCGGGCCCGGTGACCGTGGTGCGTACGGGCATGGGACCCGCCCACGCCCGCAGGACCGTGTCCCGGGTGCTCGGCGAGGAGCGGTGGGCGGACGCCGCCGTCATCGCCTCCGGCTTCTGCGCGGGGCTCGCCCCGGGCATGCACCCGGGGGACCTGATCGTCGCCGAGGAGACCCGCGACCCCGAGGGCACGACCCCCTGCGTCGGCACCGAGCTCCTCGTGAAGGCGCTGGTCAGGGCGGTGCCCGGACGGACCGTCCACACCGGCCCGCTGAGCGGCTCCGACCACGTGGTGCGCGGCCCCGAGCGGGTCGCGCTGCGGGCCACCGGCGCGATCGCCGTCGACATGGAGTCCGCGGCGACCCTGCGTACCGCCCGGGAGGCCGGCCGGCTCGGGGGCGGCCCGGACGCCCGCCCGGTTGCGGCCGTACGGGTGGTCGTGGACGCTCCAGAACATGAACTGGTCCGGATCGGCACGGTACGCGGGGGAATATCGGCCTTCCGTGTTCTCCGTGCCGTCCTTCCCGCATTCTTCGAATGGCACCGTTCTTTGCTGCTCCCCAGGAGGTGAGCGAGTTATGGCCATGCCGCTCCGTCAGTCCATCAGGGTCGGGACCTACCTCTTCGAACAGAAGCTCCGCAAGCGGGACAAGTTCCCGCTGATCGTCGAGCTGGAGCCGCTCTACGCCTGCAACCTCAAGTGCGAGGGTTGCGGAAAGATCCAGCACCCGGCGGGTGTCCTCAAGCAGCGCATGCCGGTCGCGCAGGCGGTCGGCGCGGTCCTGGAGTCCGGTGCGCCCATGGTGTCCATCGCGGGCGGCGAGCCCTTGATGCACCCTCAGATCCACGAGATCGTGCGCCAGTTGGTGGCCCGTAGGAAGTACGTCTTCCTCTGCACCAACGCGATGCTGCTCCGCAAGAAGCTGGCGGACTTCACTCCGTCCCCGTACTTCGCCTTCGCCGTGCACATCGACGGCCTGCGCGAGCGGCACGACGAATCCGTCGCCAAGGAAGGTGTGTTCGACGAGGCGGTGGCGGCCATCAAGGAGGCCAAGCGGCGCGGCTTCCGCGTCACCACCAATTCGACCTTCTTCAACACGGACACCCCGCAGACCATCATCGAGGTGCTCAATTTCCTCAACGACGACCTCCAGGTCGACGAAATGATGATCTCGCCCGCCTACGCCTACGAGAAGGCCCCCGACCAGGAGCACTTCCTCGGCGTCGAGCAGACCCGCGAGCTCTTCAAAAAGGCCTTCGCGGGCGGAAACCGGCGCCGCTGGCGTCTCAATCACTCGCCGCTCTTCCTGGACTTCCTCGAAGGAAAGGCCGATTTCCCCTGCACGGCCTGGGCCATTCCCAACTACTCGCTCTTCGGTTGGCAGCGCCCCTGCTATCTGATGAGCGACGGCTACGTCCCCACGTACCGCGAACTCGTCGAGGACACCGACTGGGACAAGTACGGCCGCGGAAAGGACCCGCGCTGTGCCAACTGCATGGCGCACTGCGGCTACGAGCCCACCGCCGTCCTCGCCACCATGGGTTCCCTCAAGGAGTCCCTGCGCGCGATCAGGGAGACCGTCTCCGGGAACAGCGCGTGAGGGTGGGGGAGGTGACCGGGCGATGAGCGGGGAGTTCGACCTGGGGGCCCTGCTCGCCGCGCGCGGCGGCGAGCGGTACGAGCTGCACGCCAAGTACCTCAACCACCAGCTGCCGCGCATGCTCCACACCATCGGCTTCGACAAGGTGTACGAGCGGGCCGAGGGCGCCCACTTCTGGGACGCCGACGGCGTCGACCACCTCGACATGCTCGCCGGCTTCGGCGTGATGGGTCTCGGACGGCACCACCCCGTCGTCCGCAAGGCCCTCCACGACGTCCTGGACGCCCAGCTGGCCGACCTCACCCGCTTCGACTGCCAGCCCCTGCCGGGACTGCTCGCCGAACGCCTCCTCGCCCACACCCCCCACCTCGACCGGGTCTTCTTCGGCAACAGCGGCACCGAGGCCGTCGAGACCGCCCTCAAGTTCGCCCGGTACGCCACCGGGCGGCCCAGGGTCCTCTACTGTGCCCACGCCTTCCACGGGCTCACCACCGGCTCGCTCTCCGTCAACGGCGAGCAGGGCTTCCGGGAGGGCTTCGACCCCCTCCTGCCGGACACCGCGATCGCCCTCGGTGACCTCGAAGCCCTGGAGCGGGAGCTGCGCCGTGGCGACGTGGCGGCCTTCGTCGTGGAGCCGATCCAGGGCAAGGGCGTCCACGAGGCGCCGCCCGGCTTCCTGCTCGCCGCCCAGGAGCTGCTGCACCGGCACGGCGCGCTGCTGATCGTGGACGAGGTGCAGACCGGCCTCGGCAGGACCGGCGACTTCTACGCGTACCAGCACGAGCCGGGAGTGGAACCGGACCTGGTCTGCGTCGCCAAGGCGCTCTCCGGCGGCTACGTGCCGGTCGGCGCCACCCTCGGCAAGGACTGGATCTTCAAGAAGGTCTACTCGTCGATGGACCGGGTCCTCGTCCACTCGGCGAGCTTCGGATCGAACGCGCAGGCCATGGCTGCCGGGCTCGCCGTCCTCTCGGTCATGGAGACCGAGGGCACGGTCGCCCGCGTCCGGCGGATCGGCGGGCTGCTCCGCTCCCGGCTGGAGGAGCTCGTGCCCCGGTACGAGCTGCTGCACGAGGTCCGCGGGCGCGGGCTGATGATCGGGATCGAGTTCGGCCGGCCGACGTCGCTGGGGCTGCGCGGCCGCTGGGCCATGCTCCAGGCGGCCCGCAAGGGTCTCTTCGCGCAGATGGTCGTGGTGCCGCTGCTCCAGCGGCACCACATCCTCACCCAGGTCTCCGGGGACCACCTGGAGGTGATCAAGCTGATCCCGCCGCTGATCATCGACGAGGCGGACGTGGACCGGTTCGTCACCGCCTTCACGGCGGTCATGGACGAGGCCCACGGCGGCGGCGGGCTGATGTGGGACTTCGGGAGGACCCTGGTGAAGCAGGCGGTCGCGCAGCGCTGACCCGTGCGACCCGGGCGTCTTTGCCTCTGAGGCAAGAAACTTGCCTCAGAGGCATGATCCTGGCGCAATGGACGCATGGACCACGTCCCCGGGGACACCTCCCCGGACCCCGCCACCCCCGACGTCCTGCCCGACGTCGCCCCGCAGCTGCGGGCCCTGCGCCGCCGCCGGGGACTCACCCTGGAGGCCGCCGCCCAGCGGGCCGGCCTCTCGCCGGCCCACCTCTCCCGGCTGGAGACGGGGAACCGGCAACCCTCGCTGCCGATGCTCCTCGGCCTCGCCCGTATCTACGGTACGACGGTCTCCGAGCTCCTCGGCGAGGCTCCGCCCGAGCGTGACCCCGTCGTCCGGGCCGGCCGCTCCGAGCCCGTCGAGGCCGACGGCTGGATCTACCGGCAGGCCGGAGGCGCCGGGCGGGCGCTCCAGTGCCTGCGCGTCCACGTGCCCTACGCCACCCGGGCCGACATCGTGCGCGTCCACCCCGGCGAGGAGTGGATCCACGTCCTGGAGGGGCGGGTGCGGCTCGCGCTCGGCGACGCCGTCCACGTCCTCGATCCCGGGGACAGCGCGCACTTCGACTCGCTGACCCCGCACCGCATCGGCGCCGCCACCCCCGGCGGGGCCGAGCTGCTCTTCGTCCACACCCTGATGCAGAGTCCCGTCGCCGAGCTGTGCCTCGGTGACGGAACCCCGCACCGGCGCTGATCCCCGCGTGTCCCTTCGCGGGAACGTGCCCCCTTCGTCAGAAAAGGACCGAGATGTCCGAGAAGTCACGACCTGTCACCGGCGAGGAGCGCGGGGAAGGCAAGTTCCCCAAGGGCCTGGTCCTCCGCCTCTTCGCGTACCTGATCGCCGGGCACCTCTTCGCCGGCTTCCTCTACCTGCTCTTCATGCTCGGCGGGCAGAACCAGTAGAGCGGCGCTCCGGGCGGGCTCACGCCTCCGTGAGGAAGCGCTCCCGCAGCCGCTCGCGGGTCTCGGGGGCCAGCTTCAGCCCCTCCGTGAGGTAGGTCTCCACCGAGCCCCACGTCGCCTCGATCGTCTCGAAGGCGCCCCGCAGGTACTCCAGCCGCGCGTCGAAGAGCGGGCTCAGCAGCTCCATCACCTCGGGCGACATCGCGTCCGCGGCGGTGGAGCTGCGGCGCACCTTGTAGCGGCGGTGCGGGTCGTTCGACTTCACGTAGTCCGCCTCGATCGCCTCGCGCTCGACGTCGAGGGCGAGCAGCGTGATCGCGATGGAGAGTCCGGCGCGGTCCTTGCCCGCCGCGCAGTGCATCAGCGCCGGGACGCTCTCCTCGGCCATGGAGTGCAGGATCCTGCTGTGCTCCGGAGTCCGCTCGATCACCATCTTCCGGTACGAGTCGGACATTCGGGCCGCCGCCTTGCCGTCGCCCAGGATGTCCCGCAGCTGCTCGACGTCGCCGTCGCGTACCAGCTTCCAGAACTCCTTGCCGTCGGCCGGGTCGTTGAGGGGTATGTTCACGTTCCGCACGCCGGGGAGCTCGACGTCCGCGCCCTCGACCTTGCGGTCGGCCTCGTTGCGGAAGTCGAAGACGGTGTGCAGGCCCAGCGAGGCGAGGAAGGCGGCGTCGGTCTCGGTGGCGTGGGCGAGGTGGCCGCTGCGGAAGAGGCGTCCGGGTCGCACGGCGCGCCCGTCCGTCGTCGGCAGGCCGCCCACGTCCCGGAAGTTGCGGACCTCGGCCAGCTCGGGTTCGTTCGCTTCGGTGGGCGGGACCTGCGGCAGCTGCTGCGTCACGGATGCTCCTGGGGGTCGTCGTTCGGGTGCCCGATGCGAGATCGGTCCCTAGGACAATCATCCAGGTGAGAGGGGGTCGGCGCACCCCCCGGGACGGGAATGGGGGATCTGTCCGAAATGGGGTGTTAAGTGGAACGCGCCCTGTTTACAGGCGAGATGGGCGGTGCCGCGTGAGCAGGGTCATAGAAGTGACGGATCGTGGCCGAAGGCCCCAAGCAATTGCCGTACGCAAAAGGGAAATCGAAGGACCGTCATCGACGGAGGGTGACCGGAATTCCGTCCGGAACGCGGCCCGGGTAATGCCGGCGCAAATCTGTGGCTTGTTCGCTCCGACCCCGCTCGTCTAGCGTCACCGTCAATCCGGTCGGACCGCCGAATCCTGCCACCGTCCGGAATCCGCACTCATCCCATGCGTGGCAGGAGCGGGGGACCCAGGAAGTACGCCGGTCCCGCGACAACAGGACGGCTCGGGGTGAAGCCGCGTGAGAACGCGGCCGGGCATCTCCAGTCCGAACCCGACAGCTCACCTCGTAGGCGCCGGAGAGGAATTCGCCATGCCCGCGAAGGGTAAGCACCGCCGTCCCAAGATCAATTCCATCACGCGTGGGTTCGTCGTCGCCAGTACGGGAGGCGCCGTCGTCGCGCTTCCGCTCCTCGGCGCCACCGGAGCCCACGCCGCCGAGCAGGCCGCCGTCCCCGCCCAGGCCGTCGCCGCCGCCGCTCAGGTGAAGGCGCCCGCCGCCCTCCAGGCCGCGCCCGCCGCCGCCGCGAAGGCCGCGCCGAAGACGTACTCCGTCGTCAGCGGCGACTACCTGTCCAAGATCGCCACCGAGTACCGGCTCGCCGGCGGCTGGCAGAAGCTCTACGCGGACAACCGCCAGGTCGTCGGCGAGAACCCCTCGCTGATCCTGCCCGGCATGAAGCTCACCCTCGGCGCCAAGAACACCGCCGCCGCTGCTCCGAAGAGCGCCGCGCCCAAGGCTGCCGCCCCGAAGGCGGCTCCGAAGGCCGCTCCGAAGGCCGCCGAGAAGGCCGCCCCCAAGAGCACCCAGACCTCCGAGAAGAACGGCGACACCTCGCGCGCCTCGCGCAGCAGCCAGCGCTCCGCCGCCCCGGCCGCCGCCTCCGCCGAGTCCTCCTCGTCGCAGTCGTCGCGGACCTCGCAGTCGTCGGGGGCCTCGACCTCCGCGTCCGGCTGGGTCGCCCCCGTCGACGCCGGCTTCTCCACCCCGTACCGCGCCTCCGGCTCCATGTGGTCCTCCGGCTACCACACCGGTGTCGACTTCACCGCCTCCTCCGGCACCACCGTCCGCGCCGTCGGCGCCGGCACGGTCGTCTCCGCCGGCTGGAGCGGCGCCTACGGCAACGAGGTCGTCATCCAGCACGCGGACGGCAACTACTCGCAGTACGCGCACCTCTCCTCCCTCTCCGTCTCGTCCGGCCAGACCGTCACCGGCGGCCAGCAGATCGGCCTGTCCGGCTCGACCGGCAACTCCACCGGCCCGCACCTGCACTTCGAGATCCGCACCTCGCCGAGCTACGGCTCCGACGTCGACCCGCTGGCCTACCTGCGCCAGCACGGCGTCTCCATCTGACACGGACGCTTCCTGACGGCCCGGCACGTGTGTGCCGGGCCGTCGGCGTATTCCGGCTTGGGAGAATCTTTATCGGTGGCATATGTCACCAGGCGTCAACCCCTCCTTACGGTCGCGTAGGTCACACCGAAAGGGAAGGATGTGCTCCCGTGGCAGACGATTCGAGATCAAGAGACAAGAACGCATTCGGGTCGTACGCGGCGATCGGTGACAGCTTCACCGAGGGCGTCGGAGACCCCGGACCCGACGGGACGTACGTCGGCTGGGCGGACCGCTTCGCGGTCCTGCTCGCCGACCAGCTGCCGGAGCACGACGACTTCCGCTAC
This sequence comes from Streptomyces sp. NPDC058650, assembly GCF_042717315.1. NCBI lineage: Bacteria > Bacillati > Actinomycetota > Actinomycetes > Kitasatosporales > Streptomycetaceae > Streptomyces > Streptomyces sp. NPDC058650. The sequence continues at coordinate 86,821 of NZ_JBHXRL010000010.1, forward strand.
GCCAACCTGGCCGTACGCGGGCGCCTGCTCGACCAGATCGTGGCGGAACAAGTCCCCCGGGCGAAGGAACTCGCCCCCGACCTGGTGACCTTCTGTGCCGGCGGCAACGACATCATCCGGCCCGGCACCGACCCCGACGACGTGGCCGAGCGCTTCGAGCGGGCCGTCGCGGACCTGACCTCCGCCGTCGGCACCGTCATGGTGACCACCGGCTTCGACACCCGTGACATCCCCGTGCTCCGGCACCTGCGCGGGAAGATCGCCACCTACACCGCCCACGTCCGGTCCATCGCGGACCGCTACGACTGCCCGGTCCTCGACCTGTGGTCCCTCAAGTCGGTGCAGGACCTGCGGGCCTGGGACGACGACCGGCTGCACCTCTCGCCCGACGGACACACCCGCGTCGCCCTGCGCGCCGCCCAGGTCCTCGGTCTGCCGGTGCCCGCCGACCCGGACCAGTCGTGGCCGCCGCGCCCCCCGCGCGGCGCGCTGGAGGTGCGCCGCGACGACCTCAACTGGGCCAAGGAGTACCTCGTGCCCTGGATCGGGCGCAGGCTGCGCGGCGAGAGCTCGGGCGACCACGTCGAGGCCAAGCGCCCCGACCTCATGCCCCTGTAGGACCGCCGGGCACGGTGACGCCGGCCGGGATCCGCTCCAGGACCCCGCCGGCGAACACGTCGTACAGCGGCAGCGTCTCCAGATGGACGTAGCCGATGTGACAGTCGCAGACGGAGAGGGGGCAGGCCCGGGGGCGCAGCGCGGCGCGGTACGAACCGTCGTACAGGTTCCCCAGCTCGGCCTTGACGAAGTGGCAGCGCCGCACCGTCCCCTCGCCGTCCACCGAGATCACCGACTCGCCGGTACGGCACGGCAGCCCCGCCGAGCGGTGCGGCCGTCTGCTGTACGGGAAGAGCGGATCGATCCCCGTCCACTCCTCGGCCTCCGCGTCCGTGTACGTGTGCCCCTCGGCCGCGTTCACCCAGAGGTAGACGTGCGGCGGCAGGGCGGCGCGCAGCCGGCGGGCGTCGTCCCGGTGCTCGGGCAGGCCGACCACGCCGACGCTGAACCGGATGCCCCGGTCCGCCAGCTCGCGGCACTTGCCGAGGAACCGCTCGTACGGCGTCTGGCCCGGGTGGTACGTGCACCAGAGGGCGACGGTCTCCGGGTCCGCCTCCGCCAGCCAGTCGGTCCGGCAGCTGAGATTGGTCTGGATCGCCACCCGCTCCACGTGCGGCAGCCGTGACAGGTCGACAAGGGCCCGCCGGTACCAGGAGCGCACCAGGCCCTCGCCCCACGGGGTGAAGAGGATCCGCAGCCGGTCGCCGGTCTGTCCGGCGGCCCACCCGGTGAACCGGTCGAGCGCGGCCCGGTCCGCGCGCAGCTGCTCGCGGCTGTCCCGGCGCTTGGCGAAGGGGCAGTAGGGGCAGTCGAAGTCGCAGGAGGCGAGCGGGCCGCGGTAGAGCAGCGTCAGATCCACGGCCGGCCCTACTTCGGCTCGTACGCGGCCATGGCGGCCCGCACGTCGGGCGAGAACAGCTCCGGGCCGAGCCCGTCCGAGTACGCGAGGCCCTCCGGCGAGAGCCGGAGCAGCCCCGCCGGGGCGTCCGCGTCGAGCCAGCCGAGGGCCTCGAAACGGGTCAGCTCCGCCGGGAAGTCCACGAACGGGGAGGAGCCGAACCGCTCCTCGTAGACGGCGACCGGCATGCCCTCGGCCTGGAGCAGCGACTGGAGCAGATGGCGGCGCCGGGCCTCCTCGGCATCGACCCACCGGCCCACCTCGACGCGGGAGAAGTCCGCGGTCTCCGTGTACGCGTCGATGATCGAGCGGATCTCGCGCATGTCGACGGCGTAGTCGAAGGAGTAGTGCAGCGCCGAGGTGTACGAGCGGGCGCCGCAGCCCAGGCCGATCATCCCGTCCGTCTGGCACGCGTAGTCGTCCGGGCCGAGGGGCGCGGCGTCCGTCCGCCGGAACATCCGCATCGACACCTGCTCGTAGCCGTGCGCGCGGAGGTGGTCCCGGCCGTACCGGTAGAGGCGCAGCCGCCGCTCGTCCCACTCGCGGTCGGCGCCGGGGGAGAGCCGGCCGAGGCCGGTGAGCGGCCGGACGTACAGCGGATAGAGGTACAGCTCCTCGGGGTGCCAGGCGAGCGCCGCGTCGAGCGAGGAGCGCCAGGACTCCTCGGTCTGGCCGTCGATCCCGTAGATGAGGTCGATGTTGAGGACGGGCACGCCGGTGTCCCGGATCCTGCCGAGCGCGGCCTCGACGTCCGCGCGCCGCTGCGGCCGGACCGCCGCCCGCGCCTCCGCTTCCACGAAGCTCTGCACGCCGATGCTGAGGCGGGTCGCGCCCCGCTCGGCGAGGAGCGCGAGCCGGTCGGCGGTCGCGGTCGCGGGGGACGTCTCGACGGAGAGCGGGACCGCCCGCAGATCGACCCCCATCCGCTTCTCTGCGATGTCGCAAAGCCGCTCCAGCTCGGCGGCGGTGAGGAAGGTGGGCGTGCCACCGCCGAACGCGGCCGTGGCGAACCGCACGGGAGCGCTGTCCCCTCGGGTGTCGCCGAGCGCCTCGCGGACCGCTGTGGCCTGGCGGTCAAGGGCGTCGAGGTAGCGGGTGGTCAGCTCGTCGGGGGCGCCGATGCGGGTGAAGAGGTTGCAGAAGCCGCAGCGGACCTCGCAGAACGGTATGTGCGCGTAGAGGGAGAGCGCGTCCTTCGGCTCAGCGGCCCAGAGGGCGTCGAGGGGCGGCCGGTCGGGGAGCGCGCGGTAGGCCGTCTTGTGCGGATAGGCGTAGACGTAGCTGCGGTACGGGCGCGGGGCGGCGGTGTCGTTCATGCCGTCGCCTCCTGCGCGGGGCCGTCCAGGACGAACTGCGCGTACGGCACGGTCCACACGACCTCGTGGCCGAGCCGGTGTCCGGTGTGGCCGTCCTCCCCGTACGCGGTGCCGTGGTCCGAGCAGACGATCGCGAAGCAGGGCCGGCGGCTGCTCATCGCGGCGAAGAGCCGTCCGATGTGCCGGTCGACGTATTCGAGGGCCGCCGCGTGCGTGGCCCGGGAGTCCCCGGCCTCGCGGGTCGCCCCCGGCAGGTGGAACCAGTTGGGCTGGTGCAGCGCGGACACGTTGACGAAGAGGAAGAGCCGGCGCTCGCGGGGGAGCGCGGCGACGACCTCCTCGGCGCGGGTCACCTGGGACGCGAAGGAGGTCGGGGACGCGACGCCGAAGGACGGCTCCCAGTGGCTCTCCTGGAACAGGCCGGGGAGTACGGAGCCGAGCGGCGGCTGCTTGTTGAAGAAGCCCACCCCGCCGACGCAGACCGTCCGGTAGCCCTCGCCGGCGAGGGCCGAGACGAGGTCCGGGGTGTCGTGGACGTAGGTGCCGTCGGCGGTCGTCTCGCTGCCCGCGAAACGGGCCGCGAAGAGCCGGGGGTGCGGCCCGGGAGCGGCCGGGGTCGGCAGGAAACCGGCGAAGATCGCCTGGTGGGAGGCGTACGTGAAACTCCCGGGCGCGTGTCGCCGCTCCCAGACCCCGCCGGGCAGATGCCGGGCCAGGTGCGGGATGCGTCCCTCTGCCGCCAGCTCGGCCGCCACGTCGTACCGCAGCGTGTCGAGGGTGACCAGGAGCAGGTCGTGGCTGCCGACGATCGCGTTCATGTCGGGCTGGTTCACGTGGTGCTCGTTCCTGTGGTGCGGGGGGCTGCGTCGGTAGGGAGGGCGCGGGTCCGGCCTGTGTCGGTAGGGAGGGCGCGGGTCCGGCCTGTGTCGGTAGGGAGGGCGTGGGTCCGGCCTGTGTCGGTAGGGAGGGCGTGGGTCCGGCCTGTGTCGGTAGGGAGGGCGTGGGTCCGGTCGGTGTCGGTCGATCGGGCGTGGGTCCGGCGTGCGTCGGGGAACTGGGCGGCGACCTGCGCCGCGTACGTGTCGAGGCCCTCGGCGCCGCTGCCCGGCAGGCCCGTGAGCCTGGGCAGGAGATCGCCGAAGGCGTTGACCTCGCCCACCGCGAAGCGGCGCCAGCCGGTGGCGGGCAGCAGGTCGACGCCCACGCACCGGGTGCCGGGGAAGGCGGCGGCGGCCCGCTCGCAGACCCCGAGCGCGTCCTCCCACCGCCCGCCGGCCGCGGCGATCGCGGCCCGGGCGGCGGCCAGGTCGCCCCGGGCGCCGCCGAGATGCAGATTGGTCATGGGGGAGCGGCTGGTGCGCACGACGGCATGGGTGGCCCGGCCGTCGATCACCACCACCCGCAGGTCCGCGGCGCGGCCGTCCTGGGTGGCCTTCGGCAGCCAGCGCTCGACATGCAGCCCGTCGGGGGCGAGGGCGTCCACGATCGGGGCGATCTCCCGCTCGCTCGTGTAGCGCCGTACCCGCAGGGAGTTGAAGAGGTGTCCGTCCGGTGCGCGCTCCACCGACGTGGTCGCCTGGATCCGGCCCGCGCCGTTCGTCTCCACCGCGAGCACCCCGGACGCGGACGAGCCGTGTGCGAGCTTCACGAACGCCCGCCGCAGCCCGGCCGCGTCGAGCAGCGCACGGAGGTCCCCCCAGCCGCCCACGGCCGGGGCGGCCGGCCCGGAGGTCGGCGAATCGGGCACCGGCACACCGGCTGTCCGCAGCCGGCCGTGGCTCAGCCGCTTGTCGAACAGGACCGCGAGCTCACCGGCGTCGTCGACGAGCGCGCCTCCCGCGTCCCCGACGGTCTCCGCGAGCTCCGAGACGGCGGCGGTGAACCGGGCGTACCAGCGGCCCGAACCCTCGACCCGGGCCGGGTCGTCGACCCCGCGCAGCAGCCGGTCGGCCTCCGGATCCTCGCCGGGCGAGTCGATCCGTACGGTCTCGCCGGCGGCGAACCGCGCCCGGCCGCGCAGCACGTCCGGCCAGGACACCACCCGCGCCCCGGGCAGCCCGGCGGTCCGCAGCGCGTCCTGGAAGAACGCGACGCGGCGGCCCGCCGGATCACCGACGACGACGAGGCGCGGGTCGAGGGTCATTCGGCTACCGCGACGTACCGGTAGACCCTGTCTCCGTCGTCCTCCGCCTCCTGCGGGTCGTCGAGGACGACCGTGACGCCGTGCGGGACGAGCGCCGCCCGGACCCGCTCGATCATCGCCTCCGACAGGTAGTGGTGGGAGAGGTCGAGGTGGGCGAGGTGGGTCAGCGGCTGCCCGTCGAGGAGGGCCGCAGCGCCCTCGTCCGTGAGGACGCCCATGGAGAGGTCGAGCCGCTCGATCCGGGCGACGACGGGGGCACCGGCCACGGCCGCGGCGACCGCGTCCTGGATGACGCTGTTGCACAGGCTCAGGTGGCGCAGGGCGGGGAAGCCCGTCCCGGCGAGCAGGGGTGCCAGGTCCTCGACGGTGCTGTCACCGCCGTACTCGTCGGTGCCCAGCCAGAGCTCCAGGCTCTCCAGGGCGGGCAGCTCGCTGCCGGCGATCCCGCGCACGACCTCGGCGGGCAGACCGCCCGTCTCGACCACCAGGGTCTCCAGGCCCTCGTGCCGGATCGGCGGGAACTTCAGCTCCGAGCCCCCGCGCACCCCGAACTCCCGCAGGGCGGGGTAGGCGGCGAGCAGCGGCGTCACGTCGGACTGGACGATCCACGAGATCTCGCAGTCCTCGCCGGTCATGTCCCCGACGAACACCGCCCGCAGGTCCGTGAGCCGGTCGCGGGCGGCGATCAGCGCCGCGACGACGGGGGCGGACGAGGTCTCGTACGCCTCGTCCCAGCCGCCGACGACCAGCGCGCGCACGCGCTTCGGGTCGACCGTCTTGAGGAACCGCTCGAAGAGCGGCTCCCAGAGCTCGTCCTCGGGCTCGCTGTACGTCGGGGCGGAGATCCGCCAGGCGACCGCGGCGGCGTCGGGCAGCGGGGCGGACGCGGTCCCGTCCGCGCCGGCACCCGGGAAGTCGAACACGGGAAGGCCGTGGAAATCCTGCTGGTATTTCCCGATGGTCATGACGGTGCTCCAGACAACGGACGACGTTGATCGGCTGATGCCGAGAGTTCTACCAAGCGGCACCGACAACGCCGTTCGCCGGGGCCGCTCCGGCGGGCTCCGGGCGATGGCCGGATGGATTGTCAGACCCGCCCTCTAGCGTCGTTCTCGTGTTCGGTCGAAGCGCGCCGAACGGGGAGGGGAGAGCCATGTACCGGCAGGGAGACGTGCTGATCGCACCGGTCGAGGAGACGGCCGTACCGGCCCGCGCGAAGGCCGCGGCGGGGGAGCCGAGGGACGCCAGGGGCCGCCTCGTCCTCGCCCTCGGGGAGGTGACCGGGCACGCCCACGCCATTCCCGGGCCCGGCCGGCTCGTGCGGGAGCCGGGCCCCCTCGGCCCGCTCCTGCTCGAACTGCCCGAGGGCGGCCGGGTGGTGCACGAGGAGCATGCCCCGATAGCCCTGCCCAAGGGCTGGTACAGGGTCGTGCGGCAGCGGGAGTACGTGCCCGGCGCCTACCGGATCGTCGCGGACTGACGGCCCGGCGGACGTGAGGGGCTCGACATGGTCAGGGACGAGGACTTGGGGAACACCGGCATGAACCGCACCACCGCACAGGACACGTGGCGGGCCGTCGCCGCGGCCACCGGACCGGGCGATCGCGCCGCCGCCGAGGCCGGCGTCCGGCTCGCCTACCGCACGGCGGGGCTCGCCGAGCCCGCGCGCGTGCTGTGGGCCGACTCGCCGCTCGCGGCCGTCGCACGCGTCAGAGGGCTCACGGATCCGGGCCGTTCGGTACGGGACGAGGTGCGCACCCGGCCCTGGGCCGAGGAGCGGCGACGCCTCCACGACGCGCTCGGGCCGGCGGGCTGGGCGGCGCACTGGCAGGCGACCGGCGCGGGCCTCTGGGACCTCACGCGGGAGCTCGCCGACCGGATCCGGGCCGGGGTGACGGAGGCCGCCGCGGAAACGGTCACCGACGGGACCGCGCGGGAGGCGACCGCCGTGCGGCTCGTGCTGTTCGACGCGGTGCTCGGCCAGCACGACGCCGCCTGGCTCGCCGCCTTCGACGGCCGGGGCGAGCGGCTCGCGGGGCTCGCCGCCGTCGCCCGGCACGCGGGCTGGTGGTGGCCCTACGAGAACGTGGCCGTGGTCTGCGAGCGCCCCGTGGAGCTCCACCGGGACGAGGCGGGGCGCCTCGACCGGGGCGACGGCCCGGCGCTCGCGTACCCCGACGGCTTCGCCCTCCACGCCTGGCGGGGCATGCCGGTGGACGCCGACTTCCTGGCCGGTCTCGCCGGCCTCACCCCCGAGCTGATACGCGCGGAGGAGAACGCCGAACTGCGGCGCGTGATGCTGGAGTACTACGGCTACGACCGCTACCTCGCGGAGTCGGGCGCCCGGCACGAGCACCGGGACGAGACGGGCGTCCTGTGGCGCGTCGAACCGGCCGACGACGACGGTGAGGACGTGGTGATGGTCGAGGTGGTCAACTCCACCCCCGAACCGGACGGCAGCCACCGCACGTACTGGCTGCGGGTGCCGCCCTCGACCCGGACCGCGAGGGAGGGCGTGGCCTGGACCTTCGGGCTCTCCGCCGAGGCGTACGAGCCGCTCGTCCAGACCTGAGCGGGGCCCGGGGCACGGGCCCGGCTGGTACGGAGAGGTGAAGGGAGCCGCCGGACAGGAGTGGCGTGCGGGAGGCGGCGGCGACGGGTGCTGGGATGTGCCCGCCGGAGCCCCGGCACCCACCCCCGAAGGGACCGCCCGTGACGACCCGCCAGCCCCGGACCGCGACGACCGCTCATCCCGCGACGACCGCCCGCATCGCGGCGACCGTTCGTGCCTCCGCGACCGCCCGCACCGCCCGTCTCCTCGCCGCCACCGCGGTGCTCGGCGGGCTGCTCGTCGGCACCGCAGCCCCCGCCCTGGCCGCCGCGCCCGACCGGACCGCCCTCCGCACCGCCGCCCGGGCGGCCGCGCCCGCCACGGTCAGCGTCAGCGGGACCGGCCGGGCGGCCGCCGCACCGGACCTGGCGATCCTGTCCGTCGGGGTCGAGGCGACCCGTAAGACGGCGAAGGAGGCGATGGCCGCTCAGAGCACCGCCGCCAAGGCCCTGCTGGGCGTGCTGCACCAGCAGGGGATCGAGGACCGGGACATCCGGACCGACAGCCTCTCGCTCTCTCCGGTCTACACCCAGAGCCCCGAGGGGGAGAGCAAGGTGACCGGGTACCAGGCCGGGCAGTCCTTCTCCGTGAAGGTCCGCGACCTCGACAGGACCGGGCAGGTCATCGGCGCCGTCAACGACGCCACGGGGGACGAGGGCCGGATCAACGGCGTCGTCTTCGACGTCGCCGACCCGTCGGCGCTGCGGGTGAAGGCGCGTGAGGCCGCCTTCCAGGACGCGTACGAGAAGGCCTCGCAGCACGCGCGGCTCAGCGGACACCGGCTCGGCCGACTGGTCTCCCTCAGCGAGGGCGACTCCACGCGCCCCGGCCACGGCGCCGCCCCCTCGATGCCCGCGGACGAGCCGGGGGTCCCGCTGGCTCCCGGTGAGATCGAGGAGCAGGTCACCGTCTCGGCGGTCTTCGAACTGCTCTGAGGCCGAAGAGGGCCGCTCCGACCGGCCCCGTCCGCTCCGACCGGTGCCCTCCGACCCGTGCGATCCGTCCGACCTGTCCGGCGCGTCCGACCTGTCCGGCCCGTCCGACCTGTCCGGCCCGTCCGACCTGTCGGGGCCCGTTCGGCCCGTTCGCCCCGTCCGACCCGTGCGGCACAGCTACGGGCCGGGCGGTGTCTCCGTCCCGTCTTCACCGGGCGGACCGTCCGCGCCCGGCGTGGCCTCGGGGATGCCGCCCCGGGCATCGTCCCGCGCGCCGTCCGCACCGGCCTCCCGAGCGCCGTCCTCAGGGCCGCCCCGTGTCTCCTCGGGCAGGCCCAGCTCCCGGGCGAGGGCGGCGTCCGCCCACCGCAGGAGCGTGGCGCGCGAGAGGGAGCCGGAGTACGCCGTCGTCTGGACCGCGAGCCCGTCGAGGAACGCGGTGAGCCGCCAGGCCGCCGCGGTCGGATCCGGACACCGGAACTCGCCGGCCGCGACCCCCTCCCCGATCACCCGGGCCAGCGCCGCCTTCCACTCCCGGTCCAGCGATGCGGCGACCTCGCGCAGCTCGGGGTCGCGCAGCGAAGCGGCCCACCCCTCGATCCACAGCCGCCAGCCCTTGGCCTGCCCGGTCGGCGCGTACCAGCGCACGGCGGCGCGCAGTCGCCGCACCGCCGTGGAACGCCGTCCGAGCAGCTGCCGCAGACGGGCGAGGTCGCTCTCGGCCGCGTGCGAGAAAGCCGCGGCCACCAGCTGTTCCTTGGTCGAGAAGTGGTAGAGCACCAAGGCGTTGCTCACCCCGAGCGCCGAGGCCACGTCGGAGATCCGGACGGCGGTGACGCCCCGGGCCTCGATCTGGTCGACGGCGGCCCGCAGCAGCTCCTCCCGCCGCTCCGCCACACTCAACCGCACTCTCGCCACGCCGAGCAGCCTACACAGCACATGACAAGGGCATGATCGTCTACGAGCGGGCCGCCCGGTCGGAGCCGTGCCCGAGCCGGGACCCCAGGCCCTGCCGCCCGGTCTCAGTACCAGCCGTAGCGCTCGGCGATCACCGGCAGACGCTCCGCGACCAGCGCGTGCGCCGCGGCGCGCGGGCCGGTGCCGTCCGCCGCGGCCCGGTCGAGCACGCCGCCCACCAGCTCCCGCATCGACCGGCGTACCCGGTCGAAGGCCTGCTCGGCGTCGGCCTCGATGTCACCGAAAAGCGTCCACCACCACCAGGCGTTCGTGCACGAGTTCACGACCACGTCGGGCAGCACGGTCACCCCGCGCGCGGCGAGGGCCTCCTCGGCCTCCGGCAGGACCGGCATGTTGGCCGCCTCCGCGATCCAGCGGGCCGTGATCCGGCCCTCGTTCCCGGCGTCGATCGCGTACGAGACGGCCGCCGGGACCAGGACCTCCGCGTCGACCGCGAGCCAGGCGTCCCGGGGCTCCTCCCGGTCGCCGGGCCGCAGGGCCGCGCGGTCGACCGTGCCGTGGCCGTCGCGGGCGGCGAGCAGCGTCTCGACGTCGAGGCCGTCGGGGTTCACGATCGTGCCCCGGACGTCGGCGACGGCCACCACCCGCAGCCCGGCCCGGGCCAGGAACCGGGCGGTAGCCCCGCCCATCGTGCCGAGCCCCTGCACCGACACCCGGGTCCCGGCGTACGCCCGCCCGGCCCGGTCGAGGGCGACGAGCACCGACTCGGCCACTCCGAGGCCGCCGACCAGTTCGTCGAGCCCGATGCCGTCCACCTCGATCGCGAACGCGTCGGCGAGCCGCTTCCGGGCCGTCGCCTCGTCGTCCAGGAGCGGGTACACGGCCTGTACGGAGGAGACGAGCCCGGCCTCGGCCGCCGCCCGGTCCACCAGGCCCTGGGTGAGCCCCAGGTCCTCCCCGGTCGTCCAGAACCGCTCGATGTACGGCCGCATGGCCCGCAGGTAGCGCACGAGGACGCCGTACGCCTCCGGGGAGCGGGGGTCGCAGTCGATGCCGCCCTTCGCGCCGCCCAGCGGCACGTACCGGCCCTCGGGGTCGTAGTGCAGGGCCTCCTTCATGGTCATGCCGCGGGCGAGCCCCGCGACCTCGGCCGCCGTGCACCCCTCGCGCATCCGCAGGCCGCCGCTGGCCACCCCGCGCACGAGCCGGTCGACGACCAGATGGCCCCGGCGGCCGGTGACGTGATCGGTCCAGTCGACGGACAGCAGGGGGGTGGGGCTCATCGCGCGTCTCCTCGGGAGGGGTGTTACTGAACAACGATTCAGTATGAACGGTCCCCCCGGCGGTCCGGGGCGCGGGCCGCCCATAATGGAACGACCCCCAGAGATCAGGAGGTCCTGTGACCGGTACCGGCTCCGACCGTTCGCCACGGGCCCGGCTGCGCGCACTGCGCCCCGAGTCCTTCGGCGCGGACCCCGCGGGCGAGCGCCTCGCCCGCATCCGCCGTTCGCCGAACTTCGCGGACGGGATCTTCCAGAACCCCGAACCGGCCCGCCGCGGGCCCTCGGGCTCCACCCTGGAGTTGGCCAAGATCTACTTCGAGAAGGAAGGACGCGCGCGCCGAGCCCCCACCGGCACGATCCCCGTCCACCCCACCACCGTCGCCGACCTGGCCAAGGCGCCGGTCACCGGGCTGCGCCTCACCTGGATGGGGCACTCCGGCGTGCTCGCGGAGATCGACGGGCACCGGGTCCTCTTCGACCCGGTCTGGGGCGATCGCTGCTCGCCGTTCCCCTTCGTCGGCCCGAAGCGGCTCCACCCGGTGCCCGCACCGCTCGCCGCGCTCGGCCCGGTCGACGTCGTCGTGATCTCGCACGACCACTACGACCACCTCGACCTGCCGACGATCAAGGCGCTCGCCGCCACCGACACCGTCTTCGCGGTGCCGCTCGGCGTCGGCGCGCACCTGGAGCGCTGGGGCGTGGCCGCCTCCCGGCTCCGCGAGCTGGACTGGAACGAGTCCACCGAGATCGGCGCGCTGCGGCTCACGGCCACCCCGGCCCGCCACTTCTGCGGGCGCGGCATCCGCAACCGGCAGCACACGCTCTGGGCGTCCTGGGTCGTCCAGGGCCCCGAGCACCGGATCTTCCACAGCGGGGACACCGGCTACTTCTCCGGCTTCAAGGAGATCGGCGCGGCGCACGGCCCCTTCGACGCCACCATGATCCAGATCGGCGCCTACTCGGAGTTCTGGACCGACATCCACATGACTCCCGAGGAGGGCATGCGGGCCCACCTGGACCTCCAGGGCGGTGCGGCGGCCGGCGTGATGCTGCCGATCCACTGGGGCACGTTCAACCTCGCCCCGCACCCGTGGGCCGAGCCGGGCGAGTGGACGAGGGATGCGGCCGAGGAGGCCGGCCAGGCGGTGGCGTTCCCTCGGCCCGGCGAGCCGTTCGAGCCCGCGGGGAAGCTGCCCGGGGAGTCGTGGTGGTGGGCGTTGGCCCATCCGGTCGCGCGCCCGTGGCGCCGCCCCCGGCGGGCCGAGGTCGAGGCCGAGGCCGAGAAGCGCAGCGACGATCTCGACCTCGCGGGCGAGCGGTGACATGGGCAGGGGACGATTGCTGCGGCTGACAGCGGTGCGCCACCGCCGGCGCTGCGGTCAGAGTCTCCCCGGCCGCATGTCTCCGCCGTAGGTGGTGCGGTAGTCCGGGACGACGATCCGGCTCGTCGGAGACTCCTGGTGGACCTGGGCGACGAACCCGTCCAGGTCCATGACCGGGTCGCGGCGCGGGGGCTCGCTCAGCGGCTCCTCGAAGTTGTCCCAGTGGACGGGTACGACGATGCCGGGCCGGCCCAGGGCCCGCAGGAGTCGGGGCACGTATCGCGAGGTGGCGGCGCTGGACGGCACCGCGATCATCGCGAGATCGGGGCTCAGCCCCTGCACGGCCCGCTCGGAGAAGTCGCTGGCGCCCATCAGGAACGCCGAAGGGCCGCCGCTTCCCGCCGTCACCTGGAAGGCGAGCGTGTCGCCCTCCGGCAGGTCGGAGATGGTCCTCGGGGCCGCCGCGGGCGGCGCGTTCAGCGTGCCCGGGGCGAAGTAGGAGTGCCGTTTGTTCCGGCTGTGCAGGCTCGACACGACCTCGACGGTGATCCCGCCGAAGTCCAGTATCTCGCCGCCCTTCACCACCGAGATCTGTCCCGGGTCGACGCCGAACGCGACCAGCAGATGGAACGTGGTCTCCGTACCGACGACCCGGGCGCCCGTGGACTTGGCGATGTGGGGCACATCCGCGATGTGGTCCCAGTGGGAGTGGCTGACCAGGACGATCTCGGGGTGGCCGATGTGCTCCCGTACGAGCTCGGGGTCGGACTCCAGCTTCGTACCCGGCTTGAAGCCACCGTCGAACAGGCCGGTCTTGAACCGGGTGAGATACGGGTCGAAGAGCACCGTCCGGCCGTCGACGTCGATGCGCCAGCCGGAGGTGCCCAGCCAGCGGAAGGTGGCCGAACCGGCCGCCGGGGCCCCGCCGGTGGCCGCATCGGAGGCGGAGGCCGCGGAGGCGGTCGTGGGAAGCAGTGGGGCGGCCGCGCCGAGTACGGCGCCGCGCAGCACCGTACGTCGGCCGAATCCCTGGATGCGCCGCTTCGGGCGCTGTGCGTCTGTGTCGTCGTTCATGGCGTCAGGAGATCAGGACGCGGCCCCCGTCGTCCAAGATCAAAATCCGGGAGTCCTCATATGCGTACGCATATGAGTGCACGTCAGAGCCCTTTGCTGCGAAGGAAGTCGACGGCGATCCGGGCCGCGGCGCCGATCGCGGAGTCCACCGCCGTACGCGAGGCGGCCAGCTCCCGCGTAGAGGCGAAGACGGAGACCGCGTAGCGACCGCCGTCGGGGTACCGGACGATCCCCGCCTCCATGTGCAGTCCGGGCAGCGTTCCGGTCTTCGCCGCGACCGTCACCTCGTCGGGGAACCCCGACACCAGCCGGTGCCGGAACACCTGTCGGGCCATCAACTCCCGTACCTGAGCGCAGGCTTCGGGCGGGCCCGCCTCGTCACGCCAGACCAGGCGCAGCAGCCGGGTGATGTCACGGGGTGTGGCGGCGTTGGTCCGCTGCGGATCCAGCACGCTCATCCGTCTCTTGCGATCGTCCGGCAGAGCCGGGTATCGGCGGGCGAACTCCGCCTCGTCCCGTGCGCCGACCTCGGCGAGCATCGACTCCAGTACGTCACGGGGGCCACCCACGATCCGGGTTCCGGCGAGCCCGAGTTCCCCGGCGAGCAGCCGCACCGTGTCCAGGCCGACCCGGGCGAGCAGCAGATCCGCCGCCGAGTTGTCGCTCACCGAGATCGCGAAGAACGCCAGATCGCGCAGCGACAGATCGACGTCGTCCGCGCACCCGGCGGTGCCCCAGCCGCCGAGGCGGTCGCCCGCCGTGACCCGCACCCGCTCACGGGGGTCGAGCTGGCCGGCGGCCACCTGCCGGGCGAACTCCAGTACCAGCAGCACCTTGAAGATCGAGGCGATCACGACGGGCTCGTCCGCGCCGACGGCCACCTCCTCGACCTCCGGCCCCCCGTCGACCGGGACCGCATGCAGCAACCCCTCGGCTCCCGCCCCCGCGAAGACCTCGCGGATCCGTTCCTCGACCATCGGTTCGCCCCTCACGTAAGGTTCTTGGTTGTGGATCTCTTGCGCCACCTGCGTATCTTCGTCGCCGTCGCCGACGAGCTGCACTTCAGCCGGGCCGCCGACCGGCTCGGCATGGCCCAGCCGCCCCTCAGCCAAGCGGTACGCAGACTGGAGAAGGACCTCGGCGCCGAACTGTTCGACCGGTCGCACCGCCAGGTCCGGCTGACCGCCGCCGGCATGGTGCTGCTGGACGAGGCCCGCGAATTCCTGGCCCGCGAGGAGCGGTTACGGACGCTGGCCCGCCGCGCCGGGGACGGCGGCCTGGGCACCCTCCGTGCGGGCGTCCCGCCCGACACCACGGTCTCCATGCTCTCCACGCTGCTCTCGGCCTGCGCGGAGCACTCCCCGGGCCTGTCCGTCGATCTCCAGGAGATCACCACCGAGGAACAGCTGCGGCTGCTCGCCTCTGGTGGCCTCGACGTCGGCCTCGTCCACCAGCCCGTGGACGCCACCGAACTCCGCCTCGGCCCGGAGGTGTGCGCGGAACTCGGCGTCGTCCTGCCCCGCACCTCACCACTGGCCCGGCTCCCCGAGGTCGCGCTCGCCGAACTGTCCGGCCACGACCTGGTGCTCTTCCCGCGCGCCCAGGCCCCCGGCTGGTACGACCGGGTCCTCGACACCTGCCGCGCCGAGGGCTTCGTGCCGGGCCGGCTCCGGCACGCCTCCAACCCCGAGTTCCTGCTGGCCCTCGTCCACGCGGGCCACGGCGTCGCCTTCGACAGGGGCCCGGTGGCACGCAAGGAACCCCGCGTCGTCTGGCGGCCGCTGGCGGGCCGCCCCCTCACCCAGCGGACCACCGGGGCCTGGCCGGCCGGCCGGTCCGCCCACCCGGCAGCCCCTCACTTCGCGCAGCTCGCGGCCGGTGTGCTCGCCCGCGACCGTACGGCGACCCTGCGCCGCGATGACACTCCCCGCTCACCGGACGGGCCACCCCGCCCCTGGTCGGTGGTCTACGACGAGTCGAGCTGACGTCGAGGCGGCCGGCTGCCGGTGGGAGGAGAGCGGGGCCGCGGGTACGCGTATTCCTGTGCCGGCCCTGCTGTCCGGCCAGGATGGTGGGCGTGGACCTTCCCACCGCACCCGCGGCGTCCGACCACGGGGTACGGCCCCGCGCTGGTCGGGGCGCGGACACGGGGACTGCCGTGGGGACGGCGCGTGTGCGGACACCAGCGGCTGGATCAAGGCGGAGACCGCCTGGGCCCCTTGGAGGCGCGGATGGTTCCGCGGGGAGTGCCACGGCCTACAGCCCCACGGCCTACAGCCCCCACGGCCTACAGCCCCAGTAGGCGTCCTACGCCGGCGGTGACGCCGGGACGCCGGCGGGCGGGCGGGGTGGTGTCTGTTGAGTACGGCTACTCATGTGCGTAAGGATTCCGGCTGGCAGGATCCGCGCCATGACGGGTGACAGACGGGCGCTGACCGCCCTGCATCTCCTCCTGGTCTGGGCGACGATGACGGCCGCGGTGCCCGCGCTCGGCTTCGGGGTGCTGGTGACGGCCTGGAGTGGTGGGGTGGCTTCGAGTGCGCCCTTCCTCGTGTTGGGCGTGCCGCTGGCCGTGGGCCTGCTGGCCATGGCAGGTATACCGGCGCGAACCGTCGTGCCGCTGTGCGGCTCCGTGCCGCGCCGGCTCGGCTGGGCGATGCTGGTCTTCGTCCTCGGCACGCTGGGCGTCCTGGCAGGGCTGGCTGCCTACGGCGGAGACGTCGACCTGGGGAGCGCCGGTACCCGGATCGCGCTGACGGGGGCGCCGTACGCCGTGGCCGCGGCGCTCTTCGTACCGGGCCGGTGGGTACGGCTGGGGGCGGTGGCCGTACTGGCCGCCGGCGTGGTCTACGGGGGCTTCGTCGGCCCGGCGCAGTCGAAGCAACGCCAACACGAGGCGGAGGTCGCGCGGTACCGGGAACGTCCGGAACTGCTGTACCTGGGCGCTGCGCCGCCCGGTATGCAGGTGTCCCGTGCCGAGGCCGGACCCGGCTACTTCGGCGTCGAATACCGCGGTTCCCGGGAGGACGAGTTCGCCTACGTGGCCCTCACGGTGCGCCCGCCGCTCACGCCGGCACCACGATGCCCCGAGTTCGCGGAGAGGGGCGTGACCTGCACGGTGGACGCGCACGGCGAGATGCGCACGGTCCGCGACTTCCCCGGAGGCGGCCGCGCCGTCACCCTCGTCCGCCGGCACCGGAACGCGGAGGCCGAGGTCACCAGCCAGACCCTCGACGAACGCGGCCTGCGCCATCTCCTGAACACTCTGCACCTGCTGTCGGACAGGGAACTGGAGAAGCTGATGCGGGAAAAGAAGATCGAGCACAGATTCTGAATCAGGTCGTCTCGCGTTCAGCGTGGCTCACAGGAGGCGGCGCACGGCCGCGACGATCGCGCGGCGGCGGTCGTCGGTGCTCTCGGCCTCGATCGTGGAGGCGGGCACGCTGGTGGCGTTGCTCGGGTTCCACGCGAGGGCGATGCTCAGGACGAAGGTGAGCAGCGCGGCGGGGGAGAAGTCGGCGCCGATGCCGTGCTCCTTCTGCGCCGCGGCAAGCGCCTCCAGCTTGGCGTGGTGCGTCGGCGCCGCGACGGCCGGGTCCCGGTCGTGGCTGTCGCCGCGCTCCAGGCGGTGCCAGGTGGCGAGCCGGATGACCTCGGGGTGCTGCCGGCAGTAGTCGAAGAGCCGTCCCGCGTACTCGGGGAGATCGTCGGGGGTGAAGGGGACCGAGTCCAGGCCGTGGGTGACGTGGGCGTCGAAGACCGCGTCGAAGAGCCGGCCCTTACTGCAGAAGTAGACGTAGATGAGGTTCTTGTTGGCCGCCGCCGCGTTGGCGATGCGGTCCACCCGGGCTCCAGCGATGCCGTGTGTGGCGAACTCGTCGGTGGCGGCCTGAAGAATGCGGGCCTTGGTCGCGTCGGCTCGGGACATGCGGGTCATCGTACCGGCGACTAACCGGTTAGTTGCGGCGTGGGGACGCCCCCGCCGATCGGCCGGTCACCCCATCCCGAAGGCGCCGAAGGCCGCATCCGTTGCGACCAGCAGGACCGTGCACCACAGGGTGACGCCGGCCATCAGCCAGCGGATCAGCCGCCAACGAGGGATGCCCAGCGCGGCGCCGAGCAGGGACGAGCCCCAGGTCCCGAAGAGGGCGGGCCCTACGATGCCGAAGCCCACCACGCCGTACCGGTCGAGGACTCGCCGCGCCCGCCGCCCCGCGGCGCCGGAGAGCCGGTCGTCCGCGGCCGCGCCGTCGGAGGATGCGCCCGCCGCCGAACCGGCCTGTGCCGCAGAGGACTTCCGGCGCCAGGACTGCCAGCGTGACCGGGCGCGTTCCATGGCGAACACCGCGAAGACCACGCAGCAGGCGGAGCCCAGGAGCACCGCGAGCAGAGCGACCGGGCCGGGCAGGGAGAGCGAGAGGCCGACAGGGACCGCGGGGGTACCGATCGCGAAGCCGGCGAGCAGGGCCCAGACGAATCTCCCCATACGGGAATCCTTTCAGCCGCAACGTTCGCATCGGTTGGCCGTACTGGCGGCAGCTTAATTGACTAACCAGTTACTCTCAGCCGATGACTCACATCGACGCGGCACTGGCCGAGTTGGCGGCCGGCAAGTACCTCCTCCTCACCACCTTTCGCCGAGACGGCAGAGCAGTGCCCACCCCGGTCTGGGTGATGTTGGACGGCCGGGCGCTGGCCGTGTGGAGCACCGCGGACGCCGGCAAGGTGAAGCGGATCCGCAACAGCGGCCGGGTGACGGTAGGCCCCTGCGACTGGCGGGGCACACCGCTCGGCGCCCCGGTGACCGGCTTCGCCGAGGTGCTGACGCCGGACGCGAGCGCGCACTTCACCGGCCTGATGAAACGCAAGTACGGACTGGCCGCCCGAGTCGGACTGCTCGGCAGCAGGCTGCGCGGCGGCTCCGGGCGCACGGTGGGCATCCGGATCCGGCTGGACGGGCAGTCGGACGGCTGGGCACCTGGACGCCCGGGTGCCGGGGCTCGGTAGCGGGTCGAGGTCCTGATGGCCGATAGAGCGTTTTATCGACCAAGAACCATAGGGACGATGCGCCGGCCCGCGTCCTCGTCGTGGCTACGACAGCCGGTCTTCGACCTGCGCGTACGACCAGGGACGGAGGGTCTCCAGGGCCTTGCCGACGCGGAAGACGGCCGGGTCGTCGTAGGGGTGGCCGACGATCTGGAGGCCGATGGGGATTCCCCAGCTCGACATGCCGGAGGGGACGTTGAGGACGGGGCAGCGGTTGTTGATGTTGAAGGGGCTGGTCATGGCGCTCCACAGGGTGTCGGCCACCTCCTCGCCGTGCACCACGACCTTCTCGCCCGAGAGGTCGTCGCCCGCGTGCCAGCCGGGGACGGCGGTGGTGGGGCAGAGCATGGCGTCGAATCCGGCCATGGCGGTGGCGAGTTCGCGTTGCAGCCGGTGCTCGGCGCGCAGGGAGTCGAGGTAGCTCACCTGGGTGCGGGCGAACGTCATGGTGTCGGCGAAGGCGACCGCGTACGGGCTCAGCAGGTCGCGATGGGTTTCGGCGGCCTCGATGACGAGGCCGCCGAAGACGGTCGAGAAGTGGCCGGCGAGCGCGGTGAGCAGGTCGGCACGGGTCCAGGGGAGGGGGATCTCCTCCACGTGCGCGCCGGCGTCGGCGAGGGCCCGGGCGGCGGCGCGGGTGTTGGCCTCGATCTCCGGGTGGAGCTCGTACTCGCCCAGCCGCAGACACAGGGCGATGCGCATGCCGCTGACGTCCTCGTACGAGGGGGGCAGGGTCAGCTTGGGGCGGATCGAGGCGTGGTCGCGGGGGTCGGGGCCGGCCAGGACGTTCTGGAGGGCGATGGTGTCGTCCACCGTGCGGGCCATGGGGCCGTCGCCGCGGTAGTGGTCGGCTGTGAGCACGCCGAGGCCGGGATTGCGTCCGTAGGGGGCCTTGAAGCCGACCGTTCCGGTGAACGCGGCGGGGATGCGGGTGGAGCCGCCGATGTCGGAGGCGGAGGCGAGCAGGGTCGTGCCGGCGGCGAGGGAGGCGCCGGAGCCGCCGGAGGAGCCGCCGGGGGTGAAGTCGCGGTTCCACGGGTTGCGGGTGATGCCCCACATGCGGGAGTGGGTGTAGGTGGAGAGGGAGAACTCGGGGGTGGTGGTGCGGGCGTGGATGATGCCGCCGGCGTCGAGGATGCGGTCGATCACGGGGGCGTTCTCGTCGGCGATCCGGCCCTCGTGGACGAGAGAGCCCTCGGTCAGGGTGCGGCCCAGGATGGCGTGCTTCTCCTTCGCCGCGACCGGGATGCCCTCCAGCGGGCGGGGGACCAGGCCGTTCTTTCCGAGGTAGCGGTCCTCGGCGTGCCGGGCCTGCTCAAGGGCCTCGTCGAAGAGCCGCTCGGTGAAGGCGTTGATCTGCGGTTCGACCTTCTCGGCACGTTCGACGACGGCTCGCATCAGCTCGACAGGTGACACCTCACGGCGGGTGAAGAGCCGAAGAGCCTCGGTGGCGCTGAGGTAGCCGAGTTCGTCGGCGGCGGGCGGGTGGCTGGGCATGGGCGTCCCTCTCGGTCAGGGCCGTGGCGGGCCGGTCGGCCGTCCGGCGGTGACGTCAGCCTCAGGGACCGGTCCTGACCGCCCTGCGGATTGCACGGATCCGCCAAGACCGCAGGCGATGTGCGGGAATCCGCAGCACCCTCAAGAGGGTGATCAGGTGATCGGGTGCCACAGGTCGATCGGAACACAGCCGGTGCTGCGGCCGTCGTCGGCGAGCAGACGGCCCATGCGCTTGATCCAGCGCAGGTTCACCGCCCGGTTGAGCACGCGCGCGGAGGCGATCCTGACGGCCGCCTGGGCCTCGTAGCGGCCGAGGTCGGCCAGGGTGTGCAGCCACACGACGCTCAGCAGGTTGGCTTCGGAGGACACCGACGCCGCCATACGGGTGTTCCGCAGGCGGCTCAACTCATCGCCCGCCGCGGCGAGCTGCGCGGGCGGCACGGACATCCAGAGCGTCGCCGAGCTGCGCCAGCCCGAGTGCAGGTGGGCGGTGTCGCAGCGCAGTACCGCTCTGCCGCCGTGCAGGAGGGAGTGCAGCAGCCGTCGCACCGTCGACTCGGGGCGGTCCAGCTCGGCGGCGATCGAGGCGACGGAGCGGCGGCCGTCCTCGGCGAGGGCGAGCATCAGGGCACGGTCCTCGCGCGTGAGGATCGCGGCGGTGGTGCGGGCGGCACTGTCCTCGGGCTCCGCCAGGTCGCGCCGCTGGTCGCGCGAGAGCGCGTCCATGCGCCACTCGCTGCCGTCCCGGTGCAGATGCTGCACCAGGTGCGTGCGGCTGGCGGTCAACGCCTCGTCGCGGCCGAGAGCGAGGACGTACGCGGTCATCAACGACGGGGTCGCCGTGGCCACCGTCAGGAGCAGGTCGCACGCTCCCGCCACCAGTTCCACGCTCACCGCCTGCGGATGGCGGGCGAGCCGCTGGGCGAGGGCCTGTCGGGCCTGGGGCCTGCACGACACCTCGATCAGGGCGAGGGAGCCGTACGTGACTTGGGACGGAGCCGCGTGGCAGGTGATCCACGCCTCACCGGAGGCGCGCAGCCGGGCCCAGCGTCGGGAGAGCGTCGCCGCGTCCACGCCGAGCGGGCGGGCCAGCTGTGCCCAGGGGGCGCGGGGCGCCAACTGGAGGGCGTTGACGAGCGCGAGATCGAGTTCATCGAGTGTTCCCCGGGGCGGGGTGTCGGCTGCGGCGGGGCCGACGAGTGCTGCGGATTCGTGCATGTGAACGCCTCCCTCTGCGGATTCTTGCAATTTCGGGGTGGGGCGGGAAGTGGCCTGTTCTGTATGCCGCATCACACCGCGGCACCGCCGCCCGCCCCAGCCCACAGCCCTCCGTCCCGGGGAGTCCTCCATGCACCGTTCGCGATTCCTCTCCGGCGCCGTCATGGTCGCCGCCACGTCCCTCCTGGCCTCCGCCTGCACCACCGGTTCCGCCGGCGGCCCTTCGTCGAGCGGCGGCACGAGCGGGGGCATCGTCAAGATCGGTGTCACCTCCGACGTCACCTCGTTCGACCCGGCGAAGGGCGCGGGCGGCACGGACTACATGGTGACGTCGCTGCTGTACCAGCCGCTGATCGGCCAGGACGACGGCGGCGTGTTCGTCGCCGGTCTGGCCGAGACCTGGACGTCCACGCCCACGAAGACGACCCTGACCCTGAAGAAGGGCCTGACCTGCTCCGACGGCTCCTCCTTGACCGCCTCGCAGGTCGTCGCCTCCCTCCAGCGCTACCGGGCGACCTCGGCCGGAGCCCTGCTCACCTTCGGCGCCGCGAACACCGGCGAGAAGACCACGATCACGGCCGACGACGCGGCCGGGACCCTCTCCATCACCACCGCCACCCCGTGGGGTGAGGTCCTCGCCGGCCTTTCCGGTACCGGCGCCGGAATCATCTGCGAGGCCGGTCTCCACGCGGGCGACGCCGCGCTCGCCCGGGGCGCCGTCAAGGGCGCGGCCTCCGGCTCCTACGAGATGGCGGCGGCGCGGCGCGGCGCCTCGTACGAGCTGAGGCTGCGCAAGGGCTTCGACGCGTATCCACGGTTCGCCTCGGCGCCCGCCGGGAAGCCGGCCGACACGCTGCGGATCCAGGTCGCGAGGAACGAGTCGACCCTCGCCAACCAGCTGCGGACCGGCGCCCTCGACCTGGTCCCCCTCACCGGCACGGACGTCACGCGGTTCACCGGCAACGCCGGGTACGCGATCAGGTCGACGCCGTTCATCCGCAACTTCATCGCCTTCAACCAGCGCCCCGGACACCCGGGCGCCGACCCGAAGATCCGCGACGCGGTCGCGCAGGCGGTCAGCGCCACCGCCTTCAACAAGGTCTTCGGTGGCGCCGGCCGGCCCATGACGTCGTACGTGGACGAGAAGTCCGCCTGCGTCTCCACCGACACCTCCCTGCTGACCACGACCGACCCGGCCGCGGCGAAGAAGGCCCTCACCGGAGTGTCCATCAAGCTGGAGGGGTCCAACGCGGTCGCCGGCGGCGCCGGCAACTCCTACGTCGCCGAGGCCCTGCGCACCGCCGGCGCCGAGGTGAAGCTCACCAACGCCGACAACGCCACCTGGGCCACCGACGTCACCGCCAACCAGGGCGACTGGGACGCCACCGTCTTCCCGCTGATCAGCGGGAGCCTCGCGCGCGGGGGCAGCTACTTCCTGGGCCCCGAACCGGCCAAAGGCGGCCAGAACTACGGCGCGGTGAAGAACACGGCGTACGCGGCGAACTACCTCGCGGCCACCTCCACCACCGATCGGAACGCCAAGTGCGCCGCCTGGCAGAAGGCCCAGGAGGCCCTGCTCAAGGCCGACGACGTGATCCCGCTCGCCACGGTGAACGTGCACTACGTCGCCCGCAAGGGCGTCTCCTTCGCGATGCCGGCCGGATCCCTGACCCTCTCCACGCTCCGGGTCACCGGCTGATGGCGACGACACTGACCAGCGAGACGGCCGCGGGGGCGAGGCGCACGGCGCCGCTCGGCCCCTGGGGCACCTTCCTCGTCCGGCGTCTCGTCGGGCTCGCCGCCGTCGCGATCACGCTCGTCGTCGGCACGTTCCTGATGGTGCAGCTCATCCCGGGCGACCCGGCGCGCGTGGTCGCGGGCGCCGACGCGACACCTGCCGACGTGGAGCAGGCCCGCCACGAGCTGGGCCTGGACCAACCGCTGTCGACGCAGTTCGGTACGTACGCGAGCGGTCTGCTCCGCGGCGACCTGGGCACCTCCTTCCAGACGAAGGAACCGGTCGCCGAGATCATCGGCAGCCGTCTGCCGTTCACCGCCGAGATCGCGTTCCTCTCCGTCCTGGCGGTGCTGCTGCTCGCCGTGCCGATCGGACTCGCCGTCGCCGCACGCGGAAGCCGGCGCACCGACGGGGCGTTCACCTTCGTCACCGGCCTGTTCGGCGCCACACCCGAGTACATCATCGGAACGCTGCTCGTCCTCGGCTTCGCCATCGGACTGGGCTGGCTCCCGGCGGCGGGCGCCGAGACCGTCTCGTCGATGGTGCTCCCGATCGCCGCACTCGTCCTGCCCGGCACCTGCGTCATGGCCCGCATCGTGCGCAGCGAGGCCGGACACGTCCTCGCCCAGGACTACATGCGCACCGCGCGGGGCCGCCGCCTGCCCCCGCTCCGTCTGTACGCCCGTCACGCCCTGCCCAATCTGCTGACCGCCACGCTCACCCTCGGCGGACTGATCCTCGCGGGCCTGCTCGGCGGCACGGTCGTCGTCGAAGCCGTCTTCGCGTGGCCCGGCATCGGCCAGCGCGTCGTCGAGGCGCTCCTCGTCCGCGACTACCCCGTGATCCAGGGCTGTGTCCTGGTCCTCGGGCTGCTCGCCGCCCTCCTCAACCTGGTCGTCGATGTCGTCCTCGCTCTGCTCGACCCGCGCACCCTGGCCGGAAAGGGAGGCCGCTGATGCGACGCATACGGTGGAACACCCCGCTCGTCCTCGCCCTCGCCGGCCTCGGCCTGATCGCCCTCCTCAGCGTCGTCGCACCCTTCCTGTGGGAGGAGCGGGCGACCGCCCTCGGCGGGGCTGCCCGCGCCGATCCGTCCGGCGAGCACTGGCTCGGCACCGACGCCCTCGGCCGCGACGTCCTGGCCCGCACCCTGGTCGCCACCCGCCTCACCCTGGAGATGACACTCGCCGCGACCGCGATCGCCGCCGTCGCGGGCACCCTGCTCGGCACCGTCGTCTGGGTCTCGGGCCGGCGCGTACGCGAGCTGGGCCTGCGCCTGATCGACGTGCTGATCTCCTACCCGGCGCTCATCCTGGCGCTGGTGATCGCCGCGGTCCTCGGGACCGGACCCACCGCCTCCGTCCTCGCGATCGGCCTGGGCGGCGCACCCGCCTTCGCCCGCCTCACCGCCAACATGGCGGCGTCGGTCGCCCAGCGCGACTTCGTGACCCAGGCTCGCCTGATGGGCGTACCCGCTCACCGTGTGCTCGCCCGCCACCTGCTGCCCAACATCTCCGGGCCGCTGCTCGTGCTGCTCTCGGTGGCCTTCGCGAACGTGCTCGTCGCGCTGTCCGGCCTGTCCTTCCTGGGGGTCGGCGTACAGTCGCCGGACTACGACTGGGGATCGCTGCTCAACTCCGGCCTGGAGTCCCTCTACACCAACCCCGCCGAGGCGATCGGCCCGGCGGTCGCCATCACCGTCACCGGCGTCCTCGCGGGCTTCGTCGGCGACGGCCTCGCCACGGCACTCGACCCCCGTGCCGGTGGTACGAAGGCCAGGACGAGGCGCTCCGCCGTCCCGGTGTCCGCGAGCTCTCGCCGATCACCCGTGGACGCCCTGGTCAAGGTGGAGGGCCTCGTCGTCGCCCTGCCGGACGGCACCCGTCTCGTCGACGACGTCTCCTTCCACGTCATGCCCGGCGAGATCGTCGGCCTGGTGGGGGAGTCCGGCTCCGGCAAGTCGCTGACGGCGATGAGCGTGACACGGCTCCTGCCGGAGGGATTGTCCGCGCACGCGGCCGAACTGGCCCTGGGCGACCTCGACCTGGTCGGCCCCGATGCCGACCTCAGGCGCCTGGCCACCGAGATCGGCATCGTCTACCAGGACCCGTCGGCCTCCTTCAACCCGGCCCTGAGGATGGGCGGTCAGTTGACCGAAACGCTCCGCGTGCACCAGGGCGTGCGCAGGAGTGAGGCGCGCAGGCGCGCCGTCGAGGCCCTGGAACAGGTGCGGATCGAGAACCCCGCCCGGGTCGTGAAGCATTACCCGCACGAGCTGTCCGGCGGCATGCGGCAGCGTGCGATGATCGCCGCCGCCCTCCTGCCCGGTCCGCGACTGATCGTCGCCGACGAACCGACCACCGCCCTCGACGTGACCGTCCAGGCCGACGTCCTCGACCTCCTGAAGGACATCAACCGAACGCGCGGCACGAGCATGCTCGTCATCTCCCACGACATCGGGGTGATCGGCACGGTCTGCCACCGTGTCGTGGTGATGTACGCCGGCCGGGTGGCGGAGGAACTGTCCGCGGCCGATCTGCGGGCGGGCCGCGCCAGGCATCCGTACACCAAGGCCCTGCTGGCCGCGAGCCCGCGCCTTCAGGACATGGACGCGGATGCGGGTTCGGGAGCGGGTTCGGGTTCGGATACGGGGTCGGATACGGACACCACCGAGGCGCGCGCACCGCTCGCGACGATCCCGGGCCGCCCGCCGGCGCCCGCCGACCGCCCGGACGGCTGCGCGTTCGCCGACCGTTGCCCGGTGGTGCTCGACGGCCTCTGCGGCACCGAGCGCCCGCGGATGGTCGACGCCGTCGCCTGCCATGCCGTACACGAGGAGGTACCGGCCGTATGACCACGTCCCCCCACAAGCTGGCCGTCGAGAACCTGACCGTCGCCTTCGGGCACGGCAGGCGCGCCAGGACGGTGCTGCACGGCGTGTCCACCGGGGTCCGGGCCGGGCAGACGCTCGGCCTGGTCGGCGAGTCCGGATCGGGCAAGTCGACGATCGCCAAGGCGATCGTGGGCATCCACCCCGTCCGCACCGGCCGCATCACCCTCGGCGGAGAAGACCTCACGGGTCTCGCGGGAAGGGAGCTCGTCGCGGTACGCCGCCGGATCCAGCTCGTCTCCCAGGACCCGTACGCCTCCCTCAACCCGCGCATGACGGTCGGCGAGGCCATCGCCGAGGCCGTCGACCCGGTGAGGGCCGACGCCGGGAAGCACGCGGCGACGGTCGAGCGGTGGCTGGAGACCGTCGCGCTGGACGGTTCGGCCGCGGCCAAGTACCCGCACGAGTTCTCCGGCGGCCAGCGCCAGCGCATCGCGGTCGCCCGCGCCCTGGCCGTGGAACCCGAAGTGGTGATCGCCGACGAGATCACCTCGGCGCTCGACGCCTCCGTCCAGGCCGAGGTGCTTAACCTCCTGGAGGAACTGCGCCGTTCGCTGGCCCTGACGATGGTCTTCATCTCCCACGACCTGGCTGTCGTCCGCCATGTCAGCGACGAGGTCGCCGTGCTGTGCCAGGGGGAGCTGGTGGAGCAGGGGCCGGTGCGGGATGTGTACCGGGCCCCGCGACACCCCTACACACGCCGCCTGCTGGCGAGCGCACCGGCGTTCGAGGAGAAGTCGGCGTTCGAGGCGAAGCCGACGTTCGAGAAGAAGGAGACAGCAGCATGAACGATCCGACCGCCGTCGCCGACCGCACGCGGCAGATCACCGCCGGTCTGAAGCCCGCCGCACTGGAGGACTTCTACCGGGACCTGCACCGTCATCCCGAGCTCGCCTTCCAGGAGCACCGCACCGCGGCGAAGCTCATCGCGTGCCTGCGCGCGGCCGGCTACGACGTGACGGAAGGCATCGGCGGCACCGGTGTGGTCGGAGTCCTCGTCAACGGTGACGGCCCGGTCGTCTGGCTGCGCGGCGACATGGACGCGCTGCCGCTCCAGGAGGCCACCGGCCTGGAGTACGCCTCCGCCGTCGACGGGGTCATGCACGCCTGCGGCCACGACCTGCACGTCACCTGGCTCGCCGGCGCCGCCGAGGCACTGGCCGCCGCCCGCGACACCTGGTCCGGCACGCTGGTCGTCATCGGGCAGCCCGCCGAGGAGTCCGGCGGCGGCGCCTCGGCCATGGTCGCCGGTGGACTGCGCACCCGCTTCCCCCGCCCCGACGTGCTGCTCGGCCAGCACGTCACGCCGGGACTCGCCGGCTTCTACCCGCACACCCCGGGCCTGACCATGTCGGCCTCCGACGACATCGACGTCGTCGTGCACGGCGTAGGCGGCCACGGCTCACGCCCCGAGTCGACGGTCGACCCGGTCGTGACGGCCGCCTACATCGTCACGCGTCTCCAGACGGTGGTGTCACGGGAGGTCGCGGCGGCGCACGCGGTGGTGCTGACGGTAGGCCAGTTCCATGCCGGTACGAAGCACAACATCATCCCCGCCGAGGCCCGGCTCTCCCTGAACCTGCGCACTCAGGACGCGCACGTACGCGACCGGGTCCTCGGAGCCGTCCGCCGCATCGTCGCGGGCGAGTGCCGGACCGCCGGCTGTCCGGTGCCGCCCGACGTCGCGGTACGGCCCGGCTACCCGAACACCGTCAACGACGCCGTACTCGACGGCCAGATCGCGGCGGTACACGGCGAACTCTTCGGAGCGCACACGGTGTTCGACTTCGGGCCGGCGATGGGCAGCGAGGACTTCTCCCTCCTCGTACCCGACGGCGTCCCCTACGACTACTGGTACGTCACCTCGACTCCGGCCGACGTGTGGGAGGCGGCCCCCGGCAGGGACCTGGCCGAGAAGGCCGGCAACGTACCGGGCAACCACAGCCCCCTGTTCGCCCCCGACCTCTCCGTGCTCGTGCCAGGCGTCCAGACACTGGTGTCGGCCGCGCTGAGCCGCCTGACGTGACCAGAACGAGGAAGGACGTACGCGCGGATACCGTGATGAGGAACGCCGCGCGCACGGTTACCGCCTCGTCCTCCGGCGGCCCCCGGTCCTTCGGCGCGCGACTGGCCCGACGAGGTCACCCTCGTGACCGTCGAGGGGGCAAGCCACACCGGCGCCTGGAACGCCGACCCCGACACCTACGACAAGCACCTCGCCGCGTTCCTCGAACGAACCGCATGAGGGCACGGCGGGACTCGGGTCATACGGCGGCCTGGAGGGCGGGCGGTAGGCACGCGACTGGCCGGCGGGTCGGCCTGCCGTGCCCGGGCGAGCCGTTCGGGCCGGGCGTCGAGCGGCTGCCGGACGCTCGTGGTGGCGGGTGTTCGCCCAGGCCCCCGCGGGCGGCTGGGAACGTTCCGCTCTCACCGACGGTCACGGGCCGCGCGTCACCGCATCGAGCGCGAACGCGAATCCGGGTACCGGACGGACGCCCGGGGAGCCCGGCACGGATACCGGCCGGGAGGCGCCGGAGGCGGCCCGCACGACGTGGCGCGCGTGCGGGCCGGCCGGTCCGCGCCTCCGCCGGGGGATTCCGGTGGGAGGCGATTTCCGCAGCGGGCGGAGGTGCGCGAGCACCTCCGCCCTCTTCCGTTCCCGCCGCTCCACGGCCTGTCGAAGGCGAGACGTCGACTTTCGGCCATGTGCTTCTCGGCCTGTTGTGCGAAGGGCAATACCAGACCGGCCCGCTCTACGGGTAAGTTTGCCAACTGCGCACCGCACATGAACGGTTGACGACTACAGTGTGTGGTTGGTGATCATCGGTAGGCTCATCGCACCCTCGCAGTACCCCCGGCACGACACCCCGCACGACAGCCCTGAACAACCGTCTGAAGCACCCCCGTAGTCCACCCCCTGTACCCGCAGTACGCCGATTCCTGGGCACGTACCAAGGACACTCATGTCTCAACTTCGCGCACCCGCCTCGCGGTCCGATCGACGCGAGGGCGGGCGGCACGGCCGGTCGGGCGCCCGCTCCGCC
Organism: Streptomyces sp. NPDC058650; assembly: GCF_042717315.1. NCBI lineage: Bacteria > Bacillati > Actinomycetota > Actinomycetes > Kitasatosporales > Streptomycetaceae > Streptomyces > Streptomyces sp. NPDC058650. The sequence goes on from NZ_JBHXRL010000010.1 coordinate 115,372, forward strand.
TCCGGCACTCCCAGCACCCCCCCGGCGCAGACATCCGCGCCGCTCTCGACGGAAGCCCGCATACGCCCCCAACTCCTGCGCACCTCCGTGCTCCCCGCCGTCGCGGTGGCACTGGGCGGCGCGGCGGCCGTCCTCTTCACCATCCGCTCCACGGGGGCCAGCCCCACGCCCGGCCTCTGGGCCGCGCTGACCGGCGCGGCCGCCCTCACCGTCGCCTCCGTGACCGCCGCGGCGCTCGGCGCCGACCGGGCGGCCAAAGCGGTCCTGGACCGCTGTAACTCCCTGCGCCGCTCCAGCGCCCGCGGTCAGAGCGAGCTGCGTGCGATCGTCGAACAGTTGCGCCGGGGGGAGGGGCTCCCGCCCCGCCCCGCGATGCCGTCCGGCCCCGCGACAGGTGATGAATTCGACCTGCTGTCACAGGAGTTGAACCGCTCGCACGAGGCCGCCGTGGCAGCCGTCGTCCAGGCGTCCCGACTCTCCAGCAGCGTCGGCAACGAACAGAAGGTCGAGGTCTTCGTCAACCTCGCCCGGCGCCTGCAGTCCCTCGTCCACCGCGAGATCCAGCTCCTCGACGAGCTGGAGAACGAGGTCGAGGACCCGGAGCTGCTCAAGGGCCTGTTCCACGTCGACCACCTGGCCACCCGCATCCGCCGGCACGCCGAGAACCTCGCCGTGCTCGGTGGCGCCATCTCCCGCCGCCAGTGGTCGAACCCGGTCACCATGACCGAGGTGCTCCGCTCCTCGATCGCCGAGGTCGAGCAGTACCCGCGGGTGAAACTCGTCCCGCCGATCGACGGTACGCTCCGGGGCCATGCCGTGGCCGACGTCATCCACCTCCTCGCCGAACTCGTCGAGAACGCGACACTGTTCTCCGCCCCGCACACCACGGTGCTGCTGCGCGCCCAGTACGTCACGGCCGGCCTGGCGATCGAGGTCGAGGACCGCGGCCTGGGCATGCCCGTCACCGAGCAGAACAAGATGAACGCCCTGCTCTCCGATCCCGACCAGGTCAACGTCGCGCATCTGCTCCAGGACGGCCGCATCGGCCTCTTCGTCGTCTCGGCGCTCGCCCGCCGGCACGGCATCGCCGTACGGCTCCAGTCGAACATCTACGGCGGCGTCCAGGCCGTCCTCGTGCTGCCGCAGGGCCTCCTCGGCGCCGACCCCGAGGGCCTGGCGCAGCACGAGCGCCAGGCCGCCGCGGCCGTCGGCTCCCCGGCGGTCCCGCCGGGGCAGGTGCAGATGCAGCCCCAGGCGCAGGCCCCGGAGCCGGTCCACGCCCCCGAGCCGGTCCAGGCTCCGGCGCCGGTCCAGGTCCCGGCCCACGCCGACGCCCCTTCCCACGCCGACGTCCGGAGCTCCGACCGGCACGACGGGCACCACGAAGGCCACCGCGACGTGAACTACGACGGGAACTACGAGGGACCCCACTCGGTCCCGCTCCCGGTCCCGGCCGTGGGTCAGGTGCCGGCGTACACCCAGGCCTCCGCGCCGATGGCGCCCGCACCCTCCCCGGAGCGGGCCGCCGCCCGCCACGAGGAGGCCCCGTCTGCCGACCCGCTCGCGTACCCCCGTACGAGCACGCACCTGAACGGCCACGTCGACGGCCGTGCGGACGCCGGATCCGCCCCCTCGATAACGGCGCAGTCGGTCGGCGCCGAGCACCAGGCCCCGCTGCTGCCTCCGGCGCCCGCGGCCTCCCGTGCCGAGCCCTCCGGCCGGCCCCTCCTCCCGAAGCGGCGCGCGCAGGAGCACCTCGTCCCGCAGCTGCGCGACGAGCCCGCGGCCCGCAGGCCCGAGGAGCACGCCCTGCACGACCCCGGTCTGATGGCCGCCTTCCAGCGCGGAATCGGCCTCGCCGAATCCCAGCCCGCCCCCCACGAGCCGCTGCGTCCAGGCGACGCGCACAAGGAGTAGATGCACCATGGCGAGCAATGTGCCGAACGGCCATTCCTCGGATCTCGACTGGCTGCTGAGCGGACTGGTCCAGCGGGTTCCGTACACCCGCAACGCCGTTCTGCTCTCCTCCGACGGCCTCGTGAAATCCGTCCACGGCCTCGACCCCGACGCCGCCGACCACATGGCGGCCCTGGCCTCCGGTCTCTACTCGCTCGGCCGGAGCGCGGGCGCCCGGTTCGGCGACGGCGGCGAGGTACGCCAGGTGGTCGTGGAGCTCGACTCCACGCTCCTGTTCGTCTCCACCGCGGGTTCGGGCACCTGCCTGGCCGTCCTCGCCGGACGCGAGGCGGACGCCGCCGTACTCGGCTACGAGATGGCGATGCTCGTCAAGAGCGTCCGGCCATACCTGGTCACGCCTGCCCGGCAGGCGGCCGGTGCGGCAGGTGGCATCGGGCAGTGAACATGACGTCCCATCAGGAAGGGCCCTGGCTCGACGACGCGGCAGGCCGGCTGATCCGGCCGTACACCGTGAGCGGCGGCCGGACCAAGCCCAGCACCGCGCTGGACCTGCTTTCGATGGTGATGGCGACCGGCTCGATCCCGCAGGCCCACATGGGCCCCGAACACAGCCTGGCACTCGGGCTGTGCGACGGGCCCACCTCGGTGGCGGAGATCGCGGCGCACTTACGGCTGCCGGCCGTCGTCACCAAGGTCCTGCTCTCCGACCTCGTGGACTGTGGGGCACTCACCGCCCGTGCCCCCCGGTTCCACGCCTACCCAACCGACCGTTCCTTGCTGGAGGCAGTGCTCGATGGCCTACGACAACGGCTCTGAGCGCCACGAGAGTTTCGCGACCGACCCCTTCCCCACCGCTCTCAAGATCCTTGTGGCGGGCGGGTTCGGCGTGGGCAAGACGACCTTCGTGGGCGCGGTCAGCGAGATCGAACCGCTCAGCACCGAGGAGCTGCTGACCTCGGTCAGCGCGGCCACCGACAGCCTGGAGGGCGTGGAGTCCAAGACCACGACCACCGTGGCCATGGACTTCGGGCGCATGACGCTCGACGACCGCCATGTGCTCTACCTGTTCGGCACCCCCGGGCAGGAGCGCTTCTGGTTCATGTGGGACGAGCTCTCCGAGGGCGCGCTGGGCGCGGTCGTCCTCGCCGACACCCGCAGGCTCCAGGAGTGTTTCTCCGCCGTGGACTTCTTCGAGCGGCGGGGCATCCGCTTCGTCGTGGCGGTCAACGAGTTCGACGGCGCCTACCGCTACGAGCCGGACGAGGTGCGGGCCGCGCTCGACCTCAAGCCGGAGGTGCCGGTCGTCGTCTGCGACGCCCGGATCTCCAGCTCCGGCATCCGTACCCTGCTGACCCTCGTCCAGCATCTCCTCACCACCATCCCGGCCGCCGTGCCGAGCTTCGGAGCCACGACATGACCTACGACCCGACCGGTCATCTCCTGCTGACCCCCATCGACAAGGACGCGCCCGCGCGCGTCCAGCGGTTGCGTGAACTCGGGCTCGGGGAGCGGCCGGACCCGGCGTTCGACGAGTTCGCCCACCGTCTCGCCGACGTGACCGGGGCGCCGTTCTCGATGGTCAACTTCATCGACGAGAACCGGCAGTTCTTCGCGGGGCTGCACACGCCCGAGGGCACCCATTCGGGCAGCGACCTGGGCGCGGCCGCGGCGAGCACCGGTGGCGTCGGCCGCTACATGGCCCGCGACCACGGCTACTGCCCGCACGTGGTGGTACGGCGCAAGGCGCTCGTCCTGGAGGACGTCTGCGACTACCCGCGCTTCGCGGGGAACCCGGTAGTCGACGAGATCGGGATCCGCTCCTACATGGGCGCGCCGCTGATCGACCGTACTGGTGTCGCGCTGGGCACGATCTGCGTGGTCGACACCGACGTCCGGCCGTGGGGGCGCGCCGGACTGGAGACGATCAAGGCCATGGCGGCGGAGCTGGTGGAGCAGATCCACCGCCGCGAGGACGGCATGTTCTGAGCACCCGGAACCGCGGGGACGGACGCCGGAACCGCGGGGAAGACGGCCGGGGCCCCGGTACGGCGCGTGTCGCCGTACCGGGGCCCCGGCCGTATCCGTGCCCGCTCAGGCGTGCACCGGTTCGAGCTCCGGGGTACGGACCAGCTCGGAGAGCCGCTCGGACCAACTGCCCTTGTCCTGGCCGAGGGCGACCTCGGCCAGGCGCAGGAGCTGGATGTCGGAGGTGCCGGCCGGGGCGAAGATGTGGTGCGCGTCCCGGAGGTACCGCTCGATCGCCCGGTCCGTGAAGAGGCCGGCGGCGGCATGGATCTCCATGGCGTTGCGTCCGGAGTCGATCGCCGACTCGACGTTGACGAGCTTCGCGTTCATCAGCTCGGCGTCGCAGGACATGCCCTGGTCGAGCAGGTGCACGGCGTGGTACGCGGCGAGCCGGGCCGTCATCAGCCGGGACTGCATCTGACCCAGCTTCAGCTTCACCGTGGGCAGGTCGTGGAGCGGCTTGCCGTAACGGATGCGCTCGGAGGCGAACCGGGTGGTCTCCTCCAGGATCGCCTGGTGGATGCCGAGCGAGACGGCGGTGAGGTTGGCCCGCCCGTACAGCACGCTGGAGGAGTACGCGACGGCGAGGCCGTCGCCCTCGTCGCCGAGGCGGTTGGAGGCCGGTACGCGGCAGTTCTCGAAGATCAGCTCGCCGAAGCTGAAGCCGTGGAGTCCCATGGCGGGCTGCTGCGGACCGGTCCTGAACCCGGGGCGATCGGATTCGACCAGGAAGGCCGTGAGTCCCTTCGAACCGGGACCGGTCCTGACCACGACACCGTGCAGATCGCCCACGTGGCTGTTGCCGACGAAGACCTTGCTGCCGTTGAGGATGTAGTCGTCGCCGTCGCGGACCGCGCTGGCGCTCATGCCGAGGACGTGACCGCCGGACTCGGGCTCGGTGACCGCGATGGTCGGCAGGCACTCACCGGCGGCGACGGCCGGGAGCCAGGTCTTGCGCTGCTCGTCGCTGCCGAAGTGGACGATCTTGGCGGTGCCCAGCTGTGAGGCCTGGACCATGGCGCCCATCGCGCCGCTGACCCGGGAGAGCTCCTCGATGATGATCGTCTTGGCGAGATGGCCGGCGCCCATACCGCCGTATTCCTGGCTGATTGTCGCGCCTAGCCAGCCCTGCTCGGCGATGAGCCGGGAGAGCTCGTGATGGACTGTCCGGGATGCTTCCATCTCGGCTATCCGTGGCCGAACCTCACGCTCTGCGAAGTCCCGGACCGTCTCCCTGAGCTGATGATGCAGTCGACTGCTGAAGTAGCCGTCCATTCGAGTCCTCCCCTGCGAAACGCCTGCTCCCCGAGTCGATCGAGCAGGTGGTGCATCGGCAGTGGTCCCGTCCCGAACAGGCCGACCTCTTCATGGTGTTGATCTTTCCGGGACGGAGCAATATCGCCACGACTTTTGTCCGAAACAGGAGCTGTTGACGATTGAATCTGACTGTGTTTCGTGTGGTGTTGGCCCTCTTCCGCCGATCCGGAGTCCATTCCCCGTGGGCATCTTTCTGCCACATGCCAACGGCAACGGATCCAGGGGCATATGGCCATGAGGGCCCCGAGGTGTCCACATGAGCCCCTTCGTCACCATAGGAGCGGCATTCCGGAACCCGCCCCACCCCGCTCCAGCCCCGAGAACACGGGCCTCGCCCCCGCCCTCCCCACTCCACGAGCCCTCGCCACGGGCGCGCGGGCGCACTGAGGGGCGCGCGGAAGCGTTACGGAGAGTGAGTGCCGCGCCCCCGGCGTGTGCCCCCGCCTGGGCGCCGGAAAGGGTTCGTGACCACCGTCGAAAGTGCGGTATCGTTCTCATGCGCGTTCGGCCAGGGGAAACCCCAGGTCAGACGGGCATCGGGACGTGGCGCAGCTTGGTAGCGCACTTGACTGGGGGTCAAGGGGTCGCAGGTTCAAATCCTGTCGTCCCGACTAGAGGTTCGCCTCGTAGTCGCAGATCAGAGCCCTGTCTCACTTCGGTGAGGCAGGGCTTTTGACGTAGACCCGCTTGGTGAAGGACAGGTCGACGTCCTCCTCCCGGCGAGTCCCGCAGACCTCTGCGGGCCGCTCGGCGATAAGGGTCAGGAGCATCACGCCGAACAGACGGCCGCCTTTGATCGCCTCGATGAAAGCCGTGACTTCAGCCTCGTCCAGGGCCGAGGCTTCCCACCCGTTCGGCGGAACGAATTGCTCTACCCGGCAACCCCGGAGGAGAAGTCGAGCCGACTCGCGTCCCCGTCACCCGCCCCGCATCACCCCAGGCCGGGTACGGCCCCGCGAGCCGCGAATCTCAGATCCGGCTAATCTGAAAAATGCCCCGACAGCGAGCCCCCGGCCATGTGACAAGGCCGTCCTTCCTGAGAGGTTCAGCGCCGCGAGCGCTGTCATTGACCAGGCCACACGTGCCCCGGTGGGGCCGGTCTTGGGGCGCGTAACGGGAGCTTCCGGGCGAACCCGTTGGCGCACATGAGCCAGATCGTCAGGAAGGCCGAGACACATGGCGACACGTCGGCTTGCGTTCGTCGACTGGACGTTCATCAACCATGAGAAGACCGAGGCCGTCGGAACCCTGGGTGGCCAGATGGTGACGCTCACCGGGCAGGGCAACCTGACGACGGACCGGCCCCCCTTGGGCGCCGCTTTCCTCGACGGGACGTTCCCGGGCTTTCGAACGGCGGCGTTCACCCCGCCGCTCCCCGCCTCGGACCTGGTGGAAATCGTGGGTCTCAAGGGCGGGAGTTCGTTCACAGTCGCTTTCGACGCCGAGGTGAAGGATCCCGTCCTTCATCTGGGATCGTTCGCCTCGACCATGGAGTTTCTGGATCTCCCGGTGGGTACGCGGGTCATCAAGCTCAGCGGCGACGCCGACTTCATCGTCGACGCCAACAAAGTCATGGGCGAGGCGTACCAACCACCCCCAGGGTCGACCGAGCCCACGGATTCCGACGGCAGCGTGCGCCTCCAAGGCCTCTTCCGCTCGATTGCGTTCACTCTGAATCCGAGGTTCACGGGCGGCGAAGGACACGACGGCGTGCACCTCCAGATCGGCGGGATGGTAAGAGTGCCTCCGTTTGGCATGGGACCTGCTCGTCGCCTCCGATGACACCGAGCTAGAGCTTCTTGAGCACCTCGGCCGCGAGTGGGGCGGAGGAGGACGGGTTCTGGCCGGTGACGAGGTTGCGGTCGACGACGATGTTCGGCGCCCACGGCTCGCCGACCTGTACGTCCACGCCGGCCTCGACGAGGCGGGTCTCCAGGAGCCACTTGGCCTTGTCGGCGAGGCCGGCCTGGGCCTCCTCGGCGTTGGTGAAGGCGGCGACCTTGTAGCCGGCGAAGGCGTTGGTGCCGTCGGCCCGTGTGGCGGCGAGCAGTGCGGCGGGGCCGTGGCAGACGACGGCGAGGGGCTTGCCCGAGTCGAGGGCGTCGATCAGGATCCGGCCCGAGGTCGGGTCGACCGCGAGGTCCTCCATGGGGCCGTGGCCGCCGGGGTAGAAGACGGCCGCGTAGTCGTCGAGGTTCACGTCCTCCAGCGTGATCGGGTTCTTGATCTCGGCGAGGGAGGCGAGGGTGGCGGCGATCTTGTCGGCGCCCTCCTGGCCGCCGTTGACCTCGGGGGCGAGGCTGCCCCGGTCGACCGTGGGGACGACGCCGCCGGGGGTGGCCACGACGATCTCGTGGCCGGCGGCCCTGAACGCCTCGTACGGCGCGACGGCCTCCTCGGCCCAGAAGCCGGTGGGGTGCTTGGTGCCGTCGGCGAGCGTCCAGTGGTCGACACCGGTCATCACGAGAAGGATCTTGGACATGTGGGGGCCTCCGGGGGTTCGGATCGTCAGTGCGGCGATGTCCTCCACGCTATGCCCGCGGGGTTCGGCCCGCGACGTCGTTCACCGAGGGGCGGTGAGGCCCGCGAGGGTGAGTGCCCTGGCGACGGCCGGAAGGTCCAGCGGATCGCCGTCCGGGTTGGTGGGGCGCAGCCGATCCAGCAGCGGACCCGGCTTCAGCCGATGCGCCTCGGCTTCGGCCAGGAGAGCGTCCGCGCTCGGCCCGTCGGTGGCGCCGTCGATGTGGTCGGACAGTTCGCGCAGCGTGCGGTCCCGGTCGACGAAGTCGCTCATGCCGCAGTCCAGGCCGTCGTCGCCGAGGTCGTCGGGGTACGGCGCGCGAGCCCAGGACCCGTTCTCGTACCAGTAGACGCAGCCCAGCTCGTAGCCCTTGAGCCGGTCGTGCAGTTCGTCGTACGGAAGCCAGTCCGGGCCGCCCGCCAGCATGTCGATCGGCGGTTCGTGCCACTTGACGCCGCTCGCCTCGTCCTCGCCGTAGAGCACGAACCGGCCCTCGCCCATCCGGGACATGGTCCACCAGGTGCAGCCGGCGTCGTCGTGGTGGAGGCCCTCGTCGTCGATCCAGCGACCGGTGCGGTGGCCGCTCGGGCGACCCTCTTCCTCGGTGGTCGCGCTCATCGAGGCGAGCAGCGCCCACCGGGCCCACAGGACCTCGCCCTTCGGAAGGTCCCCGGGCAGTCCCGGACGGTGAATAGTCATCCTTGTCCCCGTGTGTCGTCGTCCCGACTCGAGAGAGCCGTCGAACGGAGACCGTATCGGAGGGGTCCGACACGGTCTCCGTTCGCCGCCCGCCGTCAGGCCGTCTTCGCCGGGGCCGGGGCCGGGGCCGGGGCCGTGCGGGCGAAGTGGCGGGCCGTGGGTGTCAGCGCCGCCGCTGCCGGTACGAGGAAGCAGGCGGCGGCGCACGCGCCGAGTACAGGCGTGACCCCGAAAGCGTCGATCGCCGGGGCGATCAGGGCCAGGCCGACCGGCGCGAGGCCGTAGGACACGAGGAAGTCCAGCGAGGAGACGCGGGCCAGCTTGTCCGGGGCGACCTCCCGCTGGGTGGCCGTGAACCAGGGCACATTGAACAGCTCGATCCCGATTCCGGCGACGGCGTACGCGGCGACCACGACGAGCGGGTGCACGGGCAGCATCAGGCTCAGCGGCGCGACGCCGTAGGCGGCCAGCCCGGCGAAGGCGGCCCAGCCCTGGGAGCGCGGGCGCCAACGGGCGATGACCAGGGCACCCGCGAGCGCGCCCACGGTGTACGCGGTCATGGCCGCGGCCAGCACCCACTGGGTGCCGTAGCGGTCCCTGCTGATCAGGGGCAGCGCGACGCTCGTGGCGGAGTAGCCGAGGGCGATGACCGCGACGAGGCCGGCGAGGCCGGCGAGGAACCACGGGTGGCGCCGCGCCTCGCGTATGCCCTCCAGGAACTCGGCGCGGAAACCGGCGCGCGGCGCGGGCTCCGCGGTCGGGTCCGGTACGGCGGCAGGGTCCGGTACGGCGGCCGGGTCCGCCGCGGTGGCGGCACCCTTGCCCGGGACGAGCGCGGCGACCAGCCAGAGCAGGCCGATGCCGAGCAGCAGCGTCCGGACATCGAGGAAGGCCGCGAGCAGCGCGGTCAGGGTGGGGCCGGCGAGGGTGGAACCGCGTACGGCCATGGTCATGGCGGCGTTGGCCTGTTGGCGGCGCTCGGGGTCGACGGTCTCGGCGGTGAGCGCCTGGAACGCCGGGCGGCAGGCGCCCTGTCCGGCGCCCGCGAGGGCGGCGGCTGCCGTCATCAGCGCGAGCGAGCCGCCGAGTCCGGCGGCGAGGAGGGGCGCGGCGGCCGCGGCGGCGAGGGCCGACCAGAACACGACCGCGCGGCGGGAGTGCCGGTCGGCGAGCACGCCGCCGACGGCGACGGCGACGAGGAAGCCGGCGGTGCGCGCGGCGAGGACCAGGCCGAGGCCTGCGGCGCCGAGGTCGCGGTGCAGCACGGCGAGTCCGAGGACGAAGGGCAGGGCCCAGGTCGCGAGCCCGGAGGCGGTGGTGCCCGCCCACAGGCGCAGGAACGCGATGTCGCGGAGGATCGAACGCGGGTGTGGGGTATCGGACTTGGCCGCTGTGGTCGGGGGTGTGGTCGCCACGGTGTGAGTGCTCCTTGGGGACGATGGATGGGGTGGGGGATCGGACCCCCGGAGTAGTTAATGAAAATGAATACCATTACAGTACCCTTCGAACGCGGCACTCCTGCCCGGTGCACGACAACACCCATGCCTGAGTCCAGGCCCCCCGCAGACCGGAGATCCCATGCGCCACCCCGCCCGCCTCGGCATCGCCCTGACCGTCCTCCTCGCCACCGTGGGCTGCTCCACGGCGGGCGGCGACGGCTCCGCGCCGGGCGCCAACTCCGCCGACCGGCCCTCCGTCGCCGCGGACGCCGTCACCAGCTGCGGCCGTCAGGTGTCCTTCGCCGGCACGCCGAAGCGCGCCGTCGCCCTGGACCAGACCTCGACCGAGACCCTGCTCGCACTCGGACTCCAGGACCGGATGGCGGGAACGGCCAACCTCAAGACGAAGATCCCGGCCCGGTACGCGGCGGCGTACGCCGAGATCCCGGTCATCGCACCGAAGATCGCCACGGGCGAGCAACTGCGCGCCGCCACACCCGACTTCGTCGTCGCCGGGTCCGCGGACCTGTTCACCAAGGACCGGGCCGGCACCCGCGAGGAGCTGGACGCCCTCAAGGTCCCCACCTTCGTCAGCGCCGTGGACTGCCCGCAGCAGAACGCGGCCGGCAAGACCCCCTTCGAACTGCTCTTCTCCGACTACGAGAACCTCGGCAAGGTCTTCGGAGCCGAGGAGCGGGCCGGTCGGCTCGCCGCCGACCAGCGGGCCACCGTCGCCAAGGCCGGGGCGAACGCCTCCAAGGTCCCCCAGGGCGCGGACCGGCCGACCGTCGTCTACCTCTACTCCGTCTTCAACGGCATGCCGTACGTGGCGGGCGGGACCGGTCTGCCCAGCGAGATGAGCCGGATCGTCGGCGCGAAGAACGCCTTCGACGACGTGGACGAGGACTGGCCGGAGGTCTCCTGGGAGGAAGTCGCCCGGCGCGACCCGGACTTCATCGTGATCGGCGACCTGTCCGAGCGCGGCCGGCCGGGCGACAGCGCCGCCGAGAAGCGCGCCTCGATGACCGGACACCCGGTGATCTCCGAGCTGGCGGCGGTCCGCGACGACAAGATCCTCGAAGTGCCGGGCATCGAGCTGGACCCCTCCGTGCGCTCGGTGCACGCCCTGGGACTGCTCGCGGACGGCATGAAGGACCTCGGGTATGCCCGCTGACCCGGTCGGCCGGGGCGGAACGACGGATCTCCTGCTGCCGGCGGCCCGCGGCTCGCGGACGGGTGGTGACGGGGGCGGCCCCGTCACCGCCCGCCGGCCCGTCGCCGGCCGTCGGCCTGCAGCGGCCCGGGTGGTGCTCTTCCTTCTCGCCCTGGGCCTTCTCGCGGGCTCGGTGGCCGCTGCCGTGCGCATCGGCACCGCCGACGTGAGCTGGACCGGCCTCGGACGCGTCCTCGGCACCCATCTCGGCCTGGACGTCGACCCGTTGCCCCCGCTCGTGGACTCCCTCGTCTGGGACCTGCGTCTGCCGCGCGTGCTGATGGCCGCCCTCGTCGGCGCCTCCCTCGCCGTCTGCGGTGCCGTGCTCCAGGCCGTCACCCGCAACGCGCTCGCCGACCCCTACCTGCTCGGCGTCTCCTCCGGCGCGTCGACGGGAGCCGTCATCGTCGTCGTCCTGCCTCTGACCGGGCTGGGCGCGAGCGCGCTCGGGGTCACCGGGGGCGCGCTCGTCGGCGCCCTGCTGTCCTTCGCCATGCTCCTGCTGCTGCTACGGCGCAGCGGGCTCGACTCCGGCCGCATCGTCCTCACCGGCGTGGTCGTCGGCCAGCTGTTCACCGCCCTGACCTCGCTCGTCCTCATGGCCTCGGCGGACGCGGACACCACACGGGCCGTCACCCACTGGCTGCTGGGCTCGATGGCGCCGGCCCGCTGGAACACCGTCGTGGTCTGCGCGATCGTCACCCCGCTGGGTCTCGCGGTCGCGTGGTTCTGCTCCACCGCCCTCGACGGGCTCTCCTTCGGCACCGACACCGCGGCCTCCCTGGGGATCGGCGTACGGCACACCCGGATGGTGCTCCTCGTGGTCACGGCCGTGCTGACCGCCGTGGCGGTGGCCACCGTCGGAGCCATCGGCTTCGTCGGGCTGATCGTCCCGCACGGGGTGCGGTTCCTGGTCGGGCCGCTGCACCGGGTCCTGCTGCCCTACGCGGCGCTCGCCGGAGCGGTTTTCCTGGTCTGGACGGACGCGCTGGCGCGAATCGCCTTCGCGCCCCGCGAGGTTCCGGTGGGTGTCATCACCGCTCTCCTCGGCGTACCGCTCTTCCTCCTCGTCCTGCGCAGGAAGGGGGAACTGTGAGGATCACCGCCGAAGCACTCAGCTGGTCGGTGGCCGGCACGCGCGTCGTCCGTGACGTCAGCGTGGACATCGCCCCCGGCGAGACCGTGGGACTGCTCGGCCCGAACGGCTCCGGCAAGTCGTCACTGCTGCGCTGCCTGGCCGGCCTCCGGGCCCCCGACGCGGGCGAGGTCCGCTACGACGGGGAGTCCGTACGGCACTGGAGCGCGCGTCGCGTCGCCCGCCATGTCGCCTTCGTCGAACAGGACTCGGGCGCGGACAGCGACCTGCGGGTCGGCGACGTCGTGGGCCTGGGGCGGACCCCGTTCCGGGACCGCTGGCGCGGTCCGGACGCCACCGACCGGGCCGTGGTGGCCGCCGCCCTCGAACGGCTCGGCCTGACCGCGCTCGCCGACCGCTCCTGGAAAGCGCTGTCGGGCGGCGAACGGCAGCGCGCCCACATCGCCCGCGCGCTCGCCCAGCAGCCGTACGCGCTGCTGCTCGACGAACCCACCAACCACCTGGACGTGAAACACCAGTTGGAACTCATGGAGCTGCTGTCCGGCACCGGCCGGACGGTCCTGGTCGCGCTGCACGACCTGTCGCTCGCCGCCCGGTACTGCGACCGGCTGCTGCTCCTGCACCACGGCCGGCTGATCGCCTCCGGCCCGCCCCCCGCCGTGCTGACCGCCGACCGGCTCGCCGAAGTCTTCGAGGTGGACGCCGAACTCACCGCCGACGCCTTGGGACATCCCCACGTGACGTACCGGGGGCCGCTCGGTGGCGCGGCACGTGCACCCCAACCCGCCCTGTGAAAAGGAAAGCCATGACCCAGACGATCCCCACCTCCTCCACCACTCCGACCCCTTCCGCCGCGACGTCCGTCGACGGCCTCGTCGAGGCCGTCCTGGCCGGTGCGCACGGCCCGCTTCCCTTCGAGCTCGTCGCGACCAGCGTGTTCTGGATCCACCACGGCACCCGCCTGGCCGGCGGCGACACCACCTATCTCAACCAGTACGTCCTCGTCCGCCTCGGCGGTTCGTTCGGCGGCTGCGCCTTCGAGGCCGGCGAGATCGACCCGTCGATCTGCCGCGACTCCTCCGGCGCCCCGCTCGACGTGCTCCTGCGAGACGCTCCGCGTCCGCTGCGGATCGCCGCCCTCGACGCGTACCTCTCCGAGGTCCGACCGCACCGGGCGGCCGGCGCGGCGGGCGAAGCCGAGCCGGTCACCCTCCCCACCGGAACCCCGGAAGTCCGCGCGAAGGCACGCGACGCGGCCATCGCCGGCCTGCTGGACATCGAGGAGGGCGCCGAGGTGGGTCTCATCGGCGTCGTCAATCCGCTCGTCGCGGCGATCCGCGCGCGCGGCGGCCGACCGCTGCCCTGCGACCTCAACCTCAGGACCACGCAGTGGGGCGACCCCGTCACCGCCGACATGCACGAGGTGCTGGACCGGGCCCAGGCCGTCGTCGCCACCGGAATGACCCTGAGCAACGGCTCGTTCGACACGATCCTCGACCGCTGCCGCTCCCGCGGCATCCCGCTGGTCGTCTACGCGCAGACCGGCAGCGCCGTCGCCCGCGCGTTCCTCGGCTCCGGCGTCACCGCGCTCTCCGCGGAGCCCTTCCCCTTCTCCCAGTTCAGCGCCGAGGAGACGGTCCTGTACCGCTACCGGACGGTGGGCGGCGCGTGATCCCCGCCGCCCGCCCGGCCCTCTCCACGGACGCCGACACGCGCACCGGCATCAGCACCGGCACCGGTTACGCGCCCTGTCACCACGGCGAGATCCTCCAAGGGGTCTTCCTCGACGGCGACGGGCGCCGGTGCGCCGGACTGGTCACCCTCCCCGTGGCCGGCCCCGGCAGCGGAGCCGAGTTCGTCCGCGTCCCCGGCACGCCGGCCGAGGCGCTCACCGTCCTCCCCGCCGGCCGGAGGAAGGCCGCGCACGCCGCGGCGCTCGCCGTGTCCGCGTGCGCCGAGCGGGCCGGACAGCCGCCCTGTGGAGGGGAGTTGCGCCTCACCGGCGACATACCGGTGGGACTGGGCATGGGCAGCTCGACCAGCGACGTGATCGCCGCCGTACGCGCGGTCGCGGACTCGTACGGCCTGTGCCTGACGCCCGAGACCGTCGCCCGGCTGGCGGTCCGCGCCGAGCTGGCCTGCGATCCGCTGATGTTGGACGGCGGTCCCGTGCTCTTCGCCCAGCGGGAGGGCCGCGTCCTGGAAGCCCTCGGCCCCTCCCTGCCGCCGCTGGTCGTGGTGGGCTGCGTGCTGGGCGGTGGAGCGCCCGTGGACACACTCGCCCTCCCCGCGCACGAGCTCGACGCCGGCGACGTACGGGACTTCGAGCTGCTGCGCGCGCGGCTGCGCCGTGCCGTGGCCACCGGCGACGTCGGACTGCTCGGGCAGGTCGCCACCGCCAGCGCGCGGCGCGGCCAACAAGTGCTCGGACACCCGGAGTTCGACGCCCTGACCGACATCGCCCGCCGGGTCGGGGCGGCGGGCGTGCAGATCGCGCACAGCGGCGCGGTGGCGGGCGTGCTCTTCGACCCGGCCGCGCCGGGGGTGCGGCACCGCGTCCGCGGCTGCCTGCGTGCCCTGGACGCCCACGGCATCCCCGCCACTCGGACCTTCACGACCGTCACCACCACCAAGGAGCCTGGGAATGGACCAGCACATCGCGGAGTCGATCGGCCGGCCGGACCTGATACGTCTCGACGACCGGCTCGTCTGCCTGCGTTTTGAGACGATGAAGGTGGTCTCCGCCCTGGCGGCGGTACGCCACCTCCTGGACACCGGAGTCGTACGGCGCGGAGACACCCTCCTGGACAGCTCCAGCGGCATCTACGCCTACGCCCTCGCCCTGGCCTGCCATCGGTACGGCATGCGCTGTCACATCGTCGGTTCGTCCACGGTGGATCACACGCTGCGCACCCAACTCGCCATCCTCGGAGCGACGTTGGAGCAGATGGAGTCGTGCAGCGATCTCAAGCTCGACCAGAAGCGGCGCGTCGAGCGGATCCACGAGATCCTCGCCGAGCACCCCGAGTACCACTGGATGCGGCAGTACCACGATGACATCCACTACCTCGGCTACCGCGCGATCGCCGACCGGGTCCGGGAGGCGACCGGAGCGGCCGGGCTCACCGTCGTCGGCGGGGTCGGCTCGGGTGCGTCGACCGGTGCCCTGGCCCGCTACCTGCGCGTGCCGGACGACGGGCCGGCCGACGTCGAACTGGTCGGCGTCCAGCCGTACGGCAGCGTCACGTTCGGCGCCGAGCACGTCTCCGATCCCGAGATCATCATCGCCGGCATCGGCAGCTCCATCCCCTTCGGGAACGTCTCGCACGAGCTGTACGACACCCTGCACTGGATCTCCTTCGACGCGGCACTGGCCGGCAGCGTCGACCTGCTGCGCCGGCACGCGGTCTTCGCGGGGCTCTCGACCGGCGCCGGCTATCTCGCCGCCCGCCACGAACGCGAGCGCACTCCCGGGCGGACGGTCCTCTTCATCGCCGCCGACACCGGCCACCGCTATGTCGACACCGTCTACGCACGGCACCGTGAGGCGGTGCCTGTCGCGGGCCTCGCCCCGCGCGACGTGACCGACCGGAGCGAGCTGGTCCTGCCGTGGTCCCGGATGCACTGGAACCGCGCGCGTGCGTGAGCACTCGTACGCTCCAGCGAGGTGATCACTCGTTGGTGAGTTCACCTGCGCCGTTCCCCGGGCGGGCGGGACGCTGGGGGAGAAGTGGCGGCGAGAGCGCGGCCGGGGCACGGGGTCCTGGGCGTGCCGCGGGTGGGGGCACGGTATGACGCGGGAGTCGGGATCCCAGGCGGGCCTGGACGAGCGGGCGGTGTTGCTGGCGGCGGGGCTCGCGGACCTGGCGGTGAGTACGCTGAGTTCGGGACTCGGGGCCGTCCGGGGCCTGTTGAGGCGATCGGACGCCGCCGAGGTGGCGGCGGAGGCCGAGCGGGATCTGGCGGCGCGCGGGCGCCTCGTGCTCGACAGGTACGCGTCACCGCCACCGGCCCACCTGGAGGTTCTCGCCCGGCACGTGCTGGCCCGGCGGGCCGACGATGACGTCTGACCGCTGGGATCCCGCCGCGTTCAAGGCGCGCGTCGACGACGTACTCCGGCGGTACGTCGCCGAGGAGGCCGACCTGTTGTCCGAGGTCGATCCCGCGCTGGGCCCGCTGGCCGGGCAGCTGGAGGCGGCGGTCGCGGACGGCAAGCGGCTGCGGGCGGCGTTCTGTTACTGGGGCTGGCGCGCGGTGGGGCAGCCCGACAGCGAACCGCTGCTGCGGGCGGCGGCCTCGATGGAGATCGTGCACGCGGCCGCGATCGTGCACGACGACCTGATCGACGACAGTCCGCTGCGGCACGGTCGGCCCACCGCGCACGTGGCCCTGCGCGGCGCGGTGGAGCACCACCCGCGGCCCGCCGCGGGTGCCCGGGCGCTGGCCATGCTCGTCGGGGACCTGCTCGTGTCGCTCGCCGGCCAGCTGTTCGTCACCAGCGGGCTGCCGGCCGCCTACCTCGGCCGGGCCCGCCCGCTCTGGGCGGCCCTGGCCCGGGACCTGATCGCGGGCGAGTGCCTGGAGATCCTGCACACCGGCGCCGCCCCGGACACGGCGGCGGCACTGAAGGTGATCCGCTACAAGACCGCCAAGTACACGGTCGAACAGCCCCTGTTGATCGGCGGCGCCCTGGCCGGGGCAGGGCGGCGGCTGCGCGAGGGCTACTCCGCGTACGGACTTCCGCTCGGAGAGGCGTTCCAGCTGCGGGACGATCTGCTCGGCCTGTTCGGAGACCCGGAGGTCACCGGAAAGGCCGGTGCCGACGACGTACACGGCCGGCGGCCCACCGCCCTCCTCGCGGAGACCTGGCGGCTCGCCGGGGACGGCGATCGCGGGCGGCTGCGCGACCTGCTCGGCCGGCCGGACGAACCCGACGCCCTGGAGGCCGTACGCGCGGTCATGCGGCGGCTGAGGGCACCCGAACGGGTCGAGGCCATGATCACCGCGCGGGTCGAGGAGGCCCTCCGCGCCCTGGACGGGCTGAACCTGCCCGCGCAGCCCGCCGCCGCGCTCACCACCCTGGCGCACTCGGCGGCGGCCCGCCGTTCCTGACGGACGACACGGACGACACGGACGGCACGGACGGACGACACGGAGAACAAGGAGCCCTGCCATGACCCGGACCGAGGCGTCGACGGACGCCCTGCGGAAGACCGGCGACGAACTCGCCGACGCCACGGTCGCCGCGCTCTTCGAGCGCGGCGAGGTCGGTACGTTCAACACCCTGATGCGGTACGTCTCCACCGTCGGCGCCCCGCTGCCGGACGGGCTGCCCGACGTCGCCCGGGAGTACCTCCGGGTCACGAGCGCCCCGCCGGCCTGGGTGGACTGGGGGGAGATGGAGAGGGCCCGGCTGTTCTTCATCGACAACAACGTGCACATCTCCACCGCGCTGTCCTTCGCCGCCATGCCCGCCTGCTACCTCGTGCCGCACGTGGCGAAGCTGCTGTCGACGACACACGGTCTGAGTTACCCGTCCACGCGCATGGCGGAGACAGGCCAGTTCACCGTCTACCTGATGCGTCCCGACGCCTTCGAGGCGGGCAGTCGCTTCATCCCCGCCGCGCAGAAGGTCCGCCTGCTGCACGCCTCCATCCGCCATCACCTCACCCGTGAAAACCTGTGGGACACCGAGGCGTTGGGGGTGCCGATCTGTCAGGAGGACATGATCGGCGGGCAGATGTTCTTCTCGATGCTCGTCCTCGACAGCCTGCATCGCCTCGGCATCCACATGACCTCCGAGGGCGCGGACGCCTACTACTACGCCTGGCGCGTGGTCGGTGCGATGCTGGGCGTCGACCAGGACGCCGTCCCCGAGACCCTCGACGAGGCCCGCCGCTTCCTCGACCAGTACATGATCCGCTACATGGGACCCTCCCCGGAGGGGTCCCATCTCACCCGGCAGCTGATCGACCTCTACGAGGAGGTCGTGCCCGGCACCCTCTTCGACCCGGTCGTCTCCGCACTCATCCGCTACCTCGTCGGCGACACCTGCGCCGACTGGCTGGACGTCCCCCGCACCCGCTGGGACACCCTCGTCAAGTCCGTCCCCCACCTCCTCGGCGTCCTGGAGACCATCGAGGACCGCTCCCCGCTCGGCGCCTGGGCCCTGGACCGCCTGGGCCACCTCACCACCGTCCTCGAACTGTCCTCCCTCACCCGCGGACGCGTCATGCACTACGCCATCCCCGAACACCTCAGGAAGGAGTACGGCCTCTCGGCCGCCCCGGCCCGCACCCGCCGCTGGACACCCCCGGCCGCCACGGTCTCCCCGTAATGCGCTTGCCCCCGCCGCTCGGGCGGGGGGCACGAGGATTCCCCGTCGCTCGGGCGAGGGGCACGAGGATTCCCCGTCGCTACGGCGCGGTCAGGGGGTGGGGAGTTCCGCCCGGACGGTGCGGGCCGCCGCGACCAGGTTCTCCAAGGAGGCGGCCCCCACCGGGCCCCGGAGCCCGTCGTGTCACCTCAGGCTCAGGCGCCGCAGAGGGACGCGGTCCGCACGGAGCCGCCGAGGTTCTCGTCGTCCGTGCCCAGCAGGGTGTCCGTGGAGTCGGGCAGGCACTCCACCGCCTCGATCTTGTACTGGGGGTACGTCCCGAGCACCGTCGGGGAGGCCGCGAGCGTGACCCGGACCCGGCCCGTCGCCGAGATCGTCACCCGGCCGACGTCGCTCACCGCGGAGTCGAACGGGCCGTCGTCACCGGCGTCCGCCGCCGAACCCACGACGAGCCGGCCGGCGGCGGTCACCGCGATGTCGGAGATGTGCCGCGTGCCGGCGTCGTCCGGGTACGTCGACCGGTAGGTCCGGTTCGTCACCGCGCCGAACAGCGGCTGCCCCCATGCGGCGAACGTCAGGGGCGCCGCGTACAGGGTGGCGGGACGGTCGGGTCCCGCGCCCCGGTCCGCCCACAGGGCGGCGAGCTTCCCGTTCTGCGCGACGAGCGCGAAGCTCTCGAAGTCGTCGCCCTCGCCGATCGCCGGCAGCGGCGTGTAGTCGACGACCGTCGCCGTGGAGCCGGAGACCTTCAGACGGAAGAGGATGCCCCGGCTGGTGAGCGCCAGGTACTCGCCCGGCATCCCCGGGATGGCCTCGACGGCTTCCAGGTCGACCGGCTCCGGCCCGTCCCAGGTGAGCGGGGAGACGGTGTCGGAGCCGTTCCGGTGGGTGATCCGGGAAAGCCGCTGCAGGCCGGACCGCTTGTTGTCGTGCACGGCCAGGACGCGCACTCCGGTTCCGTCCTCGGTGCGGCCCTCGTACGCGAGACCGCTGACACCGCTGCGGGCGTCGGCACCGACCTTCTGCCATTCTCCGGCGGCGCCTGCCGGGGCGGAGCCGAGCGTCGTCAGCAGCGCGATCGCCGCGGTGAGCCAGGCCATGCGCTGCAACATCGGAAGTTTCACGGGAGTCGCTTGCCTTCTCTGTCCGAAAGACGCGAGGTCACGCGCCGGACGTCAGGCTATTGATCTTGGTCGGGAAGCCCCCAGTGCCCGTTGCCCCGTTCGCCGGAGCGCGCGGTCGGACCCTGAGGGCGCACGGCTGGTATCGCACGCCCCCACCGGATCTCAGCCCGCCGCGCGCGCCTCCGTTCGCGGCTCGGCCGGTCCCCGCAACGGCAGCGTCCGGCTGAGGACGAGGTTCGTGGTCGTACTCCCGAACCGGGCCAGCGCGTCGACGAGCTCCTCCAGATGGGACATCGACGTGGCCGCCACCTTCAGGACGTAGCAGTCGTCCCCGGTGGTACGCAGACACTCCAGGTACTCCGGGCGCTCACCGAGCAGCCGGCGCAACGGCTCGTGCCGTGTCCCCGGGTACTTCAGCCGGACCACCGCGAGCACCGGATAGCCGGTCCGCTCCAGGTCCACCTCCGCCCGGAACCCCGTGATCACCTCGGCGTCCTCCAGGCGCCGCACCCGCTCCTTCGTCGCCGACGCGCTCAGGTTCACCCGCCGCGCCAACTCCGTGTACGCGATCCGGCCGTCCTTCTGGACTTCCCTCAGGATCGCCCAGTCCGTCGCGTCGATGGTCTCGGTCATCCGGCCAGATTACCGGCGGATCCACGGTCGAAGGGCCTCGGAACAGGCGGGAATCCCTTCTGCGGGACCCTGCCCCCTGACTAGCCTCGTTCTCGTGAAGATCGGAGTCAACATCCTCAACTTCGGACCCGGCACCGACCCCGGAGTCCTGCGGAACTGGGCCCGGACCGTGGAGGGCCTGGGTTTCGACCTCCTGATGGTCTCGGACCACATCGCCGTCACACCCGACGTCGCCGAGCGCTATCCGGCACCCTTCTACGAGCCGTTCACCACCCTCTCCTGGCTGGCCGGCCTCACCACCCGCGTCCGGCTCGGCACGACCGTGCTCATCGCGCCCTACCGGCACCCACTGCTCACCGCCCGGATGGCGGCCAACCTCGACCAGCTGAGCGGCGGACGACTGGTCCTCGGCGTGGGCGTCGGCTGGGCGCGACAGGAGTTCGCCGCCCTCGGCATCCCCTTCGAGCGCCGTGGCCGGCTCACCGACGAGCACCTGCGGGGCGTCCGGGAGGCGTGGGCGAACACCGCGGACTACGGGGAGAGGAGGATTCCGGTGTGGGTCGGCGGCAACAGCGACGCGGGGATGCGGCGTGCCGTACGGCTCGGGGACGCCTGGCACCCGCTGCGCCCCACCCTGCCGTGGCTGCGTGAGGGCGCCGACCGGCTGAAGGCCGCCGCGGACGAACTGGGGCTCCCCGTGCCGGGGCTGGCTCCGCGGATCGCCCTCCAGGTCACCGCGGCGCCGGTGACCGGCGAGGACCGGCTCGCGGGACACGGCACGATCGACCAGATCCTCGACGACCTCGACCGACTGCGGCAGCTGGGTGCCGAGTCCGTCGTCCTCGACCCGTACGCGGGGAACCCGAGCGAGACGCACCACCCGGAAAAGGCCTGGCAGGCACTCACCGCCGTGGCCGGGGCCCTGAACCTGTCCCACGACTGACCCCTGTCCCACGACTGACTCCCGGCCCACGACTGACCCCCGGCCCCACGACGGACCCCCGCCCTCGACTGACCGCTGTCCCCCTACTGAACGGAGCCCTCGCATGATCACTCACGACGACCACACCCTCCTCCGCCGGGCCATCGCGCTCGCGGCCAAGGCGAAGGACGGCGGCGACCCGCCCTTCGGCTCGCTGCTCGCGGCACCGGACGGGACGGTGCTGGCGGAGGAGTACAACACGACCCTCACCGACCACGACATCACCGCGCACCCGGAACTGAAGCTGGCGCGCTGGGCCGCGAGGGAGCTGGACGCGGCCACGGCGGCGCAGACCACGATGTACACCAGCTGCGAGCCCTGCGGGATGTGCGAGCCCGTCATCCGGCTGGCGGGGCTGCGGCGCGTGGTGTTCGCCCTCTCCGGCGAACAGCTCCTGGACATCAGGCCGGGCAGCGGCAAGCCGCCCGTACCGCAGGACGGCCCCGCGCTGCTCGACGAGGTACGGGCCGTCGTGGAGGGGTACTACCGCTGACCGCCCGGGCCGTCAGGCCTCCTGGCAGCCGGGGACGACACTCCATCTCCCAGGCTAGGTCCGGCCGAGTGGCCCCGCACGGCGACCCGGCAACCGTCTGTTAGGTTCCGTTGGTCCGTGAGTTCGCCCGGTCGAGGGGAAGAGTCGCACGATGGCCGTCATCCACCACACCACGATGCAGCCCACCAAGATGGAGCTGCTCGCCTCGTGGCTGCCCACCCGTGACTGGTACGCCGGTCGGGAGGGCGGGCCGAGCCCGGCCAGGGCCGGAGGGTTCCGGCTCGACGACCCGTCCGGCGAGGTGGGGATCGAGTTCATGGTGGTGACCGACGGGGCGGAGGAGGGGGCTGCCGCCTACCTGGTGCCCATGACCTACCGCGGGGCACCGCTGGAGGGCGCCGCCCACGCCCTCATCGGCACGTCCGAGCACGGTGTCCTGGGGACCCGCTGGATCTACGACGGAGCCCACGACCCCGTTCTCGTCGGGCAGTTGTACGCCCTGCTGCGGGGTCGCGCGGTGGCGCAGGACCAGTCCGTGAACGACACGCCCGACCTCACCGTCTCCGCCTCCTTCGCCGGGGGCGGCGCGGAGGGAACGGGCGGCGACGTGGAACTCGTACGGGTCACGGAAGGCGCCGACCACACCGAGGTGGTGGTACGGACGCCCGGCGACGAGACCGGCCGACTGGCCCTGCGTGTACGGCGCGTGCTGCGCTCGGACGGCTCGGGCGGCTCGGACGGTGTTTCCGGGCTCGGTGGCGTCACCGCCGAGTGGACTCGGCCGGACGGGACCGTCGCCAGGGGTGCGTTCGCCGTGATGGAGGGCGTGCTCTAACGGGTGTCTCGCCGATCACGCCACGCGCCCGGCCCGATCGACAAGGCACTCCCTAGACCCAGTTGACGTCCGCCCGGGCGAGCAGGGGGTCGTCGACCAGCTCCCACAGCGGGACCGCGAGGTTCCCGCTGCGGTAGCGGCCGCCGAAGTGCAGGCCGAGGACGCGGTGGTCGGTGAGGTCGAAGACCGGGGAGCCGCTGTTGCCGCCCAGCGTCGAGCAGTCGTGCTTCATCACCAGGCTGCCGGGGGTGAACTCGGTGGCCGCGCCCGGCTGGAGCCGTTTCACGTTGTACACGTCCATGAAGATCCGGCGCATCGACTCGGGCTCGTTGCGCCGGCCGTCCCAGGCCGGGTAGCCGACCACGTACACCGGGCGGCCCGGGACGCTCGCGGGGGCGTCCGCGGCGACCGCGAGCGGGGTCGGCAGCCCGTCGGAGGCCGCGGGCTCGATCCGCAGCAGGGCCATGTCGACGTCCGGGTGGACGCCGATGATCTCCGTGATCTCGTACGGGGCGGAGGACGCAGCCGCGGCAGGGTCACCGGCGCCGTCGACGGGAAGCTCCTCGGCCGGGTCCACCCGCGCCGACATGCCGAACGCGAAGGTCCAGCTGTCGCGGTCCGCTTCGAATCGGCTGAACTCCGCCGCGACATGACGATTCGTCATCACCGTGCGCGGGCCGACGAGAAAGGCCGTGCCGATCCAGTCCAGGCTGGGATGGCCGGTGACCTCGACCCGCCCGACCCGGGCCAAGGACTCCCTGATGGCGGCCCGTTGGCCGTCGAGGACCGCCCACTCGTCCCGCTGCGACGCGAAGTCCTGGCGCTGGACCAGGATCGCGGGTCGGCCCTGGAGGAGGACGATCGCCTCCACGCCGAAGGACTCGTCCTCGTCGATCTCGTCCTCGCGGTGCGCCGCCAGCTTCTCCAGCCCGCTGACCCCGGCTTCCAGGACCCGTGCCCGCTCCTCGCGGGCGAAGCGGGAGATCTCGACCGCGGGCGCCACGTCGGCGGGCAGTTCGAGCGACGACTCGGCGATCTCCGCCTCCAGATCCGCCCGGACCCGGGCGGCGACCTCCCGCAGGTCCCCGAAGACCTGCTCGACGCCGGTCGCGACGGGCGATCCGGTACCCGCTCCGCTGCGTGATCCGCTGCGTGATCCGTTCGGCATGGTCACTCACCTCGGCTACCCGTGCGTCCGTCCCCCAGGGGCGGGCCGGCCCGACTGGCCGGCCACGATCTCGTCGTACAACTCCGGCCGGGCCTCCCGAAGATGGGCCATGATGCTGCTCATCTGGGTGCCGACGTTCACGAACTTCGTCTTCCCGCCCTGGAATTCGACCTCGTCCACCTTCTGCGTGCCGCGGTGCAGGCCCACCACCGTCCAGTCGTCGAGGCACACGGGCGAGCCGGAGGAGCCGCCGCGCGTGTCGGTGAAGTACAGGATGTCCCGCTCGTCCGCCCGGTAGACCAGGTTGTTGCGCAGGGCGACCCGCTTCGGCAGACCACCCGGGTGCTGGATGATGTTGACCGGTACCCGCTGGCGCTCCCTGACGAGCAGCGGCCGGGTGGCGACCTTCAGCGTCGGCCGCGGCGCCTGCTCGGCGGTGAGCCGCACGATGGCGTAGTCCAGCGCCTCGTTCCAGGCGACGAGTTCGCCGGCGGTCACCTCGGGCGAGGCCGTCGCGTTCTCGACGAAGTCGAAGCGGGAGCGGGACATCAGCGCCTGGAGCCGCAGATCCTCGTCGCTCACGAAAGGCCGGACGCCCGACTCCCACGAACGCGCCATCACCACATGGTGGTTGGTGATCAGCAGCCCGGGCGCGACCATCCACCCCGTGCCGCCGTGCGGGTACGACGGGAGGAGCGGGGCCCCCGACTCGTACGGCGGGATCCTCAGCAGGGCGACGGAGGCGCCGGCCCGGATGCCGCCGTGGAGGAACTCGTACGGCACGGTGTCGTCCTGGAGGACGATCTCCTCCTTGAACTCCCCGGGCATCATGTCCGCCGGCAGGACCGCCTCGCCGGTGATCTCCCGGGCCACGGTGTCGAGCGCGCCCTGCAGGACGGCGCGCGGGCCCTGATCGTGGGTCTGCTCGATGGCGTTGTGCAGCCAGATCTCCAGGGGCACCAGGCCGTCGATGAGGCGCTCGACCTGGTTCATCGCGTTCAGGTCGGCGTGGACCTGTTGCAGGGGGCCGGTCAGCCGTTGGAGGGTGGCAGTGAAGTGCGCCGGGATGCCCTTGAGGAGGGCGGGGCGCAGTAGGTGGTCGGCGAGTCCTGCCTCCATGGCGGCGTTGCGGACCCGGACGAGTTCCTCCTGGGGCAGGAAGGGCTCCTTGCGGAGCGCGGCCCCGGCGGCGTCGGGCGGCGGCTGCGTCCACAGACCGACGCTCCCGCGCCGGGGGCGCGCGGCCATGTGGGGAGTCGCCCACGAGCCCGTCGCGGAGTCGGGGAGTGCGTGGCCGGGCGGGGCTGGGGGCGGGGGCAGGTGAGGGGACGGCGAGGGAGGGGAGTGCGGGCCGGGAGCCGTGGGGGCGTGCGGGGCAGGGTCGTACGCGCCGGGTTCGACCGGGAAGGGTTCGTACGCGCCGGGTCCGTACGGGACGGGTTCGTACGGGGTGGAGCCGTGCGCGGCCGGGCCCGCGTCCATGGCGGAGGCGACGCCGAGGAGCAGGTCCCCGCTGCCGTCGCGGAGCGTGAGCGCCTGGCGCGCGACGCTGTCCAGCGTGCCGCGCCGCCGTGCCTCGCGCAGCGCCCGCTCGATCCGCTCGCGGCCCATGCGGAGCGCGGCCGTCCCCCCGGTCCCCGGCTCCGCGCGCGGGGGCTCGCCCGCCGCCGTGTCCAGGATGCGGGCCAGCGGCTCGCGCAGCCGGGGCTCGTCGGTCATCGTCGTGTCGATCCAGTGGGCGAGCTCGTCCACGACCGCGTCCTCGTCCGCCGGGAGCCCCACGAGGCGCAGCGTGTGCTCCAGGAGCTGGGGGTCCGCCCGGCAGGCCGTGGCGGCCGCCGTACGGGCGAGGGACGGCTGCCGGGCCAGCTCCGCGTCGGGCATCCCGCGCAGGGTCCGGGCGAGCCGCGCCTCCGCCGGAGCGGCGTCGCCGTCCGCCAGCGCCGCGAGCCGGGACCGCGCGACGAGGACGCCCAGGGACTCGTACCGCAGGCCGAGACCGCCGGCGATCTCCTCGGCCTCCTGGAGGTCCCGGTCCGCGTCGGCGAAGTCGCCCGCGTCCTGCGCGAGCCGCGCGGACAGCTGGAGCAGTTCGAGCTGGGTCTCCGCGCAGCCCGCCTCCGCCGCCCCGCCCACGGCGCGCTCGGCGCCGTCGCGGGCCTCCGCGCTCCGCCCCGAGCGGGCGAGGGTCTCCGCGAGCAGCGCGTGGAGCCTGCTGCACGGTGTCCACGGCCGCCGCTCGGACAGCCGCTGTGCCGCGGCCTCCACGTAACCCTGGGTGAGCAGGTCCTCGACCTCGCGCGCGGCGATCCGCTCCCAGTCCTCCTGGTCGGCGCCGGTCATGATCTGGTCGGGGACGTGGCCGCCGATCAGGCCCAGGAGGAAGGCGGCCGACCGGTCCGGCATCTCGCGGTGGGTCGCGCCACCCAGGTACGTGGCGACGCCCGGCTCCCAACGTGCCTCCACCGTACGGGGGTTCTCGCCGAGCCGGAGTCGGTGGTAGATCTCCTCGGCGCGGTCCCGCGGCTCTTCGCGGGCCGCGTAGTACGCGACGGCGCTCCGGTCGACGGCCCGCATCAGATCGGTCCGCGCGCGGTCCGACAGGCGGAGCATGATGGCGCGCAGATCGGTCCGGTGTCTGATGGCCCCCGGGCCGGCCGACTCCATCAGGTCCACCCGGGAGGTGAGCAGCCCGTAGAGACGCCGGGCCTCCGCGGGGGTGTCGACCCGGAGCCCGGCCGGTCCGGCCAGGACGTGCCGTACGAGGTCGGGGGTGATGAAGCGGAGCGCGAGGCCGGCCTGGACCAGGGCCCGGACGTCGTCCTCCGCGATGTGCTTGAGGAGGCGGTCGTACAGCGTGCCCTGGATGAGCATCTGGTCGACCTGGCTGTCGAAGTAGCGCCGCCGGTACGGAAGTCCGCGCAGCAGCTCGCCGAGGGAGGCGGAGTCGGCGCCGAGGGCGACCGCCGTACGGGCGGCCAGCTTGAGGCTCAGCGGATGGCCGCCGATCCGGTCGACGAGCCTCTCGGCGACCGTCTCGTCGTCCACCCCGGACGACATCAGCAGGTCGACGGAGGCCTGCTGGTCCAGCTCGGTGAGCTCCATCGTCCGAGGGGTGAGGACGCGCGCCGGGTGGTCGACGGGCGCGCGTCCGGCGACGACGAAGCGCAGGCGCGAGTACGCGGCGCGCAGCGCCGTCCAGATCGCCCACATGCGGCTGATCACCGGCGAACCCCGGTACTGGGCCTCCTCGAAGGAGTCCATGACGATCAGGAGGGGCGGGGCCGAACCGCCCGCCGAGACCGAGCCGCCCGCCGAGACTGCACCGCCCGTCGGGACCGGACCCCCCGCCGGAGGCCGTACGGCCTCGGCGACCAGGGCCGCCATCCTGCGGGCGAGCTCCTGCTCGCGGGCGCTGGCCCGGGCGTGGAAGTCCGCCGAGTAGTCACGGCCGATCGTCGCCCGCGTGGTGGAGAGCTGGTAGAGCTCGTCGAGTTCGTTGCGTTCGCCGCGCTGTCCCGCCGCCGTCAGCTCGCACTCGTCCGCGAGGGCGTCGAAGGCGGCGCGGTGGCCCGGGTGCTGGATGCCCAGCTGGCGTGCCATCTCCGCGATCACGGTGGCGGGTTCGTGGATGGAGAGCGTCGGCCGCTCGAAGTCGAGGTAGGCGAAGGGGAATCGGGCGGGGGCGGCGGCCAGCGCGTCGACGAGGAACCGGGCGAGCAGCATGCTCTTGCCGATGCCGCCCACGCCGTGGATGAGGACGGGGGGCTCCGCCGGCTCCTCGGGGAGTGCGAGATAGGCGTGCAGGGAGTCGAGTTCGGCGGCGCGGCCGTGGAAGGTCCCCTGGAGGAGGCGGTGCATCGGCTGGAGCAGCCGCGCCTCCTCCAGCCGGTGCTGGACGTCGTCGACGGGAGGCAGTCCGGTGATGCCGGGGACGCGGCGGAGCCAGAGGACGGCTTGGAGGGTGTCGCAGAGCGCGTCGGCGTCCGCTCCGCCGGTGAGGCGGCCGATGCCGTCGACGGCGCCCGCGCCCGCGAGCAGGGCGAGGGCGGTGCGTTCGGGTCCGGGGCCCTCGGGGCGCAGGCCGATGTTCGTCAGCAGGGCGCGCAGCGCGGCGTCGGGTCCCGCGAGGCCCACGAGGGCCGTCTCGCGGATCTCGGGCATGAGCGTCCAGACCGGGGCACCGGGGGAGGGCAGGGCCGTGCAGTCGTCGACCAGCTCCAGGACCGCCCGGCCGGTGGACCGCTCCTCGCCGGGGAGCCGTAGCAGCGCCGGGTCGAACTCCTGGAGGAGGCAGGCCGCTTCGCGGTAGGTCTTGCGCAGGTCGGGCAGGGCGGGCGCGGGTGCCGCCAGGCTCGTGCGCAGGGCGTCGCGCAACAGGTGGCCGGCGTCCCCGGGTGCGGGAGGCAGCGGCGGGAACACCCGGTGGAGCCGTACGACGTCCTCCACGGCCGTGCACACCCGCCGCATGTAACTGTCCTCCGCCCCGGGGCGGTCGGCGGCGCACAGGACCTCGGATACGGCCGTCTCGGTGAGGTCGCGGACCACTTCCTCGGCCGGTTCGTGCGGGGTGTCCGGCAGCACGGTGACGAACTCGCCGAAGAACTCCCGGAAGAACGCGCGGAGATCGTCCTCGTCCAGCAGGCGAGTGGTGTCGCGACACTCGTTTTTTCGTATCTCGTAAGGGAGTTGACGCATCGTCGTCGAATAGCCGAGGAGGACGAGGCGGGGCGCGGTCTCCTGCCGTACCGGGGTGTGTTCGTAGACCGCCCGGGCGAGGACGCCGATGCAGTCCCACACGTCCGAGTTGGGGTCGAGCCGATCGCAGTCGTCGAGGACGATCCAGTAGCTCTCCTGGGCGGCGGTCGCCCGGCCGATGATCCGGTGCGCGGCGTCCTCGAAGGAGGGCAGTGGATCGTTCAACCGTGTCGGATTCAACGAGCCTTCGTGGGCGTCGGAGGCGGCGCCGACGCCGGGCCCCGCGACGAAGGCGGCGAGGCGCTCCATGAGCCGCGCCGCCGTCGACGTGCGGGACAGGGCGACCCGTACCGGCCGGAAGCCGCAGTGCTGTCCGAGGTGGCGGATGAGCTCGTACGTATAGGAGCGGCCGCTGTCCGGGGGGCCGTCGACGACCAGGACCGTCTGCTCCGGGTCCGCGAGGAAGCCCCGGAGCTTCTCGCGCAGCTCGGACCGGTCGAGGAACGCCACCGTGCCGCGCTTCAGGAGCTGGCTCCGGAACGGGTCCCGCGGCGAGCGGTCGAGCCGCTCGTCCTCCCGGAGCCGGGTGAGCAGGTTCCGGGCCTCCGCGCCCTGCTCGAAGGAGTGCGGATCGTCGATCGCGGCCAGTGCGTCGAGCCCGGCGAGGACCGCGAGCAGCCGGCGCTGGTGGGCGATGTCCTTGCGGGCGGCCCCGACCACGAGCAGGGCGTTCCGGTCGGGGTCCGGGGTGAGCGGCAGGTCCTGGACGAAATCGGCGGGCAGCCCCGCGCGCAGCATGCTCTCCCGTGGCTCTGGCGTGTCCAGGAGATGGGCCCGTACCCAACTGGCGACGAGCCCCCACTCCGTCTCGGTGAGCGGCATACCGCACCTGTCCGGCGAACTGGCTGGGTCCTTCTCATCGTTTCACCGGGCCGTACCCGTCGCAATCGCTGGTCCAAAGGGGGCGCTGGGGCGGCCCGGCGGCGCGAGGGGCCGGTGATCAGGAGTGCAGCACGATGTCCCCGTACGACTCGAGCCGCCGCCAGCGCTCCTCCGGCCCGCGCGCCGCCGGCAGGACGTCCACGTCCGGCAGCGGCCCGAACTCCAGCTCGGTGATCTCCGCGATGTCCGAGACCGGCACCTGGTACGTGCGGAACGGTCCGAGGGGCGGCGGCGCCCCCGCCGTCGCCCCCGCGAGCGCCCGCTCGGCGTCCCGGCTCATGTCGGGGCTCTGGTCGAGGACGTACGCGGCGGCGGCGAGCGCCCCGTCCTGGAGGAACGCGGCGACCTTCCAGAACCGCAGCGGCACCTGGATCCCCCGGTAGGGCGGGTCGGAGTCCTGGAGCACGGGACCGGTGAGGACGGTCAGCTTCCGGTCGAAGTCGGCGGCGTGGTCGAGGAGGTAGTTCTCCAGGCCCTGCCAGAGCTGCTTGCCCTGGTTGAAGACGTCGGCCTGCGGCGCGGCGTTGGTGAAGTGGAAGGTGTCGGTATTCGCCCGTGCCGCCACGGCCGGAGGCCCCCACACCGGGTCGAGGCGGCGCACCAGATGGCCCCGGTCGAGACTGTTGTTCCGGTAGACCGCGTCGCCGGCCTGCTGCTCCTCGGGCAGCCGGGGGTCGAACTCCCAGACGTCGTCCCGGGGTACGTCCTCCTGGAGCTCCCGCCCCTCGATGCACACGGCCGTCGAGGCGGCCAGCCGGCGGTCGGGCCGGAAGACGACCGTGAAGTGCGTGTACGGCAGGACCACCGTCTCGATCGTGTCGCGGACCGGGAACGGCAGCGGTACGACGGGTCCGAGGAAGGCCTCGTCGTAGCCGGCGCGGTCGGCGAGCGCGTCGCCGCGAGGGCCGGCTGCGGAGGGCGGGGGATCGGATGGGTTCATACGATGTAAGTACCGCGTGGAGAGGGTCGCGCTCGGCGCCGTACCGCAGGCCACTCGATCAGCCGCTTCCGGCAGCCGCCCTCGCATCCCCTCCCCTTCGTACGAGGAGGCACCCCATGGCCACCGGACTCTCCCTGCACGTCGGACTGAACGAGGTCGACCCCGCCCGTTACGAAGGCTGGGCGGGGACCCTGGTCGCCTGCGAGAACGACGCCCACGACATGGCCCGGATTGCCCGCACCGCGGGATTCGAGCCCACCGTCCTGCTCACCCCGGAGGGCACCGTCGCCAACATCACCTCCGTCCTCGGCGAGGCCGCCGCCCGGCTCGCCCCCGGCGACATCCTGCTCTTCACCTATTCGGGCCACGGCGGACAGGTCCCCGACGAGTCCGGCACGGACGACGAGCCGGACGCCCTCGACGAGACCCTCGTCCTCTACGACCGCCAGTTCCTCGACGACGAGGTGCAGCGGGCCTTCCGCGCCTTCGCCGACGACGTGCGGATCGTCGCCCTCTTCGACTGCTGCCACAGCGGCAGCAGCATCGAGCTCCCCGGCGGTACGGACGGCGACCGGGGCCGCTACCTGCCCGAACCGCAGCAGCGGCAGCTGTACGAACGCGACCGGAGCTTCCTGGACGAGCTGCGGCAGTCGCTCGCGGAGGAGGCGTCCGCCGACGGGGCGGACGCCGACGCCCTGCTCGTCTCGGCCTGCCAGGACAACCAGACCGCGGCCGACGGCGACGTCAACGGAGCCTTCACCGCGGCACTCCTCCAGGCGTGGGACGGGGGCGCCTTCCGGGGTGGGTACCGGGAATTCCACCGGGCGATCCAGCACAGACTGCCCCCGACCCAGAGCCCGAACCTCCATCTGACCGGCACGCCCGCCCGGGACTTCCTCGACCAGCGCCCCTTCACGGTCTGACCGTCACGGCCGTCACGTCACGGTCCGGGCACCACGTCCGTCACGTCACGGTCTGACCGTTACGGCCGTCACGTCGCGGTCTGAACCGTCACGGCCGTCCCGTCACGGTCCGGGCTTCACGGCCTCGGCTTCACGGTCTGAGGGCCGTCGCCAGCTGGGCGCGCGAGCGGACGTCGAGCTTCTGGTAGATGCGGGTCAGCCGCGCCTCGACCGTCTTCACGCTCAGGTACAGCTTCGCCGCCGCCTCCTGGTTGCTGGCCCCCTGGCCCACCAGCCGGGCGAGCCGCAGCTCCGCCTCCGTGAGCGCGGACAGCGCGGGCAGCGTCTCCTCGCCGCCCGAGCCGCCGCCGGAGCTCTCGCCCACCGCGCCCGCCGGGGTCTCGCCCGCCAGGGCCAGCCACGGCGCCGCTCCTGCCCGCTCGAACACCGAGGCGGCCTCGTGCAAGGCGCTCTGCGCCGCCGACCTGCGCCGCCTGCGGCGCTCCACCCGGGCCAGCGCGATCAGTGCCCGGCCCCGCTCCAGCGGCAGCCCGGCGCGACCGAAGCGCTCGGCCGTCCCCGTGAGCAGCTCGGCCGCCGCGTCCGTCCGCCCCTCCGCCGCGAGACACAGCGCGTGCACCCGGTCGCAGCCGAGGAGGACGGGGGCGCGGCCGAGCCGCTCCGCCACCGGCCGTACCTCCGCGAGGAGCGCGAGGGCCTCGTCACCGGCGTCGTTGGCGAGCAGGGCCTCGGCCAGCTCCTCGTGCCAGCGCAGCATCGACGGATCCACGGTCGACTGGGCCCGTTCGTCGGCCTGGACGCGCCGCAGCGTCTCCAGGGCGGCGGCCACGTCACCGTTGACCAGCTGGACGCGGCCGAGCGCGTACCGGCTGCGGGAGAGGAAGACCCGGTCACCCTCCTCCTCCGAGGCCTGGACACTGCGGCGGGCGTAGCTCGCGGCCCGCGCGAAGCTGCCGCCCGCGGTCTCCGCGAGCGCCAGCGCGTACCAGGCGGGACCGGGGGAGAGGCCCGCCTCCAGGGTGAGGGCGAGCGACTGCCCGGCGTGGGCGATGGCCGCCGCGCACGGACCGATCCGGGACTCGATCTCGGCGAGGGTGCTGAGGAGTTCGATGGCGTCCTCCACCGAGCCGCGTCGCTGCACCAGCGGGAGGAGGGCGCCCAGTTCGTCACGGGCGTCCGCCAGCCGACCGTCGAAGAGAGCGTGACGAATGGTCAGGATCTGTGCCGCGTTACGGATTCCGAGCGGACGCTCGGCGAGCTCCAGGGCACGGGCCTGGGCGAGCACCGCCTCCGCGTCCGGTGAACCGAGAGCCCGCTCCATCCGCGCCTGCACGGTCAGCGCCTGCGCCGCCGTGCGCGGATCGCCCGTCGAGGCGGCCAGGGCGGCAGATTCGGCGGCGGCGGTCCGTGAGCGCTGCGGATCGCCGTCCGCGAGCACGTACTTGACGGCGAGCCGGAGCATGACGGCGGCCCGCAGCGCCGTGTCCCCCTCCGAGTCCTCCATGGCGTGCACGTACATCTCGTCGAGTCCGGTCAGTCCCTGGCCGGCCGTGTCGAGCACGGCGAGGCGGGCCCTGACCCGGTCGGCCGGCGCCGCGTCCCGGGCGAGGAGGTCGGTGGCGGCCCGGATCGCGAGGTCGGCGCGGGCCGCTCGCGCGGCCTCCTCGGCGGCGTCGACGAGCCGCGCGATCCGCCGCGTGCCGTCCCGGCCCGGCGTCGACTCGGCAGCGAGCAGCGCCAGTTCGGCGGCGAGCGCGCTGTTCCCGCGCCCCCGGGCCAGATCGGCGGCGGCGGCGACCTCGGCGGCGAGCTCCTCGTCGGGTCCTTCGGTCGCGAGCGCCCGGTGGCGTACCGCCTCCACCGGGTCGTCGACGACCTCGGCGAGGGCCGCGTGCCCGGCGCTCCGCTCCGCCCAGCAGGCGTCGTGCACCAGGGTCGAGGGCAGCAGCCCGGCGGTGAACGTCACCGAGCCGTCCTCGGCGAGCGACACCAGATCGGCCCGCTCCGCGGCCGCCAGGTCCGCCTCCGCGGTGGGCCGCCCGGCCCGGCGCACCAGGGTCGCCGAGGGGCGCAGCGCCAGCGCCGCGAGCAGCAGCGTCTCGCGTACGGGGAGGGGCGCGGCACCCAGGAGCTGGCGGGCCAGGTCGCGGGCGCGCCCGGAGAGCGTCAGCGCCTCCGCGTGGTGGACCGGGGTGCGGGCGTCGGCGAGCGAACGGCCGACGGCGAGCGCGAGCCGCGGATTGCCGCCGCTGGCCCGGTGGATGCGGCCGGCCATCCGGGAGGGCAGACGGTGGTGGATGAGGAGTTCGGCGATCTCGTCGGCGTGCAGCGGGGGGACCAGGAGGACGTCCGCCTCCGACGGCACCCAGAGGTGCGTGGCGTGCGGGTCCTCGGGGCGGAAGGCCGCCCGATGGCTCTCGCCGTACGGTTCGTGGGCCTCGCCGTACGGTTCCGGTGTCTCGATGGCGACCACCCGCAGCGCGGGCGGCGCCAGATGGAGCGCGAAGCGCAGCAGGTCCGCGCTGTCCGCGTCGATGTGCTGCACGCCGTCGACGACGAGCAGGACGGGGCCGCGGCAGGCGAGGGCGCGCAGGATCCGGGCGATGCCGAGGCGCAGGGCGATCGGATCCCAGCCGCCCGCGTCGATCGGGGCCTCGCGGCAGAGCATGGCGACGGCGGTGCGCTGGGGGCCGGGCAGTTCGTCGAAGACCCCGGAGGCGAGCACGCCGGGCGCGAACTGTCCGGCGGGCCCGAACCGCCCGGCGGGCGACGGCCCTGCGGGAATCGAGGGTCCCGCGGGGGACGAAGGGCCTGCGGGGGACGAAGGCCCTGCGGGATTCGGGGCCCCTGCGGGGGACGGTCGCCGTGTGGGGGACGCGGGTCCGGGGATGGAGGCGAGTCCGGTGGTGGGCGTGGCTCCGGCTGTGGGCGCGGCTCCGGCGGTGGGCGCGGTTCCGGCGGTGGATGACGGCTGGGCGTGGGGCGCCGACCGGGCGGTGGATGACGGCCAGGCGGGGTGCGGGTCCGCGGCGGACGGGGCGGGTACGGGTGTGCCGAGGCCCGGCCAGTTCACCGTCGCCGCCACGGAGGCGACGAGCGCGGCCGCCGCGGCGCCGGGTATCTCGCGGTCGGACGGCAGGGTGGCGAGCCACAGGACGGTCTCGCCGCGCGCCTCGGCGCGGGCGGCCTCGGCGAGCGCGAGCTCGGTCTTGCCGACGCCGGCGGGGCCGGTGAGCAGCGCGCGGCCCCGCGCGTGCAGGACGCGCTCCAGTCGGGCGAGGAGTTCCTCCCGGCCGACGGGTGCCGGCGGTCCGCCCGGGCCGGCGGGGCGCAGGGGGCGGTGCGGTGCTGTCGTCACTGTCCACCACCTCCGGCGCTCGGGCCCTGGCCCATGAGCCCCGTGGGCAGAGAATACGGAGCCCACACGTGGAGTCCAGGCCCCTTGTCCGGCATACGGACGGGACGTCCCCGGCAGGTTCCGTCCCGGCGCGCCAGAACGCGCCCGTGGTATAGACCACGAGCGCGTCGCTGACCAGC
Source organism: Streptomyces sp. NPDC058650 (assembly GCF_042717315.1). NCBI lineage: Bacteria > Bacillati > Actinomycetota > Actinomycetes > Kitasatosporales > Streptomycetaceae > Streptomyces > Streptomyces sp. NPDC058650. The sequence continues at coordinate 150,211 of NZ_JBHXRL010000010.1, forward strand.
AATGATGCTGATGTGGGGGGTGGTTCAGAAGGGATTCAGCGGTGGATCAGAAGGTGAGGTTCCACGAGTCGATGTAGCCGGTGTCACCCGAGGCCACATCGCGGACCTGGAGCTTCCAGGTGCCGTTCGCGACCTCGCTCGACGCGTCGACCGTGTACGTCGCGAGGACGTTGTCGGCGCTGTCCGAGGAGGAGGACGCCTTCAGGTTGCGCACGGTGCCGTCGGGGGCGACCAGGTCGATGGCCAGGTCCCCGCGCCAGGTGTGCTTGATGTCCACGCCGACCTTGAGGGCGGCGGGGGCGTTGCCGGTGCGGCCGGTGACGGCGATCGAGGACGACACGGTGGCGTTGTCGGAGATCGTCACGTTCGTCGCGTTGGTGAAGACGGTGCCGGTCGGCGGAGTGGTGGTGCCGGTGACGGCGTCCACGGTCTTCGCGGAGTCGGCGATGCCGGTGCCGCAGCCGCCGGTGCAGGTGCCGGGCAGCGGGCGGGCGTTGGTCTTGATCGCGGACTCGATCTCGGCCGGGGTGAGGGTGCTCTTGGCCGACTTGAGCAGAGCGGCGAGGCCGGCGATGTGCGGCGCGGCCATCGAGGTGCCCTGGTAGGGCTTGTAGTTCTCGGCCGACTGGGTCGTCGTGCCCGAGTTCAGCGTGGAGTAGATGCCGTTCTCGGGGGTCGTGACGGTGCCGGGCGTGTCGGTGGAGCGGCGGGTCTCGCCACCGGGCGCGGCCACGTCGACGATCGTGCCGAAGTTGGAGTAGTACGACCGGTTGCCCTCGCGGCTGGTCGACGCCACGTTGATGACGTTGGCGCAGTTCGCGGGAGTGAAGCCGGAGGCGTTGGCGTTGCTGTTGCCCGCGGCGACGACGACGGTCGTACCGCGCGAGACGGCGCCGTTGATGGCGGTCTGGTAGACGCTCGGGCAGGAGGCGCTGGCGCCGCCCAGGCTGAGGTTGATGACCTTCGCCGGGTTCGCGTTGGCCGGGACGCCCGGCACGCTGCCGCCGGACGCCCAGGTGATGGCGTCGGCGATGTCGGAGGACGAGCCGCCGCACTTGCCGAGCACCCGCACGGGCTGGATCTTCGCGTTGTACGCGATGCCCGCGATGCCCTTGGTGTTGTTCGTGACGGCGCCGATGGTGCCGGCCACGTGGGTGCCGTGCCAGGAGGAGTTGGAGGCTCGGGAGCCGGTGCCGCACTCGCCGTCGGTGGCGTTCCAGTCGCCCTCGTCCTTCGGGTCCGCGTCACGGCCGTTGCCGTCGCGGGCGTCGGCGGACGCGGAGATGAAGTCGTAACCGGAGACGACGTTGGTCGCCAGGTCCGAGTGGGCGGCCTGGCCGGTGTCGATGACGGCGACGGTGACGCCGGAGCCGGTCGTCTTGTCCCAGGCCGCAGGAACGTTCATGCCGCCGGTGGGCTCGAAGAGGTCCCACTGCTTGGCGTAGTCGGTGTCGTTGGGCGCGGCCGCCATCGCGTAGGCGCGGATGTCGGGCTCGACCGAGGCGACGGAGGGGTCGGCGCGGAACGCGTCCATGACCTCCGTGAGGTCCTGCTTGGTGGCGCTGTCGCCCAGGTCGACCAGGGCGCCACCGCCGGCGAGGCGGCGCTCGAAGGAGAGCTTCTCGCCCGTCTTCGCGGCCTTCTCGGCCGTGTCGCTCTTCGCGGCGGTGTTGGAACCGGCCTCGGCGGCCTGGTTCTTGTAGGTGACGATGACCTTCTCGACCGGGGCGCTCGGCAGCGCCCGCATCGTCTGCGAAGCCGGAGCCGGCTTCGGGGTGGCAGCGCCCGGGGCGGCGGCGAACGCCCCGGTGGTGGCAGCGGCGCCGAGGATCGCGGCGCTCGCGACCACGGATATGACTCTCCGCCTGGAACCGTTCAAGGTGTGGCCCTTTCGAGTACGACGTAACTGCGGAGCAGTGGCGGCGGCGCGGGACTCACGGGGCGAAGTGGGGTCGCTGTCCGTCGGTCCCTGGGCTTGGGGAGCCCGTGCGCCGCCACCGGCGCGACGGCCCGGGTCAAGGCCGTCCCCGGCGGACAGCACCCTCCGCATGCACCTGTCAGGTACAGCTCGGGGGATGATATCTGCCGGTGCGGAGGACAGTAGGGAACGGGGGAGTGAACCCGATACGGGGAAAACCCTTGTCACCCCTCACCGGGCGGCGGGGGTCCGGGGGAGGGGTGGGGGAAATCAGCGGGGAATCGGCGGGCGATCATCCGGGGATCTGCGGGGGATCAGCGGGGGATCTGCCGGGCAGGGCGCGCGGCGGGGCGACGTTTCGGCTGGTGGGGGGTGGTACGGAGGCGTGTGGCGCGCGGCGCGAATCCGGGGGCCGTCAGCCGAGTTCGAGCGTCGTGACGCCGAAGACCCGCTCCCGCGCCACCGGCCGGACCGGACCCGTGTACATCCGGGCCGTCTCGAACGTCGGCTCAAGACCCCGCTCCAGCGCCAGACGTGCCGCCGCCGGGTTCGCCTCGGGCATGTCGACGGCGATCCGCGCCGCGCCGAAGTCCCGCGCCTCGGCGGCGAGCGCGTCGAGCAGGGCCGCCGCGTCCGCCGAGGTGTCGGCGAACAGTGGTCCGACGCGTGCCTCGTCCCGTGCGGGGCGGACGACCCCGTACCCGGCCGGCCGGCCGTCGACGATCCGGACCAGCACGCGATGGCCTGGCGTGGTGAGCCAGCCGGCGAGGAAACGCGGCCGGTCGGCATGGTGACAGGCGCTGTCGTACGCGGCGATGGCGGCCGGGTCGAGCAGCTCGCCCGGCACCACTCCGGCCACGGGACGGTCGGGCGCCGGGACCTCGCCGACGAAGCGCGCCGTGCGGTACGCCGTGGTGAAGCCGGAGCGCCGGTAGTTGTCCTGCTGGGCCGGGACGCCGTCGAGCCCGACGGACCGGTCACCGGCGTGGGCGAGCGCGGCCCGCCAGGTGGCCAGGCCGTGGCCGAGCCCCCGGAGTCCGGGGCGCACGAGGTAGAAGCCGAGGAAGGCGTACGCGTCGCTGTAGTTGACCACCGAGATGGCGGATACCGGCTCCCCGTCGACGCGGCCGAGGAAGAAGCCGCCCGGATCCTGCGCGAAGAAGGCGGGGACGTCGGAGCGCCCGGGATTCCACCCCTCCTCGGCGGCCCAGGAACACACGAGCGCCCAGTCCTCGGGCGTGGCGGGGGCGACGGACAGCGAACCGGAGGAGGCGGGGGCCATGGGGTTCCTTCAACAGCCGGAGCCGGGCGGGACCGTCGGGGGACGGGGTCGGGCATCGGAGGACGGGGCGGAGCGCGCCGAGCATAGTGCCGCCGTACGGCCCCTCCGGCACACGCCGATCGATTCCGGCCGCGCGTGCCTGCGGGGCTCGGTGGTGGAGGCCGCGCCGGGGTGAGGGCCCTCCCGGGTTCGGCGACCGGCGAAGGCCGACCCCACCGGTCTGGGCGCCCCCGGCGCCGGCCGCCGGGCCGGGTGCCCGGGCGCCGGCCGCCGGTTCGGATACCCCGGGCGCCGGCCGCCGGTTCGGATACCCCGGCGCCGACCACCGGGCCGGGTGCCTCCGGCGCCGACCACCGGGCCGGGTGCCTCGCCCCCGACCACCGGACCCGCAGCGATGCTCGGAACGGCGCGGAAGCCGCACACGGGCCCCGCACACGGCCCCGGCCCCGCCGCCGAGCACCGGACCCGCAGCGATGACCGGAACGGCGCGGAAGCCACACACGGCCCCGGCCCCGAGCCCCGAGCCCGGGCCACTCCGGCTCCGGCTCCCGCCCGGCCCCGCCGCCGACCATCGGACCCGCAGCGATGCTCGGAACGGTGCGGAAGCCGCACACGGCCCCGGCCCCGGCTCCGGCTCCGGTCCTGGCCCGCTGCCGACCACCGGACCCGCAGCGATGCTCGGAACGGTGCGGAAGCCGCACACGGCCCCGGCCCCGAGCCCCGAGCCCTGGCCCGGGCTCCGCCTGCGGGCCCCTCCGGCTCCGGCTCCCGCCCGGGCTCCGGCTTCGGCCCCCGGTCATGTCCCTGGCCCCTGTCCCTGGTCCCGGGCTCCGGTCCCGTCCCTGGTCCCGGTCTCCGGGCTCCGTCCCCGGCCCCTGGCTCCGGCCCCCGGCCCGAACCCCGCCCTTGGCCCTGCCCCTTGGCCCCGGGCTCCGGCTCCGGGCCCCTTCGGCTCCGGTCCCGGGCTCTGGGCTCCGGCTACGGGCCCCCCGGCCCAGGCCAAAGGCCCCGGGCCCCTGACCCCTGGCCCCGGGTTTCGGCTCCGGCTCCGGGCCCCTCCGGCTCCGGTCTCGGGCCCCCGGCCCAGGCCAAAGGCCCCGGCCCCTGGCCCCTGGCCCCCCGGCCCCGGGCTCCGGCTCCGGGCCTTGGCCTCAGGTTCCGGCCCTGGCTCCAGGTCCCGGTCCCGTCCCCAGCTCCCGGCCCCAGTCCCAGTCCCGGTCCCGGCCCTGGGACCGACGCGATTTCGCCCCCCCCGTACCGACCGCCCGCGGCCCACCCGTCAACCCACCAGTCGGAGGCGGGTTTCCGCGGTGGTGAGGCGGATCGTCTGGCCGCATGTCAGGTGCAGCGCGTCCGACTCGACGCCGTCGCCGAAGGCCACCAGGCGGTCCGATTCGACGGTGAGGCGCAGGGCTTGGCCCGTGTCGAGGAGGCCCTCGACGCGGCTGGTGCCGGTCGTCGGCGACGGCCAGGCCTCGCGGACGAACCAGGCGAGCCGGGCGTCCGCCGGCGCGGGCAGGGCGAGCGCGCTGGAGCGCTGCTCCCACAGGGAGCGGAGCCAGCCCGTGGCCCCGGTGCCGGTGCCGACGAGGACGCCCGACGAGGCCTGCGCCTCGGGCTCCGGTGGGACGCGCGGACCGTCGAGCCCCAGCGTGTAGCGCGCGGTCTGGTGGCCGGGCGGGCCGACGTAGATCTCGTTCAGCGCGAGGAGCCGCTGCGCGTCGTCGGTGACCGCCTCCACCATCGTCAGCTCGTCGACCGTCGCCCCGTCCCCCGCCGCGTACGGGAGCAGCCGCCGCGCGTGCGCCGCGCGGTGCCGGACCAGGACGCCCGCGTTGCGGCCGGGGTCGGCGTCGATCCCGACGACCGGCTGCCCGGTCAGGTACTTCGCCGCGTTGGCGACCAGACCGTCCTGGCCGACCACGACGACGACGTCCTCGGGGCCGAAGAGGAACCGGTCCAGGTCGGCGCGTTCCACCCGGGTCTGCCGCCACGACAGCGGGACCGCGCCCGCCACTTCGGCGAGCGCCCGGTGGGCGCGTTCGTGCCGTTCCCGTACGGCCTCGACCGAGCGGCCGCGCGCGGAGAGGAAGAACGCCGCCTGGCCGTGCGTACCGTGCCGGGCGAGCAGTTCCTCGTACTCCGTGGTCCGGTGCACGAGGACCGCGCGCGGCGCGAGGCTCACGACCGGGCCCCGCCCTCGCCGCCGCCCAGCTTCGCGAGGAGTCCGGTCAGCACGTCGGGGGAGAGCGTGAGGTGCTCGATGCGGGGCAGGTTCTCCGCGGCCCGGTGCACCGCCAGGGCGTGCAGCGTCGCCGGCTCCGCCTCCGCGTGCGCCCGCAGCCAGGCGGACTGCGCGCCCGCCCGCGCCTCGCCGACCAGGCGCGCCGCCTCGGCCTCGGCCCGGGCGAGCCGGACCTTCCGTACGGCCTCGGCCTCGGCCCGTACCGCGTCGGCGGCCGCGCTCTCCTCGGCCTCGCGGCGCGCGTTGGTGCCGCGCTGCTCGACGAGCCGCTCCTCCTGGCGGGCCAGCTCGATCTTGCTGGCGAGTTCGTTCTCGGCGATGGTGCGCTCGCGCTCGACGGCCACGGCCCGGCGCTCGTACGTGGCGCGGTCAGCCTCCTGCTGGATCTGCTCACGGGCGGGGGTGCGCAGGGCGCGCTCGACCTCCGGTTCGGGCCGGATCGCGACCACGCGCACCGCGACCAGTTCGATGCCCGTGTCCGGCAGGCGCGGTTCGTCCGCGAGGCCCGTCGCGATCCGGTCGCGCACGGCCGCCACTCCGTCGACGAGAGCCGCCGCGAGTGTGGTGCGGGCGAGGACGTCGAGGGCGTGCTGTTGGGCGGTCTCGGTGAGGAGGGTCGCGATCTGCTCCAGCGGCGTACCGCGCCAGGCGCCGGTGTCGGGGTCGATCGAGAAGTCGAGGCGGGTGGCCGCCGCGCCCGGGTCGCCGATCCGGTACGTGACGGTGGACTGCACGCTCACGTCCTGGAAGTCGGCCGTGCGGGCGTGGAAGGCCATCGCCAGCTCCCGGTCGTTCACGGGCACTTCGGAGAGCGCGGCGGTGCGCGGCCGGAACCAGAAGCTCAGCCCTTCGCCGTCGTGGACGAGCTGTCCGCGGCGCTGGTGGCGGATGTGGGCGGTGGGCGCGGAGCGCAGATGGCGCCAGCCGGACCGCCGGGTGATGTCAGCCATGGAAACCCCCTTGTCGTCATGTTGACGATAGGGGGTTCCTTTGGTTTTCGTCAACATGACGAAAGTGATCACCCGGAGAGGGACGCGGAAGCCGGCTCCATGTCCGGAACGGTGCGGGGAAGGGGGAGGGAGAGGGGTGTGGGGAGGTCGGTGACGCGGGCAGGCGGCATCGGCCGGGACCCCGCCACGACGGTGGAGGTGGAGGTAGCGCTGGAGGCGGAGGCGGAGGCGGAGGCGGAGGCGGAGGGCGAGGGCGACTCGGGGGCCGGCGTGGTGCCGCCCTTCGTCAGGAGCACCACGCCCCGCGCCGCGACCAGCGACGCCGCGGCCGCGATCGGCCAGCCCCACGCACCCGCGCGGAAGGTCTCGCCGAGCAGGGCCACGCCGATGATCGCGGCGGCCGCCGGATTGGAGAGGTTGACGACGGCCAGCGGCGCCGCGAGCCCGCCCCGGTAGGCCGCCTGCGAGAGCAGGAGTCCGCCCACGGCGAAGCCTGAGATGAGGACCGCGAGCAGCGCGGTCTGCCACCAGACGGGTTCCCTGCCGGGCAGTTCGAGCGCGAGCGCCGCCGTCAGGGTCTGCGTCAGGGCGGAGCCGACGCCGGAGGCGATGCCGGAGGCCGTCGCGTGCCCCAGCCCGCGGCCGCCCCTCCCGCCTGTGTCGTCGCGCCTCCGCGACACGCGGCCCGAGGCCAGTGCGGCGATCAGCAGGGCCGTCGCCGCGGCGACGATCAGGGCCTCGCGCAGGCTGAGCGCCTCGCCCGGCTCCGCCGGTCCGGTCATCGCGACCAGGCCGACGAGCCCGCCCAGGGTCAGCAGCGCTCCGCGCCACTCGGTCACGGTCACGCGCCGGCGCGCGCAGTACGCGCCCAGCGGCAGCGCCGCCACGAGCGTCAGGGCGCCCAGCGGCTGAACCAGTGTCAGCGGCCCGTAGTGCAGGGCGGCCACATGGGCGAGCGCCCCGGCGGCGTTCAGGCCGACCGCCCACCACCACTGCCCGCGGGCGAGGAGCGCGCGGAGCGCCCCGCGCCCGTCGGGGGCGGCCGAGGAAGCGGCGAGTCGTGACTGCGCGACGGCGGCGAGCGCGTACCCGGCGGCGGAGACGAGGGAGAGCAGCACCGCGAGGACGGTGCCGGCGACGGGGGTCATCGCAGAGCCCCGGCCGGGAGGGCGGCCGTGCGGCGCGGACCGGGCACGGTCGGCGGAGGCGTGCTGAGGCGGCCCGGGGCCCGGAAGGCGAGCAGCGCGAGGCCGAGGAGTGCGGCGGCGGCCAGGGCGTCGAACCAGTAGTGGTTGGCGGTGCCGACGATGACGAGCAGGGTGAGCAGCGGATGCAGCAGCCACAGCACGCGCCAGCGGGAGCGGGTGGCGGCGATCAGGCCGATCGCGACCATCAGGGCCCAGCCGAAGTGCAGCGACGGCATGGCGGCGAACTGGTTCGCCATCGAGTCGGTCGCGGGGGTGGCCCCGTACACGGAGGGGCCGTAGACCCGCGCCGTGTCGACGAGGCCGGTGGCGGCGAGCATGCGCGGCGGGGCGAGCGGCATCAGCAGGTGCAGGGTGAGCGCGGCGCCGGTCAGGAGCGCGAGGACGCGGCGCGACCACAGGTAGTGGGCGGGGCGGCGCCAGTACAGCCAGCCGAGGAAGGCGAGGGTGGCGGGGAAGTGCACGGTCGCGTAGTAGGTGTTGGCGGCCCGGATCAGCGGTTCGCCGTGCATCAGCAGCTGCTGGATCGTTCCCTCGCCGGGGAGGTGGAGCACGCGCTCGGCGTCCCAGACGAGGTCGGCGTTGTGGAAGGCGCGGGTCTCGTGGCCGTTGGCGACGAGCCGGCCGAGCTTGTAGACGAGGAAGAGCGCGGTGACGAGCACGAACTCGCGCAGGAGCGGCGGTCGCGCGGCCGCCTCGCGGCCGTCGGGGGCGCCGTGACCACCGGAGTCCGCGCGGCCGTCGCGGCCCGCGTGACCCTCGCCGCCTTCGCCCCCCGCGTGACGCTCCCCGCCTTCGCGGCCTCCGGGCTCACCGGGGCCGGGGGTAGCCGTCGTCCCCGGTCCTGGAGGACGTCGTCCTCGTGTCCCGCGTATCCCGGCAGCCATCGCGCGGCCCCTCTAATCCGTCAAACCGGTAGCAAACGGAGTGAGCCTAGATCCGATTTCATCGAGACGCAAGCGTCTCGATACGTTTGCGTCTCGATTGTGCACCCCCTACTCTCGTATGTGCAGAGGCAGAGGTGTCCGGGAGGATTCGATGTCCACACAGGCGGCGACCGCCGCAGCCCGTCGCAGCAAGATCACGCCGGAGCGTGAGACGGAGCTGTACGACGCGGTGATCTGCCTCCTCAGGGAAGGCGGCTACGACTCGGTGACCATGGAGGGCGTCGCGGCCCGCACCAAGTGCGGCAAGGCCACCCTCTACCGTCAGTGGGGCACGAAGCCGCAGCTCGTCACCGCCGCCCTCGCTCAGCGCCGCTGCACCGTCTTCACCGGCATCGACACCGGCTCCCTCGCCGGAGACCTGCGCGAGGCCGCCCGCATCGCCGCCTCCCACCGCGAACGCGACGCCGAGCTCATGGAGGCCGTGGCCCAGGCCTTCATCCAGCACCCCGACCTGCGCGCCGCGCTCCGCGAGACCGTCATCGCCCCCGAGATCGCGGCCATCGACGCCGTCGTGGCGCGCGCGGTCGAGCGGGGCGAGATCGCCGCCGACAATCCCGCCATCGCCTTCGTCGCCCCCTGCTTCCTGGGCATGCTCCGCATCGAGCGGATCTTCGAGGAGCGGTTCGCCGAGACCTCGACCATGCGCGGCTTCGTGGACGCCGTCCTCCTTCCGGCGCTGCGCGCCGAGAGGTGACCACCCGGCCCGTCCGGCACCCTGGAGACATGCCGCCGAGCAACGCCCACGCCCACCCCCACCCCCACCCCCACGTCCGCGTCCGCCGGATCTACGAGACCCCGTCGTCCGACGACGGCGTACGCGTCCTCGTCGACCGGCTCTGGCCCCGCGGCCTCGCCACGACGGACGCCCGCATCGACGAGTGGCCCAAGGCCCTGACGCCCTCCACCGAGCTGCGCCGCTGGTACCACGGCCCCGAAGGGGAGTACGCGGAGTTCTGCCGGCGGTACGAGGCCGAGCTCGCCGCGCCCGAAGCAGCCGCGGCCCTCGACCGGCTCCGGGAGCTGGCCGCGCGGGACACCGTCACGCTGCTCACCGCCGCCAAGGACCCCTCGGTCAGCCACACGTCCGTGCTGGAACGCGAACTCGCCCCGCAGGCAGGGGAGTAGCGGGACTCACGCGCCGGGGGCGCGCAACCGCGGTGCCTCTGCCGCCGCGTCGACCTCCGTACGGGACGCTTCGGAACGGTCGGCCAACTCCCGCGCCCACGCCACGAGTCCGCCGACATCGAGCCCGTACGGACTCTCGTACGGACCCCCGGACGGACGACCACCTAGGCCTCCGTGCGGACTGCCGTGCGAACCGCCATGCGGACCGCCGGGCGAACCGCCGTACGGGCTGCCGTGCGAACTCCCCAGTGAAGTAAGCCTGTCGGCGCCCCTGCGCAGCAGCCGCGCCCCGCCCTCCCGGTTGCCGCGGGCCGCGTGCGTCAGGCCGACCGCGAGCTGCGCGAGCCCCTGCCACAGATCGCGTTCCGTCTCGGGGCCCGACTTCCAGGCGTCCTCGAAGACCTCGTGCGCGTGGAAGGGCATCCCGGCGTCAAGCAGCCGCTGCGCCTCGCGCAGGGTCTCGGCGGGGGTCCGCACCACGCCCTCGGGCTGCCGGGGCACTCCCTCCGCCCCGTAGGGCAAGGGGCGGCCGAGCCCGTCACGGGGGCGTGCGCTCCGCGCCCGGCCCTCCTCGTCGCGATCCCTCGTCGTCCCGTTCACCCGTCCATTGTCGCCCCCGGGACGATCAGGGGCGGTAGGCTCGTCGGTCCGACGTTTCCCGGGTCCGTGTGGGTCGCACGGGCCAGGCGGGCCGCGTCGTGCCCGTAGCTCTTGTGGGGGAGTGAGTCACCGGTGCCGTCGGAACCCGAACAGCCGCTGCCCGTGGGGTCGTTCACGACCCTGGCCACGGCCGCCCGCCCGAGGCGGGGCGTCCTGCTCGAACGCGGACCGGAGCTCGCCGCGGCCTTCCACGCCGTCGACGCGCTCGTCGCCGGGGCCGCGGCCGGCGGACCCGCCCAGGGCGGCGTCCTCGTCCTCCGGGGCGACCCGGGCGTCGGCAAGACGACCCTCCTCGCCGAGATCCACCGCGTGGCCCGGGACCGGTGCACGGTCCTGACCGCCCGCGGCGGCGAGACCCTCACCCCGGTCCCCTTCCACCTCACCCGCCAGCTCCTCCAGCCCGCTCTGGACGGCTACGGCTCCGACCGCGTCCACCACCTCTTCGGCGACCACTTCGACCTCGTCGCGCCCGCGCTCGGTCTCGCCCCGCCGCCCCCGCCGTCGGCGGCGCCCGCCGATCCGCAGGGCGTACGGGACGGTCTGGTCCGGCTCCTCGACCGGCTCGCGGACGGCCTGCGCGACCGGCCCCCGGTGCTGCTCGTGGACGACGCCCACTGGGCCGACACGGAGACCCTGACCTGGCTCGAAGCCTTCACGCGCACGCGACAGGACAGCCGGCTGCCGGTCCTCGTGGTCCTCGCCCACCGCCCGCTGCCGAGCGACGAGGGCGACCGAGGCGACGGCGGTGACAGGGGCGACCGAGGTGAAGGGGGCGAAGGGGGCGATGGGGGCGACGACACGCACCCGCTCGCCGCACTGGCGGACCGCGCCCTCCTGACGCTCGGGCTGCACGCCCTCACCCGCGAGGCCACCGACGAGCTCGCCCGCGAGACCCTCGGCGCCCACACGGACGAGGCGTTCTGCCGGGAGCTCTGGGCGGTGACCGCCGGCAACCCGTACGAGACGGTCGAGCTCCTCGCCAAGGTCAGGGACCGGACGCTCGAACCCGTCGCGGGCACGGCGGGCTTCCTCCGGAGCCTCGCGGCGGGCGCCCGGGGCGGCGGCCTCGTCACACGCCTCGAAGCACTCGGCAGCGGCCCGACCCGCCTCGCCTGGGCGGTCGCCGTCCTCGGCGCGGACAGCACACCGGACCTCCTCGCGCAGCTCACGGGCATGGACGCGAGGGAGCTCGCCGACCACACGGAACGGCTCCGCCGGGCCAGGATCGTCACGGCGCCGCCGCCACGGAATCCGCTCGCCGGCCCGCCGCTGGAGTTCGCGCATCCGCTCATCGGCACCGCCGTGTACGGCTCGGTGCCGCCGGCCGTCCGAACCGCCCTGCACGGGCGCGCGGCCTGGGCGCTCACCGAAGCGGGCCACGGACCTGCGGCCGCCTCCCGCCACCTCCTCGAAGTCCACCCGGACGACGACGAGGACGTGGTGCGCCGACTACGGGCCGCCGCCGTCGAGCACCTGGCCGTCGGCGCCCCCGACGCGGCGCGCCGCTGCCTGGAACGGGCCCTCGCCGAGCCGCCCGGCCCCGACTCGTACGCCAGGGTCCTGTACGAACTCGGCTGCGCGTCCCTGCTCACGGCACCCGCCGCCACCGTCCTCCACCTGCGCTCCGCGCTCGACCTGCCCGGCCTCGACGACGCCCTGCGCACCGACGCGACCTACCGGCTCGCGCAGGCCCTCGCCCACAACAACCAGCTTCAGGAGGCCGCGCGGGCCGTCGCCGCCGAGGCGGCCCGCACCCCGCCGGGCACCGGCCGACGCCGCCTCCAGGCGGCCCACTTCATGTACGAGGGCTTCCAGGCGACCGAGGAGGACGGCCCCGGCCGCTCCCGCCGCCTGGCCGACCTCACCGCCACCCTCACCGGAGCGGACAACTCCGAACGCGCCCTCCTCGCCGTCCGGGGCTTCGACGCGATGCTCCGCGGCGAACCCGCCGCCGAGGTCGTACGCCTCTGCGACCGTGCCCTCGCCGACGGCCTGCCCGCCCGCGGCCTCGGCTGGACGGACACCACCTGGGGCTTCGAGATCCCGGCCCTCACCGGCATCGCGTACGTGTTCGCCGACCGGCCCGACCGGGCCGAGGCGCTGTTCGCCGAGGCCGTCCGGGCCTTCGAGATCTCCGGTTGGAGCGGCGCCCACCTCGCCTTCGCCCACAGCCTCCTCGGCCTGGTGCACCGGCGCCGCGGCGACCTGCCGCGCGCCCAGCACCACCTGGAGGAGGGCCTGCGCCTGGCCGACCGGGTCGGCGCCGGGCTCCCCGTCCACTGGGACACCGCCTGCCTCCTCGTCGACACCCTCCTCGCCCGCGGCCGTACCGCCGAGGCGCGGAGCATCGCCGACCGCTACGCCTTCGGCCCGCCCTGGCCGGGCGCGATCGTGCTGCCCGACGGCCCCAGCGTCCTCGGCCGGCTGCTGCTCGCCGAAGGCCGCGCCGAGGAGGCCGTACGCACCCTGCAAGGGGCGGCCGAGGCGCTGACCACCCGCGGCCGGCACCACGTCGTCTGGGCCCCCTGGCCCTTCGACCTCGCCAGGGCCCTCGCGCCCGAGGACCCGGACCGTGCGGCGCGCATCGCCGCCGACGCCCTGACCCACGCCGAACGCCTCGGCACCCCCACGGCCCTGGGCGAAGCCCTGCGCTGCGCCGCCCTCTTCGCGGACCCGCCGGAGGCCCGCGACCTCCTCACCCGGGCCGTCACCCACCTCGCCGCCTCCCCGTCCCGCTACGAGGAGGCCCGGGCCCACCTCGACCTCGGCCACGCCACCGGCTCCCCCGCCGCCCTCGCCCGAGCTGCCACCCTGGCCGCCACCTGCGGCGCAGACGCCCTCGCCGCGGCAGCGGTGACAGCCCGTGCGTCAGCCCACCCCCCGGAGTGAGGTAGTGTTTCTCCTGCACGCCGACGCGGGGAAACCCCGCGGGAGACGCGCATCGGGACGTGGCGCAGCTTGGTAGCGCACTTGACTGGGGGTCAAGGGGTCGCAGGTTCAAATCCTGTCGTCCCGACTTTTCGAAGTCGCAGATCAAAGGGCCGTTTCAGAGCAATCTGAAACGGCCCTTTGATCGTTTTTGGGGACCCCGTGCCGACTGTGACAGGCGGGGCTCGATTCGGGGACCGAGGGGTCTACCTCGCGCCGCGGACCGACGAGCCGGCGGCGACGAGCGCCGCGGCTCCTGCGGCGCCCGCCAGCACGGCGAACAGACTCGGGTAGCCGCCCAGCGTCGGCGCGAGGAGAGCTGCGGCGAAGGGAGCGAGCGCTGACGCGGTCATGGCGGGGGCGCTGAGGAGTCCGGAGAGCGTGCCGTAGTGGGTGGCCCCCCATCGGTCGGTGATGGCGGTCGCCTGGAGGAGGGTGAGGTTGCCGCGCACCACGCCGGCGGCGACGGACAGGGCCGTCACGAGGCCGTATGGGCCGGGGGTGAGGGCGAGGGCGGCGGTGGTCAGGCTTCCGAGGGCGATGAGGACGACGGTCCGGGTGGTCGTGCCGGTGCGGCGGGCGAGCGTGGCGTAGAGGGTGCGGCCGAGGGTTTGGCCGGCGCCGCCGAGGCCGAGGGCCCAGGCGGCTTGGCTGGTGGTGTAGCCGCGTTCGATCAGGAGCGGCACGAGGGTGACGACGACGGCGTACATGGCGAACGCTGAGAGTGTGAACGCCAGGGCGAGCAGCAGGAAGGGGCGGCTGCCCACCACGTTCCGCGGGGTCGCGTCTGTGTGACCAGGCGCTGGTGGGGCCGGTGGCCACGGGGCTCTGAGGGCGAGTGCGTGGGCCGGAATCGTGATGACGGCGAGGATCGCGGCGAGCACGAGGTAGGTGGCGCGCCAGGACAAGTGAGCGGCGAGGACGGCGGTCAGAGGTGCGAAGACCGTCGAGGCGAGGCCGCCGGCGAGCGTGACGATGGTGAGGGCGCGGACATGGTCGGGCGCCCACCAGCGGGTGACGGCGGCGAAGGCGGGCTGGTAGAACGTGGCGGCCATGGCGAACCCGGCCAGGGCCCATCCGGCGAAGAACACCGGGAGGTTGGGAGCGAGGGCCACGATCGACAGGCTCAGGGCTCCGACGGCCGACCCCGTGGTCATGATGGTCCGGGGGCCGTGGTGGTCGATGGTGCGGCCGACGCGGATTCCGGCGATGCCGGAGATGACGAGGGCGAGCGAGAAGGCGGCCATGGTGGCGCTGGCGGACCAGCCGGTGGCGGCGGTGATCTGGGGGTTCAGGACGGGGAAGGCGTAGTAGACGATTCCCCAGCCGGTGATCTGGGTGGCGCAGAGCGCGGGCAGGACGGCGCGGGGCCGCGACCGGTCCCCTGTTCCGGTCGCGGCCCCGCGGGTGTGAAGGTGGGTCATCCGTCGATCAGCAGCAGCTACCGGCGGTGGCTGTGGCCGGTTCGCTCGTCCGGGCGCCGGCGGTGGCCTGGCGGGAACAGCACGTGCCGGCCTGCTGCTTGGCCAGGGTGTCGGCGTCGGCCTTGACGACGTACACCTCCCACGGCTCGCGGCCGGGGCCGTGGACCCACACCTTGTCCTGAAGGGCGTAGCAGCAGGTGGTGTCGTTCTCCTCCGTGGTGGCGAGACCTTCCTGGGCCAGCCGGGCAGTGGCCGCCTGGACGGCGTCGGTGGTGTCGACCTCGACGCCGAGGTGGTCCAGGCGGGTGTCCTCGCCGTCGGCGCCTTCGATGAGCACGAGCTTGAGCGGCGGCTCGGTGAGGGCGAAGTTGGCGTAGCCGTCGCGGAGTTTGGCCGGCTCGGCGCCGAAGAGCTTGGTGTAGAAGGCGACGGATGCCGAGAGGTCGGGGACGCGCAGGGCGAGCTGTACACGAGACATGACGGGCCTCCTGCTGTGAGTGGACAGTCGGGACGGTCAGCAGCCGCCGGAGCCGGCCGGGGAGCCGACGCCGAGCTGGATGAGGGCCGGGGTGGGGGCGCAGCAACCGCCGCCGTCGGACTGGTCGTCCGCGGTCTGCTGGTCGAAGAGGCCGGCGCCGCCGCACACCCCGGTCTCGGGAAGCACGAGCTCGACGCGCTCGGCCGACTCCCGGTCGCCGGCGATCGCCGCGACGACGGATCGGACCTGCTCGTAGCCGGTGAGCGCGAGGAACGTCGGCGCGCGGCCGTACGACTTCATGCCGACCAGGTACACCCCTTCCTCCGGGTGCGAGAGCTCCTTCACGCCGTGCGGGTAGACCGTGCCGCAGGAGTGCTGGTTCGGGTCGATCAGGGGAGCCAGCTCGACGGGGGCCTGGAGGCGCTCGTCCAGGCCCAGGCGGAGCTCGTCGAGGAAGGAGAGGTCGGGGCGGAAGCCGGTCAGGACGATGACCTCGTCGACCGGGTCGAGCCGTCGGCCGTCCTCGGCCATCAGCACGAGCTGCTCGCCGGCGCGCTCGATCGTGTCCGTACGGAAGCCGGTGACGGCGTCCGCGTGGCCGTCGTCGACGGCGGCCTTGGCGGCGAGGCCGAGGGCGCCGCGGGCGGGGAGCTGGTCGGCGGTGCCACCGCCGAACGTGGAGCCGGAGATGCCCCGGCGGAGGATCCAGGTGGCGTGCGTGCCGGTGCCGTCCTCGGACTTCGCGAGGTCGGCGAGGGAGGCGAGCGCCGTGAAGGCAGAGGCGCCGGAGCCGATGACGGCGGTGCGCCTGCCCGCGTAACGGGCCCGGACAGCGCTGTCGTTGAGGTCCGGGACGCGGTAGGAGATCCGGTCGGACGCCGCGCGCTCGCCGAGGGCCGGGAGCCCGTCACCGCCGGCCGGGCTCGGGATGGCCCAGGTGCCGGAGGCGTCGATGACGGCGTGGGCGAGGATCCGCTCTTCGCGGCCGTCGGCGTGGGTGACGCGGACGGTGAAGGGCTGGGTCTCGCGGTCGGCGTCGACGATCCGGTCGCGGCCCGACCGGGAGACGCCGGTGACCCGGGTGCCGAGGCGAACCTTGTCGCCGAGGACGTCGGCGAGCGGCTGGAGGTAGTGGGCCGCCCAGTCGCCGCCCGTCGGGTACGTGCCCGGGTCCGGCTTCACCCAGCCGGTGGGGGCGAGGAGCTTTTCGGCGGCCGGGTCGGTGACCTCGCCCCAGGTGGAGAAGAGCCGCACGTGCGACCACTCGCGCACCGCCGCGCCCGCCTGCGCACCCGCCTCCAGGACCAGCGGCTCCAGGCCGCGGTCGACGAGATGAGCGGCGGCAGCCAGACCGGCGGGGCCGGCCCCGACGACCACGACAGGCAGCTGCTCGGTGGCGGTGACGTTCATGGCGGTTCCCCTTGTGTTTCGACGTCTGTCGATCTCTTGTGCCCTCAGCATGGCACCTGTATCGACGAGCGTCAACATAGACATTCATCGAATTGATGGACCTGGCCGGGGGTCCCGGCAGCTCGCCCGCCGGGAGTTCGGCACGAAGCCTCTGGGTGCCTGGTTCGACGTGTGTCAACATAGACGTATGTCGAATGTGAAGGCGCTGCCGCTTCTGGAGCCCGCCGTCGAGCCCTGCTGCCCGCCGCTCGCCGAGCGACCGCTGACGGCCGAGGAGGCCGAGCGAACCGCGGTCATGTTCAAGGCGCTGGGTGACCCGGTTCGCCTGCGTCTGCTCTCGTCCGTCGCCTCGCACGAGGGCGGCGAGGCATGCGTCTGCGACATCTCCGACGTCGGCGTCTCCCAGCCCACGGTCTCCCACCACCTGAAGAAGCTCAAGGAGGCCGGGCTGCTCTCCTCCGAGCGACGGGGCACCTGGGTCTACTACCGCGTCGAACCCGCCGTCCTCGCCGCCATGGGCGCGCTCCTCACCAACGCCGCCGCCGCGGCGTAGCCCTGGCAGGAGCTCGGACTCGTGAACCCGCACCCAGGCGCAGGTTCACCGTCGGAGATGTGCCGCCCACGAGGGCGTGCCGGACGCTCTCCAGGAGCGGGACGCTGCCCGCCGGGATGTGCCGTGACCGGCGAAAAGCCGCGCAGCGGGCAGGTCGCGGACGTGGCCCGGGCGCGAGCCGGCCCGCCGGGCGGCCGCGACCGACCCCACGTATCGGGGTCGGTCGCGATCGGCCCCGATACGCGCACGGACGGCGACATCCGCACCAACCTCACGCGCCCCGCCGGCTCAGACGGCGCCGAGTAGGCCGGCGATCTGGCGGGCGGCTTCGCGGGCGGGGCGACCGACGCCGATGAGGGTGGCGGAGGCAGGGCCGGTCCAGTCGCCGTAGCCGAGGAGATGCAGGCGGGGTTCGGCGAGGGCCTGGGTACCGTGGGTGGGGATGTGGCCGCGGGGATCGCGCAGGCCGAGCGGTGCGAGGTGGGCGAGGGCGGGGCGGAAGCCGGTGCACCAGATGATCGCGTCGGCGTCCGAGCAGGTGCCGTCGGCCCACTCGACGCCCGTTGCCGTGAGCCGGGCGAACATCGGCTGGGCCTTGAGGATCCCGGCGTCGCGGGCTTCGCGTACGGGCGGGACGGCGACGATGTCGCCCAGAGAGGCCACGCCTCCCGCGTCCGTACGCCCCTCGTCCAGGGCGCGGCGCCGGGCGGTGGCGTGGTCGAAGAGGGCGCGGCCGTCGATGTCGTCGGCGAGGTAGCGGGGTTCGCGGAGGGTGACCCAGGTCAGGTCGGTTTCGTACGCGAGGTCGGCGGCGATCTGGGCGCCGGAGTTCCCGCCGCCCACCACCACGACCCGCTGCCCGGCGAAGTCGGCAGGGCGCCGGTACGCGACCGTGTGGAGCTGGGCACCCTGGAACTCCGTACGCCCCGGGACGGCGGGGACGAAGGGGCGCCACCAGGTGCCGGTCGCGCTGACGACCGTGCGAGCCCGCCAGGTGCCGGCGGCGGCCTCCACACGCAGGAACTCGCCGTCGCGGTGGACCGCTTCGACGCGGACCGGCCGCACGACGGGGAGCTCGTACCGCTGCTCGTAATCGGAGAGGTACGCGACGACGTGGGCGGCGTCCGGGTACGTCTCGCCCGGCTGCGGCGGCATCAGCCGGCCGGGCAGGGAGGAGTACGCGGCCGGGGAGAAGAGGTGGAGGGAGTCCCAGGTGTGCTGCCAGGCGCCGCCGGGGGTGGCCTGGGAGTCGAGGATGACGAAGTCCAGGCCGAGGCGGCGCAGGTGGTAGCCGGCGGCGAGCCCGGCCTGGCCGCCGCCGATCACCACCACGTCCACGACCTGGGTCACTCGGCGTCCGTCTTCCCGCGCAGGAAGATGACCGCGACCAGGGCGAGACCCACGACCGCGCCGATGATCTGCATGCCGACGAACGCGGGGACTGAGGCGGGGGCGATGCCGGCGAAGGTGTCGGTGAAGGCCCGTCCGATCGTCACCGCCGGGTTCGCGAAGGACGTGGACGAGGTGAACCAGTAGGCGGCGCCGATGTACGAGGCGACCGCCACCGGCGCGAAGCGGAGGCGGTCGGTACGGGCGAGGCCGAAGATCAGCAGGATCAGACCGGCCGTCGCGACGACCTCGCCGAGCAGGAGGTTCCCCGCGGAGCGGTCGTGCGTGGACCACTTCACCAGTGGCTCCCCGAACATCGCGTCCGCCAGGATCGCCCCCGCGATCGCGCCGACGATCTGGGACGGGACGTAGACGGCAAGCTCGCGGGTGTTCACGCCCGCGCCGCCGCGCCGGGCGGTCCACCACTCGGCCAGGGTGACGGCCGGGTTGAAGTGCGCCCCCGAGACCGGCCCGAGGAGGGCGATCAGGACGCCGAGGCCGAAGACGGTGGCGGTGGAGTTGGCGAGGAGCTGCAGTGCCACGTCGTCGGTGAGGTCGGTGGCCTGGATGCCGGAGCCGACGACGATCGCCACCAGCGCGGCGGTGCCGACGAGCTCGGCGGCGGCTCGGGCGGCGAGCGGGGTACGGGGCGGGGTGGCGCCGGGCGCGGGCTGCGGCGACGGGTCGGTGGCTATGGCGGCGCTCGCAGCGGGCTCGGTGGCGGTCACGGGCGGGTACTCCTCGGCAGGTGAGGCGAGAGACTACGGGCAGGCTCTCTGGGTATCGGCGTTGGCGCGCGCGGCTGCGGCCAGGGCGGCGAACTGACCCGCGAGCTGCTCGATGACATCCGGCTTGAGCCGGTAGTAGGTGAACCGGCCGCAGGGCTCCGTCTCGACGACCCCGGCCTCGCGCAGCACTCTCAGATGGTTCGAGAGGTTGGTCTGCTTGGCACCGGTCTCCTCCACGAGATGGCTGGTGCACAGCGTCTCGCGGGCGAGCAGAGTCACGATCTGGAGGCGCAGGGGATCACCCAGAACCCGGATCAGATCAGTATCGACTGACGTCATCATGTGCTGATACTCTCACATCACCCGGAGCTGATACCAGCCTGGGCTGACCTCTTTGAATCCGGGGGGTTCTCGCCATGACCGCGTCCTCGTACCCGGTCCTTTCCGGCGAACGTCTCGCGGCCGGTGTCGCCTACCCGACTGGCGGCGACCGGACGCGGGTGCTGTTCGTGTGCAGCCACAACGCCGGCCGCTCCCAGCCGGCGGCGGCCCCGCTCGCACACCGGGCCGGAGACGACGTCATCGTCGCCTCCGCCGGCACCCGTCCTTGCGGCTCCGTCGCCGGCACCCGTCCTTCCCGCTCCGCCGACCCGCACGTGGTCCAGGCACCGGCCCGTCCCGGACCCCGACGGCGCCCCGATCGCGGTGGTGCGTTCCCTCCGCGAGGCCGTCGACGCCCGCATCACCACCCTGCTGGACACCCTGCCCGGCACCTGAAGCTTCCCGTCCCCGCACCACGTTCCATCCCTGCCTAAGGAAGAACCGATGACCGCTCCGCTCGCCTCCGTGCTCTTCGTCTGCGTCCACAACGCAGGCCGCTCCCAGATGGCCGCCGGCTTCCTCGACCACCTCGCCGGGGACCGCATCGAGGTCCGCTCCGCGGGTTCGATTCCGGGCGACCAGGTCAACCCGGCCGCCGTCGAGGCCATGGCCGAGGTCGGCGTCGACATCTCCGACCAGAAGCCGAAGGTCCTCACCACCGAGGCCGTCCAGGCGTCGGACTACGTCATCACCATGGGCTGCGGCGACGCCTGCCCGATCTTCCCGGGCAAGAAGTACCTGGACTGGGCCCTGGAGGACCCGGCCGGCCAGGGCGTCGAGGCCGTCCGCCCGATCCGCGACGAGATCAAGGGCCTCATCGAGGGCCTCATCGCCGAGATCGACGCGAAGCAGGAGGCGTAACACCCGTGAGCGAGCCCACGTCCGACGACGTCCGTGAGGTCATCGTCATAGGCTCCGGCCCCGCCGGATACACCGCCGCGCTCTACACCGCACGCGCCCAGCTGCGGCCCCTGCTCTTCGGCAGCTCGATCTTCGTCGGCGGCTCCCTGACCACCACGACCGAGGTCGAGAACTTCCCTGGCTTCCCGACCGGCATCGACGGCCCCGACCTCATGGACAACATGCGGGCCCAGGCCGAACGCTTCGGCGCCGAGATGATCGATGACGACGTCATCTCCGTCGACCTCACCGGTGACATCAAGGAAGTGACCGACAGCGAGGGAACGGTCCACCGGGCCAAGGCCGTGATCATCGCGACCGGCTCCGGCTACCGCAAGCTCGGTCTGCCGAACGAGGACGAGCTGTCCGGCCGAGGCGTCTCGTGGTGCGCGACCTGCGACGGCTTCTTCTTCCGCGACCGCGACATCGTCGTGGTCGGCGGGGGCGACACCGCCATGGAGGAAGCCACCTTCCTCACCCGCTTCGCCCGCTCCGTCACCGTCGTCCACCGCCGCTCGACCCTGCGCGCCTCCAAGGCCATGCAGAACCGGGCCTTCGCCGACGACAAGATCTCCTTCGCGTTCGACAGCGAGATCGCCGAGATCACGTCCGAGAACGGCATGCTCGCCGGCGTCGTCCTGCGCGACACCTTCACCGGCAAGACCCGCGACCTCGACGTCACCGGCCTGTTCATCGCCATCGGCCACGACCCGCGCACCGAACTCTTCACGGGCCAGGTCGACCTCGACGACGACGGCTACATCACGGTGGAGTCCCCTTCCACCCGCACCAACATCCCCGGCGTCTTCGCCGCCGGGGACGTCGTCGACCACACCTATCGCCAGGCCATCACCGCCGCCGCCAGCGGCTGTGCCGCGGCTCTCGATACGGAGCGCTACCTCGCTGCCGTCGTCGACAAGGTGAAGACCGCCGTGTCTGAGCCTCTTCCCATCTGACGGTACCGGGCCACGCGTCGGACGGATCCGCAGAACGACGAAGCTCCTGGTGGACGGGTTCTCGACCAAGATCGCCCGCAGCCACCAGGAGCTTCGCGCTGCTGTGGGCCTCGCGCGCGCTGCCCGGGTGTCATGACCTGCCCGCCCAGCTGTCGAGCCTCGCGAGGACGAGCGTCAGACCGGCACCGACCGTCGCGACGAGGGCGTAGGCCGCGAACGCGACCTGCTGGTCCTCCTTTTGCAGCGCTTCGGACTCGCTCCTGCTGATCTCGATCCGTTGGCGTTGGGGGTCGGAGGTGTCGATGGCGAAGTACCGGCCTCGGACGGTGTCGGTGTTCTGAAGGGAGGAGGCGTCCGCTCCGGCATGGATGATCAGCACCAGCCCGGTCAGTCCCACAGCCGCGAGCAGCCCTTGGACCCGGCGGGGCAGGGAACGTAGGGCACGCCACTGGTTCGCCTTGCTGCTCGCGAAGCCCCGGGCGCGGAGCCCGACGGCGATGCCGCGGATGAGCGTCGCCACGTGGAGGGGCACCAGCAGAACGATGCCGATCCCGAGGAGGAGCCACTCGTCGGCGAAGGGCGGGAGGAGCGGCGCGGTGGCCAGCGCCGCGGCGAGAAGCCCGGCGGTGGCGAGAGCGAGTTGTGTCCCTGCGTGGATCTTGGCGCTGCTTCTCACCGTGCCCCCGGTTCGTCTTGGTCTTGGTCGGCGATCTCGATGGTTCCGTCGCCGGACGGCACTGACTCGCTCCGTCGGTTCACGGATGGTGCCACGGAACAGCGCAGTTGTTCACTGCCGGATTCCGGCAGTCTTCTCGCGTTCTCACGGCCGTCCGGGCGCGTCCGTGAACGCGGCTACGACGGCGGCGACGCGCAGGAGGTGATGTGAACGGACGGAGGGACGACTCAAGCGGGCTCGCCCACGTTCCGGCAGGTGAGGAGCCGCATGCGCAAGGATCTCGGCTGCCGCGGCCTGGCGATGCGCCGGCCGTCGACCTGCGCACGCTCGCCCTCACTCTCGCCCCTCGCCCTCACCCTCGCCCTTGTCCCTCGTCGCCCGTCGCACCGGCCGGGTCGACGACCGGACTTGTGTCCTTGCTTGTACAAGCAGATAGGCTGTCCTTCATGGATGCGCCCCAGGAGCACACGGTGCCGGACTCCTCGCCCGCCACCGACGCCGAGGACGAACGCTGGTGCATGGCGGTGCGGTTGCTGGGCCGGATGGAGCGCCGGCTCGACGAGGTGCTGCGCCGGCGGCACGCCCTGCCGCTGTCCGAGTACCGGGCCATGTGCGCGCTGAGCCGGCCCGAGACCGGCGGTGCGCTGCGGATGGGTGAACTGGCCGATCGCATCGGGATGAAGGACAGCTCGGTGACCCGGCTGATCGCCCGCCTCGAGGGCCAGGGGCTGACCGAGCGGACCTCCGGGTCCGGCGACGGGCGCGCCGTGACCGCCGCCATCACCGAGGCGGGGCGCCGGCGGTACGCGGAGGCCACCTCCACCTATCGGT
Organism: Streptomyces sp. NPDC058650; assembly: GCF_042717315.1. Lineage (NCBI taxonomy): Bacteria > Bacillati > Actinomycetota > Actinomycetes > Kitasatosporales > Streptomycetaceae > Streptomyces > Streptomyces sp. NPDC058650. Next base: position 173,197 of record NZ_JBHXRL010000010.1, read on the forward strand.
CGGCGCTCGGCACCGAACTCGACGCCGCCCGGGCCAACATCCACCTCGCCGACCTCGCCGACTGGGTCCGCACCGCGGAGGCCGACGAAGCGGCGGGCTGACGCTCCGACCCTCTTTCCCCCTCACCCAGGGAGTTCCCATGGCAACAGCGACCGAGCACTACGAAGACCTCCTCGCAGACCGGTACACCTGGATGCTCGGCGGCGATATCGCCGCGCTGGCCGAGGAACAGTCCGCGCTGCTCCGCGGTCTCGGCGTCTCGCCCGACGCGTTCGACCACGCCGTGGCCGTCGACCTCGGCTGCGGGTCCGGCGCCCAGTCCCTGGCGCTGGCCGGCCTCGGCTTCCGGTCCGTCGCGGCCGTCGACACGAGCCGGAAACTCCTCGACGAACTCGCCCGCCACGCCGGCGACCGGTCACCGGTCCGGCCGGTGCTCGCCGACATCCGTACGGCGCTGCCGCACGTCGCCGCCCCGGGAACGGCGGGCGTCGTCGTCTGTATGGGAGACACGCTCCCGCATCTCCCCGCCGCGTCCGACGTGGTGGCGCTGCTGGGCGACGCTCGGAACGCCCTCGCGCCCGGCGGCCACCTGGTCATCACGTACCGCGACCTCACCCGGCCGCTCCAGGGAACCGACCGCTTCCTTCCCGTGCGGAGCGACGAGAACCACCTGTTGACGTGCTTCCTCGAGTACCGCGACGAGGAGACCGTCATGGTCCACGACCTGCTCCACACCCGCACGGACGGACAGTGGTCGATGCGGGCGAGCAGTTACCCCAAGCTGCGCATCGGCGCGGAGTGGTTGTCCGCCCGATGCCGTGCCGTGGGGTTGGAGATCGCCCACGACGCCGCGGGCCCCCGGGGCATGCGCGTGCTGCACGCCCGTCGACCGTGAGCAGAACGACCCACCCACCGTTTCACGAGGAGAGCACGTGGAGAGCCAGAGCCGTACCGCGCTGATCGAGGACCTGATGGGGCGCTTCCCGCACGTGCCACGGGAAGCCGTGATCAAGGAGGACCTGCTGCGCGGCGGCATGGCCTTCGACGAGTCCGCGCTCAGCGGTACCGCCGACGGGGCCTCCGGCGATGTCAAGCCGAAGTCGTATTTCATCTTCTCCTTCGACCATCGCACTCTGCCGGAGCTCGGCGCCGCCGCGCTGAACCGCCCGCCCGAGGAGATCGTGCTCACCGGCGGCTCCTACGATCTGCGCCGCACCGTCGTGTCCGTCCGGGTCAATCCCGACTCCCCGTACACCGTGCGGGGTGGCGAGGACGGCGCGCTCGGCCTGTACCTGGACGGCGTACGGATCGCGGATGTCGGCCTGCCGCCGATGCCCGAGTACTACCGGCACCAGCTGTCCAACGGGAAGTCGGTGATGGAGGTCGCGCCCACCATCCAGTGGGGCTACCTCATCTACCTGACGGTCTTCCGGGTGTGCCAGTACTTCGGCGCCAAGGAGGAGTGCCAGTTCTGCGACATCAACCACAACTGGCGCCAGCACAAGGCGGCGGGCCGCCCGTACACCGGTGTGAAGCCGGTGGAGGAGGTACTGGAGGCCCTGGAGATCATCGACCGCTACGACACCGCGGGGACCTCCCGGGCGTACACCCTCACGGGCGGCTCGATCACCTCGAAGGTCGCGGGCCGCGACGAGGCGGACTTCTACGGCCACTACGCGAAGGCCATCGAGGAGCGCTTCCCGGGCCGTTGGACCGGCAAGGTCGTCGCGCAGGCGCTGCCCCGCGACGCCGTGCAGCGCTTCCACGACTACGGAATCCGGATCTACCACCCCAACTTCGAGGTGTGGGACCGCAGGCTGTTCCAGCTCCACTGCCCGGGCAAGGAACGCTACGTCGGCCGCGACGAGTGGCACCGCAGGATCCTGGACTCGACCGAGGTGTTCGGGCCCCGCAACGTGATCCCCAACTTCGTGGCGGGCATCGAGATGGCGGAGCCGTTCGGCTTCACCAAGGTGAGCGAGGCGATCGAGTCGACCGCCGAGGGCCTGCGGTTCTTCATGGCGAACGGCGTCGTCCCCCGGTTCACCACCTGGTGCCCGGAACCCACGACCCCGCTGGGCAAGGCCAACCCGCTGGGCGCACCGCTCGAGTACCACATCCGTCTGCTGGAGACCTACCGCGCGACGCTGGAGGAGTTCGGTCTGAACTCCCCGCCCGGCTACGGACCGGCCGGTCCCGGTCGTGCGGTGTTCTCCGTCAGCTCGTTCATGGACAGCCTGGAGGGACTCGAGTCGGACACCCCCTAGCCGCTCTGCCGCGCACAGCCGGCGGCATCGCGGTGGCCGACAGCTCGGCCCGCCTCGTCAACCAGGCTCCGCTTGCTCGCTGCGGGCGAGCCGTCGACGGGCCGGGCGCCGCGGAGGGCGTGACCCCGCGGCCTATTCGGTGTGTTCCCGGCGCAGGGTGAGGAAGATGAGCAGGGCGAACGCGGCGAACGCGGTCGCTGTGCGGGCGTAGTTGTACGCCTCCCACTGGTTCAGGATCTGCGCGTGATCGGCGGGTGCCGAGGTGGCTGCCCATTCCTTGATGCGGCCGTTGATGGGGACGTTGCCGAGCCGGGTGATCAGGAAGGACGCCAGGGCCAGCAGTCCTGCCCCGGCGGCGAGGAGTCGTGTCCTGCCGCGGGTCATCACGGCGAGTGCCGTGGCGCTCAGCACGGACAGCCCCATGGCGCCTTGCATGGTGATGCCGTTCATCTTCATGAGTTCGGCATGGAAGGCGAGTCGCGTCTCGAGCGGTACGGCGTCGAAGGTGGGTACGAGGTTGGCGGCCCCGTAGCCGAACGCGCCCGCGAGGGCGCCCGTGGCCAGGAGTGCGATGCCTTGCGTGAGTCGGATGCGCATCCGGGCTACCTCTGGGGCTGGGGGTCGGCAGGGGTGAGGGCGCGCGTGAGCTGCTCGGCTCGTCGCAGCAGGCCGTCCGGTGTGAACTCCGCGAACATATGCACCAGGGTCGAGACCGGCCCGCCCTTGCGCATCCGGGCGTGGACCGTGAAGCGGGTCGCGATCCTGTCGCCGTCCAGCAGCGCCTCGTGCACCTCGAACCGGAAGCCGGTCAGGTTCCTGCGGACAGGGCGGAGGTGGGCGAGAAGCCGGTCCCAGTCGAGCCGTACGCCATCGGCGACCTGGATGACGTCCCGGGTGTAGAACCTGGCCATGAGGTCGGCGGGATCGTCCGAGCCGTGCACGACGGCCTCGGTGAATGTGGTGAAGAAGTCGGCGACGAACTGCTCGGGCGGTGGAGTGGAGGGAGGTTTCATGGCGCTCCGGCCGTCGGGCGGGTGCGCACCCCGCTCCTTATGTCTTACGCCCTTGTAAGATATGCGGGAGGAGTTATTTCTGACAAGGGTGTAAGAGTTGTCTGCTTCCGAGGTCCCGGACAGTCCGTCGCGCGCTCGGTCTCGCCGCCGGGCGGATGCCGAACGCAGCCGAGTCGCCGTGCTCGACGCGGCCGTCCGGCTGCTCGCCGAGCGGCCCGACGCCGGCATGGCCGCGATCGCGGACGCCGCCGGTGTCACCCGGCAGACCGTCTACGCGCACTTCGGCACCCGCGACGCGCTCCTGGAGGCCGCGGCCGACCGCGTCACGGACGAGGCCATGGCGGCGATGGACGCGGCGGGGCTCGACGAGGGCCCCGCGCTGGACGCGCTGCTGAGGCTCCAGGAGATCGGATGGCGCCTGTTCGAGCAGAACCCGGTGCTGATCCAGGTCGGCCGGGTCCCGGTGGACGCCGAGGCGGACAGGGCGCGGCACCAGCCCGTCGCCGCGCGGCTGACACGGTTGATCGAGAAGGGCCAGGCGGCGGGGGAGTTCGACCCCGCCCCGCCCGCGGGCTGGCTGGCGGCTGCGGTGACGGCCTTGGGGCACGCCGCCGGTGACGAGGTCGGCGCGGGCCGGATGGCCGTGCCCGAGGCGGCGGAATGCCTCCGTGCCGCCACGTTCGGCGTGCTCGGAGCGCGGCCTCCGGCGGCTGGTCGACGGTGCTGAGGACCGGAGGGGGCCGGGCCACTCCAGCAAGAGTCGTAGATCGAGGGGCCGTCGCAGAGCAGTCTGAAACGGCCCCTCGATCGCTTTCGGGACCACCCGGGGGCTGTTTCCCCGGTGCCCGCCTACGACATCGCCGACTGCCGACTCATTCAGTCGCTGCCGGTGTCAGGGAGATGTTCCAGAAATCGGCGTAGCGGCCGCCGTGGCGCAGTAGTTCGTCGTGGCTGCCTTCCTCCACGATCCGGCCGCCGTCCAGGAAGACGACGCGATCGGCGCGTCGGACGGTCCGCATCCGGTGCGCGACCATCACCACCGTCCGGCCGGCCATCAGACGTTCGATGCCCTCATGGACGGCTGCCTCGTTCACCGGGTCCAGTGCGGAGGTCACTTCGTCCAGGAGCACGATGGGCGCGTTCTTCAGCAGCGCTCGCGCGATCGAGACGCGCTGGCGTTCACCACCCGACAGTCTCGCGCCGCCCTCGCCGACACGCGTCGACCATCCGTCGGGCAGCCGCTCGATCACCTCGTCCAGCCGCGCCGCCGTCGCTGCCGCCCGCACCTCGGCCTCGTCGGCGTCGGGGCGGCCGAGACGCACGTTCTCCTCGATCGTGCCGTCGAAGAGGTAGACGTCCTGGAAGACGATGGCGATCCGCGCCATCAGCACCGCGGAGTCGATCGCGCGTACGTCGACACCTCCCACCCGTACCGCGCCCGCGTCCACGTCGTAGAACCGCGCGATCAACTGCAGCAAGGTGCTCTTGCCGGAACCCGAGGGTCCGACCACGGCGAGCCGTTGTCCTTGCGGCAAGGACAACGACAGGTCGTCGATCACCGTGCGGTCGCCGTGCCGGAAGGCGACGGACGCGAACTCCAGGTCATGGCGGACCGGCTGGACCGGTTCGTCGGCTTCCGGCAGCGGCTCGGTGCGCAATACCGTGTCGAGCCTCGCCAGCTCGTAACGTGCGCCGCGGATCTGGCCACCCATGTCCGCCAGCGACAGCAGCGGATCCGCGCAGCGGGCGGCAAGCACCAGGATCGCCAAGACCTCGGCCGCACCGATGTTCCCGCCGAGCACGAGGTAGGCGCCCAGGGCCAGCAAGGCGGTGAACGTCATCTGTACCGCGAGCGTCGAACCCACGACGCCGGGCAGCGCCGACAGTGTGGAACGGCGGGACGCGGCCTGGACTTCCCGCAGCGAGTCGTCGAGCACCCGGAAGCGTTCGACGGTCCGGCCACCGGCGCGCAGCACCGGCTGGGCCTGGAGGTATTCGATGACCCGTCCGGTGGCCTCGTGGTCGCGTTCGTGTCGCTCCGCGTCGGTGGCGGCCATCGAGCGTCCCGTCCGGATCTGGATCGCCGCCACGATCGGTACGGCGGCCAACGCGGCCAGACCCATCTGCCAGTTGAAGGCCAGCATCACGACGACGATCGTCAGGGGGGTCACGCAGGCGGAGATGAACGGGGCCAGCAGATGCGCGATCACGCCCATCGCCTGGAGGACGCCGCGGCCGGCCAGGACGGACACCTCTCCGAGGCGGCCCGCGTCGTACCAGCCGATGGGCAGTCGGGCCAGATGATCGCCGAGACGGTGGTACGTGCCGCGCAACAGCGTGGTCCCGGCATGGAAGCCGGACCGGTCGCTGACGAAGCGCAGTGCCGCGTAGACCGCGACCGCGACCCCGAACGCGATCAGCCAGGGCCAGGCGTCATCAGGCGTACCCCCGAACAGCGCACGCAGTACGGGAACCAGCAGTGCGCAGGACAGACCCTCGACCACCGCGGTCGTCGTCATCAGGGCCACGGTGCGACGCACCGGCTGGGCGTACTCGTGGCCCAGCACGCGCAGCAGCATGCGAATCATCGGGGCTCGCCTCCCTGCGGCACGTCACCGTCGGTTTCGGTCCGGTCGGCGAGCGCCGACCGTTGGGATTGCCAGAACGCGGCGAACTTCCCGTTCCGCGCCAGGAGTTCGGACGGACTGCCGTGTTCGACGATCGACCCGTTGTCCAGCATCACGACGGTGTCGGCGTCGGCGATCGTCTCCAGGCGATGTGCGATGACCAGGATCGTCCGGTCGCCCTCCAGCGTCGCCAGTGCCCGGCGAACCGCCTGTTCGGTCTGCGGGTCCGCGAAGGCGGTCGCCTCGTCGAGCACGAGAACGGGCGCGTCGCCGATCAGCGCGCGGGCGAGCGCGATGCGCTGCGCCTCGCCCCCCGACAGACCGGCGTCCTCACCGATCACCGACTCGTATCCGCGGGGCAGCTCGAGAATCCGCTCGTGGATGTTCGCCAGCCGGGCGGCGCGCACCACGTCGTCGAGGTCGGCGTGCGGTACTGCCAGCGCGATGTTGTCCGCGACCGACGCGCGCAGCAGGCGGACGTCCTGGAAGACGAAGGAGACGGTCCGGTAGAGCTGCCGGCTACCGAGCTCACGCAGGTCGACACCGCCGAGGACGACGGAACCGTGGGTCGGGTCGAAGAACCGCGGCAACAGCTGGACCAGCGTGGACTTTCCGCTTCCGGACGCACCGACGATCGCGGTGGTGGTCCCCGGTTCCAGCACCAGATCGATCCCGCGCAGGACCTCGTGATCGGCCTCGTACCCGAATCGGACGTCACGCAGTTCCACCCGGTGGCCCCGTGGCGCGACCGGGCGCGCGGGCTCCGGTAACGACTGCACCGCGAGGACGTCCCGGATCCGGCCGACCGCGCGCCGGGCGGCCTGGATGTCGTCAAAGCCGTGGCCGAGGGCCGCCACGGGCGCGGTCAGGCCCAGTCCGAGCAGCAGGAAGGGCAGCAGGTCGGCCGGAGCCATGCCGCCGGTGGTGATCAGAGCCGTACCGCCGATCAGGATGACGAGCAGGACGAACGGCGGTGACAGCGCCACCTGCATCCCGGCGGCGATCCCGGCGAGACCGCGCACCATCCGGAAGAAGCTGCCGACGAAACCGTCCACCGCTGTGAGGAACCTGCGATGGGCGCGCCCGGACGCGCCGAACGCCTTGACCACGGCGATGCCCTGGACGAACTCGACGACGGAACTCGAGATGTCTCCCATGGCGGCGTCGAACTCCTCCTGCTCGCGCAGCCGGGTCGGCGTCATCATCAGGGGGACCAGCGCCACCGCCAGCACGACCGGTATCAGCGTGATCAGTGTGAGCCGCCATTCGATGGTGAACAGGTAGATCAGCGACGTCAGCGGAACCACGAAGGCGGAGACGAGCTCGCCGGGAGTGTGGGCGATGAACGGGTGGACGGCGCTGACGTCCTCCCCCACCACCTTCGCCAGCTCGCCGGTCCGGCGCCGGAAGAACCAGCCGATCGGTACGTGTCCCAGCCGCGCGGCCAGTTGCCGGCGGAGCGTCAGTTGCACCTGGCCGTCGACGATGTGCCCGATACCTGACGACGCGGCCGTGAACAGGAGCCGAAGGAACAGGCCGGCCGCCCCCGCGATCACGACGGTCCAGACATGACCGTGATCGATCGGGCCGGACGCCAGCAGTGTGCGCCCCAGTTCGACGACCGCCAGCAGCGGCATCAGCCCCGCGAGGGCGCCGACGACCTGCAGGATCACCACGGCGGCGAAGCTCCGGTAGTAGGGGCGCAGCAGCCCGGCCGTGTTCTGCCCGGCCACGGAATCGGCATCGGGTGGTGCTGTGGACTGCTCCCCAGCCTTGGCGAGGTCGGTGGTGGTCATGGTCCCCCTGTCTTCGTCGATCTGCCTCGACCGTGCCGCTCGGGCGGCGGAACGGCACGAGGGTCACTGCTGCCGGCGTGAGCCCTGGCCGAGCACCCGAGGCTTTCGGCATCGCGAACTCCGTTTGCCTCACTGCCCTTTGACTTTCCGAACGTGTTCCGAAAGTAGCACGGGACGGGCCGTCGTGAACATGAAGGCTGAATCCGCACCCGTGGCGAGGCGAAGGTCGGCGGGCGGCATGATGGGACGATGTCCCGAGCGCCCGCACCGCACGGCCGCACCGGCCGGCCACCCCTGACCTCCCGTGCGCAGATCCTGGTGGCCGCCCGCCGGCTCATCGATGAGCACGGCTGGGAGAAGCTGACGATCCGCCGTCTGGCCGCCGAGATCGGCATCGGGGCGACGACCCTGTACCACCACATCCGGAACAAGGACGACCTGCTGCTCCTCCTGCTCCATCACCACATCGAGCAGGTGGGACGCCCCGAACTGCCCGGTGACCCACGGGAGCGCATCGTCGCGGCCGCCACCGCTCTGCACGACGCCCTCGCGGCCTGGCCATGGGCAGCGGAAGTCCTCTCGGCCGACGGGTTCGTCGGACTCCTCGACGAATCCGCGATGTGGATGGTCGAAGCCATCGTGGCCGGAGCCGCCGACCACGGATGCACGCCCGAGCAGAGCGTCGACGTCTTCCGCGGCATCTGGTACTTCACCGTCGGCGAGGTCCTGGTCCGCGCCCACTCCGCCCGTCGGCAGGCCGAGGGCGCGCCCTTCGCCTACCGCGACGACCTGGACCCGTCCCAGGTGCCCCACCTGGCCGCCATCGGCGTCCGGTGGGCAGCGCTGGCCGCACGGGACATCTACCCTCAGGCGCTCCGCACCTTCGTCGACGGGCTGCTCGCGCAAGCCACCCCACGGGGCATCGCCTGAGCGCGGGCAACGGGGAGGGGTACGGGCTGCGGGGAGGAGCGCGGGCTGCGGGGACGAGCGCGGACCGCGGCCCGGTGCGGCAGGCAACGGCCACCGCGCTCACGTACCGGGTGACGCGTTCGGTGCATCCGTTCGCCGCGGCCAGGGGGAACTTCGGGGAGATGTGTGCGGCACCGCTCGGGCGCATGGATAATCTATCTCAATCATTGAGAGTTTTCGGTTTGAAGTAACTTCCCCTGCCTTGGAGCCCCCATGCTCTCGTCCACCCCATGGGTCCGACGTCTGCTGCCCCTCGCCCTCCTCATCGCCTGGCTCGCCATCGGAGGCGGTCTGGGCCCGTACGCCGGCAAACTCGGCGAGGTCGCCACCAACGACCAGGCCGCGTTCCTGCCGCGCAGTGCGGAATCCACCCAGGTCGTCGAGGCCCGGAAGGCGTTCCGCCAGGAGGAGACCCTGCCCGCGATCGTGGTGTGGACGGCCGGCTCCGAAGGAGGGAAGCTCGGCAAGGCCCAGCAGGCCGCGGCCACCCAGGCCTTGGCATCGATGACCGGACAGCCGGGGATCGTGGGGACGCCGTCCCCGGCCCTCGTGTCGAAGGACGGTCTGGCGCTGAGCGGTGTCGTGCAGCTGCGGCCCGATCTCGGGGACGAGCTGCCCACGGCCCTCGCGGCCGTGACCACGGCAGCCGGGACGGTACCCGGCACCACGGCGCAGCTCGCGGGTCCGGCCGCGACCCAGGCCGACCTGAGTGACGCCTTCGCCGGGATCGACGGTCTCCTGCTCGTCGTCGCTCTGGTGACCGTCCTGCTGATTCTGCTGCTCGTCTACCGCAGCGTGCTGCTTCCTCTGGTGATCATCCTCGGGGCGGTGTTCGCGCTCGGCCTGGCGTGTGCCGTGGTCTACGTGCTCGCCGACCACGACATCGTGCGCGTGGACGGTCAGGTCCAGGGCATCCTGTCGATCCTCGTCATCGGCGCCGCCACCGACTACGCGCTGCTGTTGGCCGTCCGGTACCGCGAGGAGCTCGCCGCGCACGAGGGCGACCGTGTCCCGGCCATGCGCGCTGCCCTGAGGCAGTCGGTCGGGCCCGTCACGGCCAGCGCGGCCACCGTGGCCCTCGGTCTTCTCGCCCTCCTCTTCAGCGATCTGACGAACAACCGGGCACTCGGGCCGGTCGGCGCCATCGGCATCGTCTGCGCGGTCCTCAGCGCGCTCACCTTCCTGCCCGCCGTCCTGGTGCTGTTGGGCCGCGCCGCCTACTGGCCGGCCAAGCCCCGGCCGGCGGACGCGGCAAGCGGCGGCCACGGCCTGTGGCGGCGGGTGGCGAGCCTCGTGGACCGGGCGCCGCGCAAGGTGTGGGTGATCACCCTCGGCGGTCTGCTGGCGTGTGCCGCTTTCGCCCCCACGCTGGAGTCCCGGGGCGTGCCGCTCGACGAGATCTTCGTCAACGACGCGCCGTCCGTCGCCGCCCAGAAGACCCTGGGCCGCCACTTCCCGGGCGGCTCGGGCAATCCGGCGGTGGTGATCGCCGACGCCGCGGCGCTGCCTGCCGTGACCGCGGCGGCCGAGGCCACCGACGGAGTCGACTCGGCCACCCCGGTGACCGTTGCCGGTCGGCCGGGCGCCGGCGCCGTGCTCGTGGTCGACGGCAGGGTCAGGCTCGATGTCACCCTGAGTGACGCGGCGGACAGCGTGGCGGCCAAGGAGGCGGTCGTCAGCCTCCGGGAGGCCGTGCGTGCCGTCCCGGGAGCCGATGCTCTCGTCGGTGGCTACACCGCCCAGCAGTACGACACGCAGCGCACCGCCGAGCGGGACCGGACCCTCATCGTGCCGGTGGTGCTGGCCATCATCCTGGTCATCCTCGTCGGCCTGCTCCGCTCGCTCCTGATGCCGGTGTTGCTCGTGGCCACCGTCGCCCTCAACTTCCTCGCGACGCTCGGGATCTCCTCGCTCGTCTTCCGGCACGTCCTCGGTTTCACCGGCACGGACTCGTCGGTGCCGTTGTACGGGTTCGTCTTCCTGGTCGCGCTGGGCGTGGACTACAACATCTTCCTCATGTCCCGCGTACGGGAGGAATCGCTGCGGCACGGAGTCCGCGAGGGCGTGCTGCGCGGGCTGACGGCCACCGGCGGCGTCATCACCTCGGCGGGCGTGGTCCTCGCGGCCACCTTCGCCGCCCTCGGCGTCATCCCCCTCGCGTTCCTGGCACAGATCGCCTTCATCGTCGCCTTCGGCGTCCTTCTCGACACCCTGGTCGTCCGCTCCCTGCTCGTCCCCGCCCTGGTGCGGGACATCGGGCCGACGGCCTGGTGGCCGGGCGAGCTCAGCCGCCGGGATCCCGGCAGGCAGACCGAGAAGGCCGGTACGTAGGTCCCTGCTCGGGGGCGTTCGTGTGCGCTGATCGTGTTCCCGGGGGCCGGCGTCCCCAGCGCTCAGTAGCCCAGCGGAGATACGGGGATAATGGAGTCATGCGCTCACCTGGTGCGTTCGTCGGCGAGCTGCGGAAGCGGTCCGGTGAAGCACTGCTGTACCGGGTCGCGGGCCCTCAGGCGCGCGACAAACGTGCCCGGATCCATGGCCCGCCCGGACCGCGCTGGTTCGGACCCGAACGCCCCGTGCGCGTCGTCCATGGCGACGCTTCGATGTACGTCGGCGGCCTTGCCGCCCTGCTGCTCCAGTCGCTGCACCCCGTGGCCATGGCGGCGGTCGCCGCCCACTCCGACTTCCAGGGAGATCCCTGGGGCCGGCTCCAGCGCACCAGCACGTTCCTGGCGGTCACGACGTTCGGGCTGAGCCAAGACGCCGAGCGAGCCGTGGAGCGGGTACGCAGCGTGCACGAGCGGGTCCAAGGGAGCACGTCCGAGGGGGTGCCGTACCGCGCGTCCGATCCCCGTCTCCTGACCTGGGTGCACATCGCGGAAGTGGCCTGTTTCCTGAGAGCCCACCAACGCTACGGCCGACGCCCGCTCGATCCGACCGGGCAGGACGGGTACGTGGCCGACATGGCCCGGGTCGCGTCCCGGCTCGGCGTCGAGCGTCCTCCCGAAACCGTCGCCGGGCTGACGGCACGCCTCGCCGCGTACCGTCCGGATCTTCGAGCCACCCCGGAGTCCCGCGCGGCGACACGCTACCTGTTGTCACATCCGCCGCTGCCGGTCGCGGCGAGGATTCCGTACGCCTTCCTGGCGGCCGCGGCAGTCGAGCTGCTGCCCGCCTGGGCGCGAGCGTCTCTGGACGTGCCGTACGCGACGCGGATCCTGCTGCCCGCGGCCCGTCCCGGCGGCCGTGCGGTCATCGCGGCGATCCGCTGGGTGACTCCGCCCGTTCCACCCGCTCAAGGAGGGATGTGAGTCATGCCGACGCGTCCACGGAGCATCCCGGCGACAGGCGAGCTGTGCCTGGTCACCGGTCCCGGCGGCTACATCGGCGGTCGGCTCGTGCCGGAACTGCTCGACGCGGGGTACGCCGTCCGCTGCCTGGCACGCACGCCCGCGCATCTCCGCGACCATCCCTGGGCGGACCGCGTCGAGGTCGTCCGCGGCGACGTCACCGACGCCGCCGGCCTGCGCCCCGCCCTGCGCGACGTGCGCGTGGCCTACTACCTGGTGCACTCCATGAGCTCAGGGAAGGACTTCGAGGAGAAGGACCGCCACGCCGCCCGAACCTTCGCGGCGGAGGCACGGGCCGCCGGGGTCCGCCGCATCGTGTACCTCGGGGGACTCACCCCCGCAGGCATGCGGAACGAGGAACTCTCCCCGCACCTGCGCTCCCGGGACGAAGTCGGCCGGATCCTGCTCGCCTCCGGGGTGCCCACGACCGTGCTCCGCGCCGCCGTCGTGATCGGTTCCGGCTCCGCGTCGTTCGAGATGCTGCGCTATCTGACCGAGCGGCTCCCGGTCATGGTGACCCCCAGCTGGGTCGGCACCCGCGTCCAGCCCATCGCCGTCCGTGACGTCCTGCGCTACCTCGTCGGCAGCGCGCGGATGCCCGCGGACGTCAGCCGGACCTTCGACATCGGGGGCCCCGACGTCCTCACCTACCGGGAGATGATGGAGCGTTACGCCTCCGTCGCCCGGCTGCCCCGCAGGCTGATCCTGCCCGTCCCCATGCTCACCCCACGCCTGTCCAGCCTCTGGATTGGACTGGTCACACCGGTGCCCGCCGCCCTGGCCCGGCCGCTCGCCGAGTCCCTGCGCCACGAGGTCGTGTGCGCCGAGCACGACATCGCCGACCACGTGCCCGACCCACCCGGGTCCCCCGTGCCCTTCGAACGGGCCCTCGCCCTCGCCCTGCAGCGCGTGCGCGACGCGCAGGTCGTCACCCGCTGGTCCTCCGCCTCGATGCCCGGAGCACCGAGCGACCCGCTGCCCACCGACCCCGACTGGGCCGGCGGCAGCCTGTACACCGACGAACGGGAACGGGACGTCGCCGCCGGATCCGAGGACCTGTGGCGGGTCGTCGAAGGGATCGGTGGGGAGAACGGCTGGTACTCGTTCCCGCTCGCGTGGGCCCTGCGCGGCTGGCTCGACCGCCTCGTCGGCGGGGTCGGGCTCCGCCGAGGCCGCCGCGACGCGGCCCGCCTGCGGGTGGGCGACGCCCTGGACTTCTGGCGGGTGGAGGAGATCGAGCGGGGGAGCATGCTCAGGCTCCGGGCGGAGATGCGGCTGCCCGGCCTCGCCTGGCTGGAGATGCGCGTGGAGGACGACGGAGCCGGCCGGTCGCGCTATCGGCAGCGGGCCCTGTTCCACCCTCGGGGGCTGGCCGGGCACTTCTACTGGTGGAGCGTCTCCCCCTTCCACGCCATCGTGTTCGGAGGCATGGCCCGCAGGATGGCCCGAGCCGCGGAGGAAGCCGCCGACGCGGGGCACGCGTCCAGGCGTACGCGGGAAGCGCCCGGCGTCACGGGCGGAGGTCCCGACCGCACGGCCGCGGCGGACGGGACCGGTGAGCGAGGGTCCGGTGGGGGAGGGGCAGGGACCCGGCGGCGGCCGTGACGGCCCCGCCCACGCGGGAGTGATCCCTACCCGATCGTGACGCTCGCCGACGGCCTGGGGCGCTTCCGGCGCACCCGCGGCTCAGGGGGTCAGCGGCCGGGTGCCCGAAGGGCTCCCAGTTCCTCGTTGAGCGCGGTGAGGAACCGCAGCGCCGTGGCCAGCTCCTCGTCGTCGAAGCGCCCTCTGGCTCGGGAGGTGGCCTCCGCCAGCGGGAGGAAGTAGCGGCGTGCGGCCGCCCTCGCCCCCTCCACGTAGTGCACGTGCACCACTCTGCGATCCGCGCTGTCCCTGGACCTGCGGACGTGACCGGCCTTCTCCAGCCGGTCGAGACAGGCGGTGACCGCCCCGGACGTCAGTCCGAGATGCTCGCGCAGCCGACCGGGTGTGAGCGGCTCCGGGCTGTCCAGGATGATGCCGAGCGCCTGCACGTCGGTCGGGTGCAGGCCCTGGGCCAGCGCGAAGCCGTGGACGAGCCTGCTGATCTCCCCGTGCGTGCGGCGCAGGGCGACGGCGAAATTCTGGAGGTCACCCGGCGCCCCGCCGGGGGGCGCGGTCCTGTCTCGGTCATCAGTGCTGGCCACACGATCAGCCTATGCGCCGGGACGGTCCAAGGACGAAACGGCTGCGGGCCCGGCGCACCTCGGGGCCGGTCTTCGGCGCCGAGGCGCGGCGGCCTTCCGGACCCAGACGATCAGCGGGACCTGGAGCGGGAGGCGGGCGTAGGCGACGGCGCCTTGGCCGGCGTGGTCGGCCCGCGCTGGGAGGTGGAGGACGGGCCGACGGGGTGTCAGTCCGCTGAGCTATCCTTCCCGCCACCGCACACCGACTGTAGGGACCACGAGACTTGACCGGCCTGTCTGCCTTCCCGCTGCCCTTTCACGCTTCCCGTTCCCTTTCGTTGGCGAAACCCCGAACGCTGCGGGAACTTCAGATGATGCAGTGCAGCGCGCACATTCGGGCGAAGCCAGGGTGGTTCGACAAGATGAACGATGCCGACATCGTCGCCAAATGGACGCGGGAAGCAGTCGCCCAGGGCCTCACCGAGGCGCAGGTTCGTTACGTGCTTGCCGAACTCGTGCACTACGCCGGGCTGCGGGACGGACGATCCGGCGTCGAGGTGTCCGCCGTCGACGGGGTATGGCAGTCGGACACACTGGTCGACGACAAGCTCCGATCCCGGCTGCGCGAGGCTGTTCGGGTTCTGGAGCAGGCCCCCGAGGCAGAGCAGGACTGGCATCCCGGATCCGACGGGCAGGTACTGGATCTGGTTCATCCCTCACTGTTCTGTCTGGTGAGAGAGGCGAGCGGCGCGCCCGAGCGGGCTTGGCTGAACCCGACGAATCACTACTCGAAGCACGAGTTCTCGGAGAAGTTCCAGTGGTTGCCCACGGACGTCGAGGTCAGTGACGACGGCGATGTCGCCTTCCGTTCGTACGTCAACAACGTCCACCCCGAGGCGCATCACGAACTGGCCGCCGTCCTGCCGGACGTGTTCGCGCGCATGCGTCCGCTCCTGGAGAACGTGCTCACCGATCTGCGCCATCCGCGGCCCCTGCGGATCGAGGCCGATCCCTACGGGTGGTACGACTCGGAGCCGGAGCATCCGGACGAATCCTCCTACAGTGATGACGCGGCCTACGAAGAAGCCGTCACCGCATGGGAAGAGGCCCAGGACGACTGGTGGGAGAACCGTCGCCCGGTCGTCCCGGACGCCCCGGCCTTCACCCCGCCCGAGTTGCCCGACGAATCCGCCCGAGTCGACCTGCGCGGCCGCGGTCTCCAGGTCATCGTCAAGCTCGCCACCATTCATCTCACCCCGGACAAGCCCGAGTACACCGGCGGTTCCTGGCACGTCGAGGGGATGTTGAACGAGCGGATCGTCTCGACCGGCATCTACTACTGGGACAGCGAGAACATCACCGAGAGCCGGCTGAGTTTCCGGGCGGTACTCGACGACCCGCACTACGAACAGAACGACGACAACGGTCTGCGTGAGGTCTACGGCCTGGAGAACGAAGACGCACTGAACCAGACGCTGGGATCGACGTCGACGCCGGCGGGCCGCTGCCTGGCGTTCCCGAACATCCTGCAGCACCGCGTCGGCTCGTTCCGCCTCACGGACCCCACCCGCCCGGGCCACCGCAAGATTCTCGCGTTCTTCCTGGTCGACCCGTCGGAAAAGATCGTCTCGACATCCGATGTGCCACCGCAGCAACCGTGGTCCGACACCTCGACCATGACGCTTGAACAGGCCCAGAACTACCGCGAACAACTCATGCGGGAACGCAAGTTCTTCGTCGACGAACACAACGAGCAGCTCTACGAGCGAGAGTTCTCCCTCTGCGAGCACTGAACCTCTTCTGTCCGCACATACCTGCGGAATCAGATCTGAGCGCGCGGTGGGTCAGGTCTCACAGCTTCCGGCGGAGCCGCCGCGGGCGCCATGGGCTGTTGGCTCCAGCAAATATGGCGGTCGCTTGTGCGCCGGCCGGTCACCCGCCACCGCACGGCCAGATCCGTTGTCCCGGAATCGGAGGTTCCGGGACAACACCCCACATCCCGTTCAGGCGGGGTGGTTGACCCGCC
The DNA here is from genome assembly GCF_042717315.1 of Streptomyces sp. NPDC058650. NCBI lineage: Bacteria > Bacillati > Actinomycetota > Actinomycetes > Kitasatosporales > Streptomycetaceae > Streptomyces > Streptomyces sp. NPDC058650. The sequence goes on from NZ_JBHXRL010000010.1 coordinate 189,410, forward strand.
GATCGCCCTTGCCATCCGTACAAGCGTCCTGAAAGCCTTCGTTCGATTCAGCTGTCGCAGTAGCAAACAACGGAGGCAATACGCATGTCCCCACGCATGTCCCCACGCTTGTCCCCACGCTTGTCCCACGTCCGAGTGCGCCGGGCGTGGCTGACGGCCACCACCGCGGTCTCGCTGGCACTGACGGGTCTGTCGGCCCCGGCCCACGCCGAGGAGACCCCGCCGCCGTCGCCCGACTCGTGGCACCAGGAACCGCAGGCGACGGTGAGCGATGCGGCACCCCTGGGCGCCATGGCGTGGACCAGCCCCGGCGGGAAGGCCGACCCCTCGGACTTCACCCTGCAGGCCGGCGCGATGAACGGGACGACCGCCGAACGCGTCGCCCGCCTCGACGGCGTACTGCCCAAGTCGGGCGTGTCGAAGCTCCTTGCCGACGCCAATCGCACCGTCGACACGTCGTGCACCCGCGACCCGTTCGGCTCGGCGCCCGCTCCGGCCCTCAAGTGGTGCCTGGAGAACGACGACTCGACCTCGCGCGAGTGGATCCCGCAGGCCATGACCGGTGTCTCGGACGCCGCGGACAACGAGCAGTACGGCGTCGGCAACGACACGAACATCCAGCTCTACGCGTCCTACGACAACTGGGACCCGGGCCGCGACAGCAACGAGAACGAGGTCGGCGACTGCAACCCCGACGAGTTGGAGGCGAACGATGCCTGCAACCAGAAGGGTGTGCGGGTCTCCTTCGTGCAGCGCCGTGCCGACGGCACGGTGAAGTACCGCCATGTGCTGCTGGGCTGGGCGTACATGAACAACTCCGACCACGTCTCCTTCGACGGAGTGCACGCCGCCGAGGGCTCGACGGTTCCGGACCCGAACAAGGACATGCAGAACGGCCTGCACGCAGGCGGCATGGTCTGGTACGGCCACTATCTCTACGTCGCCGACACCCGCAACGGCATCCGGATCTTCGACATGGAGAAGATCATGGACCTGGATCCCAACGGGGACGGCAAGGCCGGTGACCAGATGGGCGCGGACACCGACGGGGTGAAGACCACGTCCAACGTCGAGGTGAAGACCAAGGCCGGCCGTCACAACAACGTCTGGTACAGCTTCGGCTACCGCTATGTGATGCCGCAGGTGGCGGCCTGGAAGTTCAAGGCCCCGCAGTCCAATCCCTCGGGTTCGTTCAAGTGTGTCAGCACGGGCGCCCCGAAGGCGTCCTACCTGTCGCTCGACCGCAGCACGACCCCGGACCGGCTGATCATGGGCGAGTACTGCCGTCCCGAGAGCGGCTACCCGTCGCCGGGCCGGATCGCCTCGTTCCCCGTCAAGGCCCTGGAGAACCGTTCCGGCGAGGTGGCGGCCCAAGGCTGGGCCAACTACCTGCCGATGACGAACGGCGGCGCCCAGGGTGCACTGGCGATGGGCGAGAAGCTGTACGTCAACCAGAGCGCCGGTCACAACGATCCGGGCAACCTGTGGCGTTACCGGTGGAGCAACGGTGAGCTGGTGTCCAACGGCAGCGCGATCAAGACCGCCACGGGTGCCGAAGACCTCTACTACGAACGCGGCGCGCAGCGCCTGTGGTCGGTATCCGAGCACTACGGTCCGGCGGTGAACGCCGAGGCCCTTGAAGACGGCGCGTCGGCGAAGTGCCTGGGCCTCGTGTGCGAGCGCGTTCTCTACGCCCACAGCAAGGCTCAGCTGGACGCCCCGTAGCCCGACTCTGACAGCCCGCCGACCGCCGACCGCGCGCTCAGACGGTCATGCGGGCGAGGCGTTCCCACAGGCCATCACCCGGCGCAGTGTGCCCCACCCCTCGCACGGGCGGAGGCGATACTGCTCGTGACACTCGCCCCGCCGGTGGGGCGGTGGGGATGCACCTCTGTCGATGTCTTCGAGGGGAGCCGTTCATGACCACGGCGAAAGACCTGTTCATCATCGCCATAGACCTGAGGCCGGAGCATGCCGTGGGACAGGGTGACCTGTCGCTCGCGCTCGCCGGAGCCGAGCTCATCGATCTCGTCGGCGCCGGAGCCGTCACCGTGGACGGCGATCACCTTCAGCCGGACGGGTCGCCGACGCTCGACGATCGGCTCCTCGGCGAGGCCGCGGCAGGACTCGTTCGGCAGCCGCCCCACGAGCGGATCGAGGACTGGCTGTGGCGCCGGGGCCGAGACCTTTCGGCCGCGTACCAGGCCGTGCTGGAGGAGGACGGTGAGCTGAGGCGGAAGCGAAGCGGCCGGCTGTCCTTGGGCCCGCACGTCGTGGAACCGGTCGATTCGCCCGGCCGCCGCCGGGCAGCCGACCGTTGGGAGGAGAAGGAACCCGTCCTGGCCGCCCTCGCCTCGGCGTTGGGCCTCGGCGACGCACGGTCCGACGACGAGCCCGGCCTCGACGACGAGGCGGCGACGGCCGTGGTGGCCGCCGTCCACGACGCGGTGATGGAACTGGAGGCCGTACGCCAGCGACGGACCATCGAGAACTCGGCCTTCGCCAACCTCTGGCGCGGCTGAGTCGGGTTCGGGTCGACATCAGCGACACGGTGCCGTCGGCAGGGCCTGCAGGCACCTGGAGCAGCAGGTCGAGGTCGTAGGGCCGCAGCGGTTCGAGGACCTTGCGGCCCTACGAGCGAGGCGCCGACCACGCCCTCGGTGCGCCGGTGGTTGCCGAACCCCGGATAGAGCCCGGACCAGTCGAGAGCGGCACGGTGGTCGCGGTGGAGACCGCCGATGTCCAGGACCCGCTTGTTGGCGAAGAGGATCGCGGCGACCGTGTACTCGGCGACGGGAACGGCGTTGCGCGGCGGCCGACGACACCGCGAGGCCGCGGTCCCGCCGGCCGCCCCCTCCCGTCGGAACGTCTCCCGCCGGGACGTCTGCCGCGGTGTTCTCCTTGCGGCCGCCGTCCGCGCCCACGCCGAAGACCTCCGCGCGCACGGTGCCATCCTTGCTGTCGAGCCCCGGTCCTCGCCGCGCGTATCGGTGGAATGACCGATGTGCGGGGCGCGGGCGCGCGGCGATAGTCCTCGGGAGATCGTTGGCGGGCGGCCGTGGTGCGCCCGGTGGTGGAAAGGACCTTCTGTGGACACGTACGCGGATCTGGTGTTTCTCGGCGGACGGGTGGTCACCGTCGACGCGGAGTTCTCCGTCGCCTCGGCCCTGGCGGTGACCGGCGGGACCATCAGTGCCGTCGGCGGGCGGGACGACGTGGCGCCGTTCGTCGGCCCCGACACCCGCGTCGTCGACCTGCGAGGGGCGACGCTGCTTCCCGGCATCAACGACTCCCACCTGCACGGATGCGCCTTCGGCATGGCGACGCCGCCGCTCTCCCTCGACGTCGCCCACCCCGCCGTGTCCTCCCTCGCGGACGTGGCCGAGGTCGTACGGGAAGCCGTCGGACGGGCTCCGGAAGGGCAGTGGATCACCGGGCACGGCTGGGACACCGGCTACCTCGACGAGTGCGTCGCCGACCCGTCGCGGCAGCCCTCGCTGCACGACCTCGACGCCGTCAGCCCCGACCACCCCGTCGTCCTCTACTCCTTCTCCGGGCACGCGACCTGGGTCAACTCCAAGGCGCTGGAGCTCATCGGGATCGACCGGCACACCGTCGCCCCGCCCGGCGGGGCCGTCGTCGTGGACGAGACCGGGGAGCCGACCGGGCTGCTCCACGAGGGCGCGCAGGCCCTCGTCCAGAACGCGCTGCCGCCGCTCAGCCGCCAGGAGCGGACCGACGCGATCAGGTCGGCCCTCGCCACGCTCGCCGGGCTCGGCGTGACCAGCTACACGGAGCCCGGGCTCGGCCCCGGCGGCGACGGCATCATGCGGGGCGCGCTCGGCGGGGAGACCCTCGACGTCTACCGCCGGCTGCTCGCCGACGGCGAACTGACCGCCCGCGTCGGCGTCCTGCTCCTGCCCACCGGAATGGCGAGCACCGCCGAGGAGTTCGCCCGCACCCTGACCGCCATCGGCGGACCCGGCGCGTCGGGCGAGTCCGGCGACGCCGATCCGCGCCGCCTCGCGATCCACGGGGTCAAGATCTTCGGCGACGGCATCGTCCCCAACAAGACGGCCTGGATGCACGAGCCGTACGTCGGCGGCGGCTGCGGCTCCCTCTGCGTCGGCGGCGAGACCGACGCCGACCGGATCGCCGAGATCGGCGCCATGATCCGGCACGCCCACGCCGCCGGGTACCAGCTGGGCGTTCACGTCACCGGCGACCGGGCCGGCGACACCGTCGCGGAAGCCTTCGCCGCCGCCGCGGCCGAACACCCGAGGCCCGACGCGCGCCACTACGTCATCCACGGCGACTTCCTCACCGCGCACAGCATGAAGGTCCTCGCGGCGCACGGCTTCGGCGTCAACATGAACCCCACCATCAAGTGGACCGTCGCCGACATGGAGGAGGAGTTCGTCGGCACCGGACGCGCCGCGTACGCCTGGCCCTACCGCGACGCCCTCGACGCCGGCGTGCGGGTCGCGAGCGGATCCGACGCCCCCGTCACGCACCCGGACTGGCGCCAGGGCATCGCCACCATGATGCTGCGCGAGTCCAAGGCCACCGGCCGGGTCAGCGGGCCCGAGCAGCGCATCGGACTGGCCGAGGCGATCCGTACGTACACCATCGACGCGGCCTGGCAGGACTTCGCCGACGACTGGAAGGGTTCCCTGGAGCCCGGCAAGGCCGCCGACCTCTGCGTACTCGACGGGGACCTGCTCACCGCCGACCCGCACGACATCCCGGACATGCCCGTCGTCCTCACCGTCATGGACGGACGTGTCGTGCACGACACCCTGCGCGATTGACGTATTCCGGGCAGATGATCATCCTGGGGGGATGGCGGCGCGGCGGAGCACGACGGACATCCTGGACGCGGCCGTCCACGTCCGTGCGGCCGCCAGAAGCGCCACGAGCGGGGCGGCCGGCGTCGACACGGTCCTGGCCGCGCTGTCCGAGGTGATCGCGTACGACCATGCCTCCCTGGCCCGCTGGGACCCCCTGCGCCAGTGCCACACCACCCTGGCGGGGAGCTACCCGGACGACGCCACGGCCTACATCGAGACCCGCCTCCACCACGACCCGGTGTTCCCCGTGCTCCGCGGCCCGGACCGGGGCGGGCTCTGGCTCAGGGACGTCCCCCGGCGGCTCCTCGCGGCGTCGCCGGGCTTCCAGGAGGTGCTGAGCCCCCTCGGGATCGAGGACGGCGTGGCCCAGTGCCTCTTCGCCGCCGACGGCCGGTACGTCGGCATGCTCAACGTCAGCACCCGCGGACCACGGCGCGCGCCCGATCCGGCGCGCGCCGTGGTCACCCTGCTCACCGAGGCCTTCGCCGCGGCCGTCGACTCCCGCGCCGCCGCGCCGTCCCAAGAGCTCGCCGCCCCCGCCGGGGGAGCGCGGCGGCCGGGCGGGCTCTCCCCGCGGGAGCTCCAGGTGCTCGCCGAGCTGACGGCCGGCCGCACCAACCGGGAGATAGCCGAACGGCTGTACATCACGCCGCGCACCGTGGGTACCCACATCGAGCACATCCTCGCCAAGCTCGATCTCCCCAACCGCGCGGCCGCCGCCGCCCGGGCCGCCGCCTGGGGAATCCAACCCTCCCCATGACGCGAGCCGCCGGGTTCACGGATGCGCCAACCTCCCGGCTGATCGCCCGGTCGCGCATGGCCCGGCAAGGCCCGCCCGGCAAGGCCCGGTTGCGCAAGGCCCGAAGAGGCAGCCGGGTCGTGGCTGCCCCTCACGGGTCGTCCCGTACGGGGACTGGTGTCCGTCAGGCCACTCGGGCGACGGATCCACCAGGCGACGTGCAAGACGTGCGAGGTGTGTAGGGCGTGCGAGGCGCGCACGGGGTGAGTCGGCCCGATCCGCCGGGGAAAGGTCGGGCGGGTGTCGCCCCGCGTTCACCGGTGGGACATCGAGGCCCCCCGTAATGCAGGAGTTGTATGGACAACAGTTGTTCATACAGCTTGGCCTCGCCCCTTCCCCCATGGAGTACGCGTGACCTCCGCTGCCCGCGCCGCGATCCTCGTCGGCGCCCTCGGCCTGACCGCCCTGTCCCTCACCGCCTGTGGCGCCGCCCCCACGAAGGACGCCGTCGGCGCCGACGGCAAGAACCTCGCCACGGCGGCCTCCGCGGCCGACGCCGGCGGCATGGACGCCCTGGTCGCCGCCGCGAAGAAGGAAGGCACGCTCAACGCGATCGCCATCCCCCGGGACTGGGCGAACTACGGTGCGCTCATCGACGGCTTCACCGCGAAGTACGGCATCAAGGTGAACGTCGAGAACCCCGACGGCTCCAGCCAGGACGAGATCAACGCGGTGAAGTCCCGCAAGGGCCAGGACCGCGCACCCGACGTCCTCGACCTCGGCGCCTCCTTCGCCCAGGCGGCGGGCGAGCAGGGCCTCACCGCCCCGTACAAGGTCGCCGCCTTCGACAAGATCCCCGAGACGCAGCGCGACCCGCAGGGCCGCTGGTTCAACGACTACGGCGGCTACGTCTCCATCGGCTGCGACGCCAAGCGCGTCAAGGTCTGCCCGCAGACCTTCGCCGACCTGCTCAAGCCCGAGTACAAGGGTCAGGTCGCCCTCAACGGCAACCCGACCAAGTCCGGCTCCGCCTTCGGCGGCGTGTACGCGGCGGCCCTGGCCAACGGCGGCTCGTTCGACGACATCAAGCCGGGCATCGACTTCTTCGGCAAGCTGAAGAAGAACGGCAACTACAACCCGGTCGAGTCGACCCCCGCCACGGTCGAGAAGGGCGAGACGCCCATCTCCATCGACTGGGACTACCTGAACGCCGGCTACGCCGAGCAGTTCGCGTCGAAGGGCGTCGACTGGAAGGTCGCCGTCCCCACGGACGGCGTCTACGCCCAGTTCTACTCGCAGGCCGTCAACAAGGACGCCCCGCACCCGGCCGCCGCCCGCCTGTGGCAGGAGTACCTCTACAGCGCCGAGGGCCAGAACCTGTGGCTCAAGGGCTACGCCCGGCCCGTCCTCATGCCCGCCATGGAAGCGGACGGCACCCTCGACAAGACGGCCGCCGCGGCGCTGCCGAAGGTCACGGGCACGCCGAAGTTCCCCACCGAGCAGCAGACGTCGAAGGCCAAGGAGACCCTGTCGCAGGGCTGGTCCGCGGCCGTCTCCGGGTGACCCGTCGATGACTCCGCACTCCTCCACCGCCCCGTCCGGGGCCGTCCGCGCGCACGACGCGCGGCCGGCCCCGGCGGGCGCCGGCCCCGCGTCCGCCGCGCCCGGCCCGGCCCGCGAGACCACCGGTTCCCCCATGACCGACGGCCCCGCCGGCAACGCCCCCGCGCGGCGGGCCCGCCGCCCCCGCGCGGGCGCCTGGCTCGCCGCCCTGCCCCTCTTCCTCGTCGTGGGCCTCGCCTTCGGGCTGCCCGCGCTCGCCATGACCGACGGCGCCTTCACCGTCGCCGACGGCTCGTACGGCCTCGACAACCTCACCCGGTCCGTCGACGGCGCCTACCGCACCGCCCTCATCGGCAGCATCGAACTGTCCGCGCTCACCGCCGCGGCCGGCACCCTCTTCGGGCTGCTCCTCGCCCAGGCCGTGGTCTCCTCCCGCGGCCGCGCCCTCCGCGAGGCCGTGCTCACCGCCTCCGGCGTACTCGCCAACTTCGGCGGCGTACCCCTCGCCTTCGCGTTCGTCGCCACCCTCGGCAACGCCGGCGTCCTCACCACGAGCCTGGGCCTCGCCGACCACGGCTGGTCGCTGTACGGCTTCTGGGGCCTCGCCCTCACCTACCTGTACTTCCTCGTGCCGCTGATGGTGCTGACCGTGGCACCCGCACTCGACGGACTGCGCGTCCAGTGGCGGGAGGCGGCCCGCGACTGCGGCGCCTCCGCCTGGCAGTACTGGCGCCACGTCGGCCTCCCGGTGCTGCTGCCGTCCCTCCTCGGCGGCTTCGTGCTGCTCTTCGGCAGCGCCTTCGCCGCGTACGCGACGGCCGCCGCCATGGTCGGCAGCTCCGTACCCCTCGTGACCCTCCAGATCGCGGACGCGCTCTCCGGGAACGTCCTCGTCGGCCAGGAGAACGTCGCCCTCGCGCTCAGCCTCGACATGGTCGTCGTCGCGGCGCTCGTGATGGCCGTCCACCTCCCCCTCCAGCGAAGGAGCACCCGATGGCTCGCCTAGGACGCCCCCTCGTCCTCCTGCTCGCCGGGGTCTACTTCCTGGTGCCGCTGCTCGCCTCCACCGTCTTCACCGTGAACATCCCCGGGCAGGGGCTCACCCTCTCCTCGTACACCCGGATCTTCACGGCGCCCGGCTTCACCGGCAGCCTGCTCCTCTCGCTGGGGCTCGCGGCGGCGACCGTCGCCCTCGTCCTCCTCGTCACCGTCCCCGCGGCGGTCGCGGCCCGCCTCTCGGCACCCCGGCTGCGTTCGGTCCTGGAGGTCGTCTGCACCCTGCCGCTGGTCGTGCCGCCCGTCGCGCTGACCGCCGGCCTCGGCACCGTCCTGCGCTGGGGCCCCGAGAAGCTGTCCACGACCCCGCTCTACCAGACGTTCGTGGCCGTCCAGAACCCCGACTTCCCCCTCGTCCTCGTCCTCGCGTACGCCGTGATGGCACTGCCCTTCGTCTACCGCGCGCTCGACGCGGGGCTGCGCTCCGTCGACGTACGCACCCTGGTCGAGGCCGCGCGGGACTGCGGCGCGTCCTGGCCCCGGGCGCTCGTCTCGGCGGTCCTGCCCAATCTGCGGGGCACCCTCCTGAACGCCTCGTTCCTCACGCTCGCGCTGGTGCTCGGCGAGTTCACGGTCGCCTCGCTCCTCGGATTCCAGCCCTTCGCCGTGTGGATCGTGCAGGCGTCCGGCTCGGACGCCCGGCTCTCCGTGGCCGTCTCGCTGCTGAGCCTGCTGCTGACCTGGGTGCTGCTGCTCGCGCTGACGACGCTGGGCAACCGCCGCCGCACACCGCGCCCTTCCCGTACTTCCCGTACTTCTCGTACTTCCGAAGGAAAGACCTCCCGATGACCCCGACCGTCCTCGACAAGCCGGTGCGCACCGGCGCCGCCCTCCGGATCCGCGGCCTGCGCCGGTCCTTCGGCTCCGCCGTCGCGCTCGACGGCCTCGACCTCGACGTCGCCCCCGGCGAACTCCTCGCCCTGCTCGGCCCGTCCGGCTGCGGGAAGACGACCGCGCTGCGTGTCCTCGCCGGCTTCGAGCGGCCCGACGAGGGCCAGGTCCTGCTGGACGGCGAGGACATCGTGCCGGTGCCCGCCGACCGCCGCGACACGGCGATGGTGTTCCAGTCGTACAGCCTCTTCCCGCACCTCACGGCCGCCGACAACGTCGCCTTCGGGCTGCGGATGCGCAAGGTCAGGACCGCCGAACGGCGGGCGCGCGCAGGCGAACTGCTCGAACTCGTCGGCCTGGCCGGGTACGGCGACCGCTTCCCGCACCAGCTCTCCGGCGGCCAGCAGCAGCGCGTCGCACTCGCCCGCGCGCTCGCGCTGCGCCCCCGGCTCCTCCTGCTCGACGAACCGCTGTCGGCTCTCGACGCGCGGGTGCGGCTGACGCTGCGCGAGGAGATCCGCCGGCTCCAGCTGGAGCTGGGCATCACCACCGTCTTCGTCACCCACGACCAGGAGGAGGCGCTGTCCATGGCCGACCGGGTCGCGGTGATGAACGGCGGCAGGCTGGAACAGCTCGCCTCGCCGACCGAGCTGTACGAGCGCCCCGCGACGGACTTCGTCGCCGAGTTCATCGGCACCATGAACCGGATGCCGGGCCACGCCGACGGCGACGGCTCCGTGGACGTCCTCGGGGTACGGCTGCCCGTCGAGGGCCCCGCCGGAGCCGGCCCGGTCACCGCACTCGTCCGCCCCGAGGCCCTGGAGATCGAAGCGGCGGAGGGCGGCACGGGACGCGTCGTCGCCACCGCGTTCCACGGCCCCACCACCCGCGTCCGCGTCACCCTGGCCGACGGTACGGACGTCAAGGCCGACGTGCCGACCCACGCCGCCGCCGCGCTGACGCCCGGTGTCGCCGTGACCGTACGGCCCCGGCGGCGGCCCGTCGTCCTCGCCGCCGCGGGCGGTGCCCGGTGACCCGGCTCCAGGCCGTCCTCTTCGACATGGACGGGACGCTCGTCGACACCGAAGGCGTCTGGCTCGACGTCGTCGAGGCGGCCGCCGCACGCCGGGACCGCACCCTGGACGCCGAGCACCGCACGGCGGTGACCGGGCGCTCGGTGGAGGACACGGCCGCCCTGCTCCAGGAGCACCTGGACGCTCCGGCGGCGGAGCTCGCCGCCGAGCTGGGCGCGGACTTCGCCGCCCGCCTGGAAGTGGCCGCCGTGCCCCGGCCGGGCGCCCTGCGACTCCTCGCCGCGCTCCGCGCCCGCCGCGTCCCGACGGCCCTCGTGTCCGCCTCGCCGCGCGCGGTCGTCGTCCAGGTCGCGGGCACCCTGGACGGACACCGCTTCGACGCGCTGTTCGGCGCCGAGGACACCGTACGCACGAAGCCCGAACCCGATCCTTACCTGGCGGCGGCCGTGGCGCTCGGCGTCGAACCGGCCCGCTGCGTGGCCGTCGAGGACAGCCCGACCGGGGTCGCGTCGGCGATCGCCGCGGGCTGCCGGGTGCTCGCCGTGCCCTCGACGGAACCGCTCGTGGACTTCGCCGGCACCGAAGGCGTCACGCTCGCCGACTCGTTGACCGACGTGGACCCCGAGATGTTGATCTCCCTGGTCCGTTGAGCCCGGTCCGTGACAGGGTGGGCGGGTGAGCGAGGGACGGGGCAGGACGCCGCTGTATCTGACGGTCGCCGCCGATCTGCGGACCGCCATCTCGGCGGGCGAGTACGGCTCGGGGGCCAAGCTGCCCGCCGAGGACGAACTGGCCCGCCGCTACGGCGTGTCCAGGGGGACGGTCCGCCAGGCGCTCGCCGCGCTGCGGACCGACGGGCTCATCACCTCACGGCGCGGCTCGCGCCGGGTGGTGCTCGGCGGACCCCGGCTGCACAGCTTCGGCGAACTGCGCTCCTTCACCCGCTGGGCGCGCTCGCTCGGCGAGGAGCCGGGAGGCCGGATCGTGGCCGTCGACCGGGTCCCGGCGGACGCGGAGGAGGCCGAGAAGCTGCGCGTCGCGGAAGGCGCGCCCGTCTACCGGGTGCGGCGGCTGCGGACGCTCGCGGGCACGCCGGTGATGGTGGAGCGGACGACGTATCCGGAGCGGATCGGGGAGCTGGTGGCCGGGATGCCGCCGGACACGGTCTCGCACTCGGAGCAACTGGAGCTGCACGGCGTCCTGTTCACCGACGCCCGGCACACCATCGACCTCGTGCCGGCCGACGCCGACGACGCGGAGCTGCTCGGCTGCCGGGCCGGGGAGTCGCTGCTGCGGGAGCGGCGGCACTCCACCGACCCGGCCGGGAACCCGGTGGAGTGGTCCCAGGACCGCTACCTGCCGGGGACGGTGGCCTTCACGATGCAGAGTTCGACGGCGACGAGCGCGCTGGGACGCCGGCTCGGTTCCTGAAGCGGCGGCCCCTCACCTGATCCGGGGTGAGCGGCTACGGGGTGAGCAGCCCGGCCAGCAGGGGCCGGAAGTGCGCGAACCCGGGCGTGTCCATGTCCGGGTCCTTCGCCTGCTCGTCCCAGCGGCGTACGGCGACGGCGTCGGCGGCCCCCGGGTGCGCCTCGAAGGCGCGGACCTGCGCCTCGGTCATCGGCCCGCCCTGCACGGCCAGGGTGTGCACGGACGCCTCGGAGAGCAGGTCGACGTAGCCGGGCTCGACGGCGCACAGGTACCGCTTGGCGGCGACGTGCAGCCGGACGGGCTCGGTGACCTCCGGCCCGAACCACCGGCCGAGCCAGTCGGCCCCGGTGTGGCTGTGCCGGTTGTCGGTGCCGTTCTCCATCAGGTCGCGACCGGTGACCGCGCCCCGGAAGTGACCGACGTCGTGCAGGAGCGCGGCGGCGACCAGATGCGGCGCGGCGCCCGCGGCCTCGGCGAGGGCGCCGGCCTGGAGCATGTGCTCGGCCTGGGTCACGGCCTCGCCGAGGTACTCGGCGCTGCCTTCGCCCGCGAAGAGCCCGGCGAGGGTGTCGAGCGGGTTCACCGGGTGCTCTCCCGCCGGCGCAGGACGGCGAGGGTGGAGGCGAGGCCGTCGATGTCGGCGTAGGCGCCCTGGAGGTGGCGGTCGCCGGACTCGGCGAAGGCCGTCCGGGCGTGCAGCAGCCGGGTGTTGTCGAAGATCAGGCAGTCGCCGGGCGCGAGCCGGAAGTCCAGCTGGAGCTCGGGGCGGAGCAGCAGCTCGCCGAAGCGCCGGTAGGCGGCGTAGAAGGCGTCGAGTCGGTCGGCGGGCAGCCGCAGCGTACCGATGGAACGGTTGTTGAAGCGGATCTCGCGGATCCGGCCGACCGGGTCGGTGCCGATCAGCGGGCGGTGGGCGCGGAGCTCGGTGCGCTCGTCGGCGAACGCGAAGGGGACGGGGACGCGCGTGAGGGTCTCGTACGCCTCCGGTGCCTCGGCGCGCAGCACGGCAGCGGCGTGGAAGCCGTCGACGAGGCCCGAGTCGCCGCCCTGGGCGGTGTTGACGAGGCAGTGGAGCAGCTGGAGGGTGGGGACGGGGTCGCGGTAGGGGTTGTCGGTGTGCGGGGTGATGCGGGCGCCCGTGAAGGCGAGGTTGTTGGGGTCGGCCTCGACGCGCACCTCGAAGAGCTCGCCGTAGTTCGTCTCGCGTACGTATCCGAAGGTCCGCGCCACGTCGAGGACCTGGCGGTCGTGGCCGGGGACCCCGCGCAGCAGGACGAAGCCGAGGCGCAGGACGGAGTCGAGGGCGGCGGCCCGGACGGCCGGGTCGGCGCGGTAGGCGTCCCAGTCGGCCTCGGGAAGCCCGCCGGCGAAGCGGCTCGCGGCCCACAGCTCCTTGTCGTCCTCCGTGCGGCCGTCGCCGGGGGCGGCGGCGGAGCCGGGGAGGTGGTCGGCCAGCCAGGTCTCGGGGTAGACGGACCGGTGTCCGTCGGGGGCCCAGACGACCTCGTGCGCCGGGTCGCCGTCGGGCGTGCGGGCGTCGTGGACGGCGTCGACGGCGAGCGCGCCGGGGAGCTCGGTGATCTGGAACAGCTTCTGGCCGTTGCGGGGGTCCCGGCAATCCGCGCAGGGGCAGTTGTCGCGCAGCCACAGGGGGGAGGCGGAGGTGAGTGACACCATGAAGGTCTCCAAGTTGTACAGACAACTTTCGTTCGGGCGTGAGCCTCGCAGTCATCGGTGGCCGGGGGGTTACGGCCGGATGGACGGCGGCGAGGGCGGTTGTCCACAGGTTCCGGCGGACGGTGCCAGGGTGTCGGCGGCGGCCGCTAGGCTTCACGAATGGTCCTTTCCGACGAATCCGCCCAGCTCTCCGACGCTTCGCAGGTGCTCCACCGCGTCTTCGGCTACAGCTCCTTCCGCGGGGAGCAGCAGGAGATCATCGAGCAGGTCGTCGGCGGCGGCGACGCGCTCGTCCTGATGCCGACCGGCGGCGGAAAGTCGCTCTGCTACCAGATCCCGGCGCTCGTCAGAGACGGCACGGGCGTCGTGATCTCGCCGCTCATCGCGCTGATGCAGGACCAGGTGGACGCGCTCAGGGCCCTCGGGGTGCGGGCCGGATTCCTGAACTCGACGCAGGATCCGTACGAGCGGCAGGCCGTCGAGCAGGCGTTCCTCGCGGACGAGCTGGACCTGCTCTACCTGGCCCCCGAGCGGCTGCGGACCGAGGGCACGCAGCGGCTGCTCGACCGGGGGAAGGTGTCGCTCTTCGCGATCGACGAGGCACACTGTGTCGCCCAGTGGGGCCACGACTTCCGGCCCGACTACCTGGCGCTCTCGATGCTCCACGAGCGCTGGCCCAAGGTGCCGCGGATCGCGCTGACCGCGACGGCCACCGAGGCCACCCACGCCGAGATCGCGGCGCGCCTGGGTCTGGAGGACGCCCGGCACTTCGTCGCCGGCTTCGACCGGCCGAACATCCAGTACCGCATCGTGCCGAAGAACAACCCGCTCAAGCAGCTCCTCGAGCTGATCAGGACCGAGCACGACGGGGACGCCGGCGTCGTCTACTGCCTCTCCCGGTCGTCGGTGGAGAAGACCGCGGCGGCCCTCGCGGAGCAGGGCATCGACGCCGTGCCGTACCACGCGGGCATGGACGCCCGCACCCGCGCCGCGAACCAGTCCCGCTTCCTGCGCGAGGACGGGGTCGTGGTGGTCGCGACGATCGCCTTCGGCATGGGCATCGACAAGCCGGACGTGCGCTTCGTGGCCCACCTCGACCTGCCGAAGTCGGTCGAGGGCTACTACCAGGAGACCGGCCGCGCCGGCCGCGACGGCGAGCCGGCCACGGCCTGGCTGGCGTACGGCCTCCAGGACGTGGTCCAGCAGCGCAAGCTCATCGACGGCTCCGAGGGCGACGAGGCGCACCGCAGGTCCCTGGGCATGCACCTGGACGCCATGCTCGCGCTCTGCGAGACGGTCGACTGCCGCCGCGTACGGCTCCTCGCGTACTTCGGGCAGGCGGGCGAGCCGTGCGGCAACTGCGACACCTGCCTGACCCCGGCCGAGTCCTGGGACGGGACGGTCGCGGCGCAGAAGCTGCTCTCCACGGTGTGGCGGCTGGCCAAGGAGCGGCGCCAGAAGTTCGGCGCGGGGCAGATCATCGACATCCTCCAGGGCAAGAAGACGGCCAAGGTCATCCAGTTCGACCACGACGGCCTCTCGGTGTTCGGCGTCGGGTCGGACCTGGGGACCGCGGAGTGGCGCGGCGTCGTCCGGCAGCTCCTCGCCCAGGGCCTGCTCACGGTGGAGGGCGACTACGGCACGCTCGTGCTGACCGAGGACAGCGGCGAGGTGCTGGGAGGCCGGCGCACCGTCCCGATGCGGAAGGAGAAGGCGCCCGCCGCCGCGTCCCGCAAGGAGCCCGGGGCGCGCTCGGGGAAGAGCGCCCGCGTGCCGGTGGACCTGCCCACCGCCGCCGTGCCGGTCTTCGAGGCCCTCCGTGCCTGGCGGGCTGCGACGGCCCGCGAGCAGGGCGTCCCGGCGTACGTCGTCTTCCACGACGCGACGCTGCGCGAGATCGCGACGCTGTTCCCCACCACGGTCGCGGAGCTCGGCACCGTCGGCGGAGTCGGCGAGGCCAAGCTCACCAAGTACGCCGAGGGCGTCCTCGCCACCCTGGCGGAATGCGGGACCCCCGCCGCGGCGACCGAGACCGCCGCGGTGAGCCCCGCGGCACCCGCCCCCGCCGCCGCACCCCGGGCGACGGCCGGTCGTCAGGCGCCGTACGACGACGAGCCGCCCTTCGACCTCGACGAGCCGCCCGCCGACATGGACGAGTTCGAGCCGCCCTGGGACGAGTGACGTCCTCCTTGGGACCGGGACCGGCACCCGTACCGAGACCCGTACCGGTGCGCCGGAATCGGGGTCACCCGCCGGGCAGTTCCTTCGCCCGGCGGGCGTAGCAGAAGACGTGCTCCTCCGGGCCCGCCTGCTCGTCGTCCGGCTGGAAGACGGAGACGGCGTGGTGGAGGACGTCGAGCCCGCACTCCTCGCGGATCTGGCGCACGTACTCCTCGGCCGAGAAACTGGAGACCCTGACCCGGCGTCCCATCCACTCGATCTCCACGTCCTCGACGTCCGCCGGGACCGTGGCCGTCAGGAGGTAGCCGCCGGGCGCCAGCCAGCCCGCCATCCGCCGCAGCGCGGCCGACACCTCCGCCCGGCTCATGACGAGCAGCGGGAAGAACGCGCAGACGGCGTCGAAGCCGCCCTCGGGCGCCTCGAAGTCGTGGACGCCGCACTGCTCGAACCGGGCCCCCGGCACCTGCGTCCGGGCCAGCTCGACCATCGTCCGGGACACGTCGATCCCCGTCACCTCGCAGCCCGACCGGACCAGCAGGTCGGCCACCGGCCGGCCGGTGCCGCTGCCGACGTCGAGGACGCGGGCCCCCGCGCCCAGCCGGCCGGTGAGCCACTCGACCGCCTCCAGCTGCGCCGGGAGACGCCCGAAAGCCCGCTCGTAGTCGATCCCCATGCCGTCGAACAGCTCCGCCGCCGACAAGGCCTTCCGCTCCGCACCGTGTTCCCGCACGCCGCTTCCCTTCCTCGCACCCCAAGGGCCCGCCGGACGGCCCCAGGACGGGCCGTCCGGCGGACCCACTACCCTTCTGAGGCGATCCTTACCACCCGGATCGCTGGAGCCGACATCGGAGGCTGTGAATGACGGGGAACGGGCGAAAGGTCCTGCGAGGGTTCGCCGCGACGGCGCTCGTCGGCGTCCTGGGCGCCGGAGCGGCCGCCTGCGGCGGCGACTCCGAGGACGCGGCCGGCGGGTCGGCGACCGGACTCACCGCCGCGCTCGGGGCCGCACCCGAGGCGGACGCCGGCGCGCTCCTCACCTACACGGACGTGGCGGCGACCCGAGGGCTGGTGAAGCGGGACAAGAAGCTGTACGGCGGACTCTCCACGTACGGCATCCCCGAGGTGGCGCAGGCGGGATACGAGAGCCGCCCCCTCAAGGAGACCCACGGGTTCGACGAGAACGACGTGACCACCTCGCTCCAGATCGGCTCCGACCGATGGCGGCTCACCGGCGGCTTCGACGTCGACGCCGTCACCGCCGGCATGAAGAAGCTGGGCTACACCGAGGCCGCGACCGACGGCGGAGTGCTCCTGAAGGACCCGGACGGCGGACAGGTCGCCGTCTCGGCGTCCGTACGCTCCCTCTCCCTGTCGCCGGACGCGCCCCCGCCCGCGCTCGCCGCGCCGAAGGCATCGGTCGCGGACGACCCCGCCTACCAGGCCGTCGCCCGCTGCATCGGCGACGACACGTACTACGCGACCTTCTACGGCAAGGGCCGCGAGAGCCAGACGCCGGACGTCACCCTGTACGCCATCGGGGCCACCGCCCAGGCCGACGGCACGTCACGCGAGCGGCTGTGCGCGCTGACCGTCTCCGCCGAGGGCGCCACACGCACGGCCGACACGCTGCGGACGGCCACCGCCGAAGCCTCCGCCTCCGGCGAGCGGTTCGCGGGAGCCACCGTCGACGCCGGCAGCGGCGCGACCCCCATGGTCACCATGGAGTGGGCCAACAGCCCCCAGGCACTCCCCGGCGACCAGAACCGCACCATGCAGCTGCCGAAGCTGTTCATGGGCGAGCGGTGAGCCGGCGGGTGAGGAGCCTCGCGGAGGTCGAGGAACTCGTCGCGCGGGCGCACGCCGGGCAGGTCGACCTGATCGGCGTGCCGTACGTCGAGCACGTCCGCGCCGTCGCCGCGGGACTCGAACCCTTCGGCGAGGAGCTGGTGATGGCCGGGCTCCTGCACGACATCATCGAGGACACCCCGTGGACCGCCGAGCGGCTCAGGGACGCCGGCGTCCCCGACCGGGTCGTCGCCGTCGTCGAAGCCGTCACCAACGGGCCGGGCCTGTCCTACGAGGCGAAGCTCCACCTCATCGCCGAGGACCCCGAAGCGACCCTCGTCAAGATCGCCGACAACGCGCACAACAGCCGCCCGGACCGCGCCGCGGAGCTCCCTCCCGCCCGGCGCGAGCGGCTCGCCGCCAAGTACCGCGGCGCGCGGGACATCCTGTGGGCGGAGACCGACGCCGAGCGGATCGCGACGATCCTGGCGGTCGTCAACCCCGACCTCCTGGCGGAACTCCACGCGCGGACCGCCCGTCGCATGTGACCCGGCTCACGGGAACCCGTCCCGTGAGCCGGACAGACGACAGTCGTGAACATCGACACGCGCGCACGGATCCGGGCCGGGGACCCCTCGGCCTTCGCCGAACTCTTCGACTCCCACGCCCGGAGCGTCTACAACCACGCCTTCCGGCTGACCGGCGACTGGTCGGTGGCCGAGGACGTGATGGCGGCGACCTACCTGGAGGCCTGGCGGCTGCGGCAGAAGGTCGACCCCGAAGGGGGATCGCTCCGGCCGTGGCTCCTGGGCGTCGCCACCAACGTCGCCCGCAACCACTGCCGGGGCAACCGGCGCTACCGGCGGGCCGCCTCCGCGTACGCCGCGGCCGGCGCCGCCGAGGCCGCGATGCCCGACCACGCCTCCGAGGTGGCGGGCCGGCTCGACGACCGGCGCCGCATCGCGGCCACGCTGCGGGCGCTCGGCACGCTCCGCCGCACCGAACGCGAGGTCCTCGTGCTCTGCCTCTGGGAGGGCCTCGCCTACACCGAGGTCGCCGCCGCCCTCGGCGTCCCCGTCGGCACCGTCCGCTCCCGGCTCTCGCGCGCCCGCGCCAAGCTCCGTACCGGAGCCGAGGAAGAACTCGCCCGCGAGACGCAGGAAGTCCGGGAAATCCGGGAACCCGCGCCGCGCCCCCGACAGACAACAGGTGATCGCATGAACGCGGTCCGGCCCGCACAGGAGGGAACCCGATGAACCTCGACCCGACCGACCCCCGCACGGCACCCCGGCACGAGGCCGGTGACCTTCCGGTGATCGAGGAGCGCGAGCTTCCTCCGGGCCGTCACCAGTTCCACAAGGAGCGCCTGATGAGCCAGATCCACGACGAGCGCCGCACCACCGCCGAAGCGCGCGCCGCACGCCCCGAGCGCGCCCCGGGCCGGCGCAACCCCTTCCTGCGGAAGGCAGTCCTCCTGCCGGCCGTGACCGCGCTCGCCGGCGCACTCGTCGTCGGCGTGCTCGTCCTCACCCCGGGCGGCACGGACGGCACCGGCGTCGACCTTGCCACCGGCCCCGCCCTCACCACCCGGATCGGCGCCGTCGACCCGCAGGGAGCCCCCCGGCTCCTGGACCGCATCTCGCTGGCCGCCGCCGAGGCCGACGCCCCGAGCGGGCACGCCGGCCAGTACGTCTACATCGAGACCCGGTCCGCGAACACCCACGTGCGGACCGACGGCGACGTGACCCGCCTCGTCAGCCAGCCCCTGCACACCCGGCAGTCCTGGCGCTCCCCCGACGGCCGCGACGGCTGGCTGATCGAACCGGGCACCACCGGACCCGAGGGCATGACCCTGGCGGGCCTCGACGAACAGGGCAACGTCCCGAAGCCGCACCTTGGCGCGCCCTCGCACGAGTACCTCGCCACGCTTCCCACCGATCCCGACGCGTTGCTGCGGAAGATCTACCGGGAGACCGAGGGTCAGGGCCGCGGCCCGGACCAGCAGGCCTTCACCACCATCGGCGACCTCCTCGTCGAGAGCTGGCCGTCGCCCCGCCTCACCGCCGCGCTCTACCGGGCCGCCGCGAAGATCCCCGGGGTGGTCGTGGTCGACAGCGCCACCGACGCCGTCGGCCGCAAGGGCGTGGCGGTCGCGCGACTCGACGAGACCAGCGGCCAGCGCACCGAGTGGATCTTCGACAGCAAGACCCTCACGTTCCTGGGGGAGCGCACGGTCCAGGTCGAGGGGGACGGCGGCGACGGCGGACTGATCAAGCCCGGCACCGTCGTCTTCACCCACGCCATCATGGTCAGGGCCTGGGCAGACGACCTGAAGGTCACCCCGTAGGGGAGCGCCCCGCGAGCCATCCGGTGAGCTCCGCCGGCCGGTTGGTGATGATCCCGTCCACGCCGAGGGCGGTCAGTGCCTTCCAGCGGGCGGGCTTGTCGACCGTCCAGACGTTCACGGCCACGCCCGCGGCGTGCAGGTCACGGACGACCTGGGGGCGGGTGGCGAGCGCGGCGTCCGAGACGTTGTACGCCGTGAGGCCCAGGTCCTCGGCGAGCGCGACCGGGTCCGCGTCGAGGGTGGCGCGCAGCAGTCCGAGCGGCAGCTCGGGCGCGAGCTCGCGGGTGAGTTCGAGCGTCGGGATGTCGAAGCTCTGCACGAAGACCCGGCTGCTCATGGACTGCTCTCGGACGTCCCGGACGATCCGGGCGACCTCGGCGTGGTTGTGGCGGCCCTTGATCTCCAGGAGGAGGTACCCGCCACGGGCGCGCAGGTCCGCCAACTGGGCGGCCAGGGTCGGGATCCGGGCCCCGGCGTAGGCGGGCGCGAACCACGAGCCGGCGTCCAGCTCGTCGAGCCGGGCGGCGGTGAGGGAGCGGATCGCGCCCGTGCCGTCGGTCGTCCGGTCGACGGTCGAGTCGTGCAGGACGTACGGCACACCGTCCTTGCTGGGCTGGACGTCGTTCTCGATCCACTTCGCCCCGCCCCGCCGGGCGACCTCGTCGGAGACCAGGGTGTTCTCGGGGGCGGCGGAGGAGGCACCCCGATGGGCGATGACGGTCGGCGCCGCCGGGGCCGCCGCCTTCCCCGCGGGATGTGCCACCGGCTCGGCGAAGAGGGCGGAGGGAGAGGCCAGCACGAGAACGGCGGCGAGGGCCGCCGAGCCGTAGGTGACGCGTCCGGGGCGCCGGGACCGAGGCGCGGTCGATCGTCCGTCATTCATGAACGCACAGCATAGGTACGGAGGGTGACGCGCCAAGGACCACACACCGGCCCGCGCGTGACGAATCGTCGACACCACCGCGACATGACCGCGGAATGGCACGGCGCGGCGCGGCACGGCAGCGACACCCTCGCGACCGGAACGGCCGGGCATCACCCCACCCGCCCCGGCCGGCGACCGAGGTCTCCTTCACGCGCGCGGAGGTACGCCTCCAGCTCCGCCGCCCCGTTCAGCATCGCCCGTCCGCGGGCGGACAGCCGGCCCTGCCAGTCGCCCAGCGCGGCCTCCAGCGGCCCCGGCCCGCCGGCCGCCCGTACCTGCGCGATCACCGGGGCGATCTGCTCCAGCAGGTACCCGCCCCGCCTGAGCTGGTGGGCAAGCCGTGCGTCCCGTACGTCCGCCTCGTCGTAGACGCGGTAACCGGTCTGCGGGTCGCGGCGCGGGTGCAACAGCCCGGTGCGCTCCCACGTACGCAGTGTCGCGGGCCGGATTCCGAGCTTCCGCGCCAGCGGCCCGATGAACGTGCCGCCGGCCTCGGGGGCCGTGCCGGCCTCGGGCGCCGTGCCGGGCTCCAGGTCGCGGAGGGCGCGCTCCACGGTCCGCAGGGTCCGCCGGTCGTCGAGGAGCTGGGCGTGGCTCTCGTCGATGAGCCGGAACCCCTCGTCGACCGCGCCCTCGTTCACGGCCCGCATGATCGACGCCGCCGTCCGGTGGCCGTGGCCGGGCACCAGGGCGAGGAACGCGCGCAGGGCCCCCGCGTGCAGCGCGGTGTAGGTGCGGTAGCCGTGGGGTGTGCGACCGGCGGCCGGGAGGATCCCGGCCTCCTCGTAGTTCCTGACCGCCTGCGTGGACAGACCGTGGCCACGCGCCAGATCGACCGGCCTGAGCCGCTCCCTGCTTTGAAGGTTTCTCCCCATGAACCCGACGATATCGAGGAAAAGTCTCCACCGAGCCTTAAACGATAGCGTTGAAGCCATGGCGACTGACATCAAGGACACCGTCCAGGCCGTCGAGGCCGCCGCCGTCATGCGGCTGCTCCCGGCCCGGCCCCGGCTGCTCGCCCTGGGCGAGCCCACCCATCGCGAGGACACCCTCCTCGACCTGCGCAACGAACTCTTCCGGCAGCTCGCCGAGCAGGAGGGGTACCGGACGATCGCGATCGAGAGCGACTGCACGACCGGCCTGCTCGTGGACGACTACGTCACCTCCGGCACGGGCACCCTCGACGAGGTCATGGAACACGGATTCAGCCACGACTGGGGCACGTCCGCTGCCAACCGCGAGCTCGTGCGCTGGATGCGCGCACACAACGACGGCCGGCCCGCGTCCGAGCACCTCCGCTTCGCCGGATTCGACGGGCCGCTGGAGATCACCGGCGCCGCGAGCCCCCGGCAGGCCCTCACCGCGCTCCACGCCTATCTCGCCGCCCGGCTCGACGCGGACCTCTTCCCCTGCACCGCGGAAACACTCGACCGCCTGCTCGGCACCGACGACCGGTGGACCGATCCCGCCGCGATGAGGGACCCGGCCCGGTCCGTGGGGCAGTCCGCCGAGGCCCGTGAACTGCGGCTGCTCGCCGACGATCTGGCGGCGCTCCTCGACGCGCAGCGGCCCCACCTGCGCGCGGCGTCCTCGCCGGAGGAGTGGGACCGGGCGTGCCTCCACGGGCGCACCGCCGTCGGCCTGCTGCGCTACCACCACTGGATGGCCGACGCCTCACCAGCCCGCCTGAGCCGGCTGGTGGGCCTGCGGGACCAGATGATGGCGCACAACCTCCTCGCCGTCGCCGCCAGGGGACCGGTGTTCGTCCACGCCCACAACTCCCATCTCCAGCGGGAGAAGAGCTCGGTGCGGATGGGAGGGACACTGCTGGAGTGGTGGAGCGCCGGTGCCCTGGTGAGCGCCCGGCTCGGCGAGGAGTACGCCTTCGTGGCCACGGCCCTCGGCACCATCCGGCATCAGGGAGTCGACGCGCCCCCGCCGGACACCCTCGAAGGACTCCTGTACGCGCTCCCGGAGGACCGCTGCGTCATCGACGCCCGGCGCCTGGCGGCCGCCCTCGGCGACGAACGGCCCGCACCGCGAGAATCTCCCTGGTTCGGCTACGCCCCCTTCGACCCGGCCCACTTGGCGGACAGCGACGGAATCGTGTTCGTCAAGGACATGCCGCAGAGATAGGCGGCATACGGCCGGGCGGGCCGTGCCGGTGATCCGGTACGGCCCGCCCGCGCCTCCGCCTCAGTCGCTGTACGGGGCGTGCAGTTCGCCCGACCGGGCCACCCGCCCGTACCAGCGGGCGCTGGACTTCGGGGTGCGCTCCAGCGTGTCGTAGTCCACCCGGACCGCGCCGAACCGCTTCGCGTAGCCGTACGCCCACTCGAAGTTGTCGAGCAGCGACCAGAGGAAGTAGCCGCGCACGTCCACCCCGTCCTCGAGCGCGCGGTGCACGGCCTCCAGATGCGCGTGCACGTAGGCGGCGCGCTCCGGGTCGTGCACCGAGCCGTCCTCGTCGACCTCGTCCTCGTACGCGGCGCCGTTCTCGCTGATCACCAGCGGGAGGTCCGGGTACGCGGCGGAGACCCGGCTCAGCAGGTCGTACAGCGCGCTCGCGTCGACAGGCCACCCCATCGCCGTACGCTCGCCCGGCGCGCGGTGGAAGGCGACGGAGTCCGCGCCGGGCCACGGCGAGTGCTCGCTGTTGCCGTGACCGTCGTCCTGCGGCTTCTCCGCACCCGCCGGTACGTGCGAAACCAGCGTCGGCGTGTAGTAGTTGATCGCCAGGAGGTCCAGCGGCTGGTGCGCCGCGGCCGTGTCGCCGTCCCGGACGAAGGACCAGTCGGTGAGGTGCGCGGTGTCGGCGAGCAGGTCCTCGGGATAGGCGCCGTCCAGCATCGGACCCAGCCAGATCCGATTGCCGACGGCGTCGATGCGGCGGGCCGCGTCCCGGTCCTCGGCCCCGTCCGTCAGCGGGCGCACCTCGTGGAGGTTGAGGGAGACCGCGATCTGCCGGTCGGCCGGGAGCGCCGACCGCAGGGCCTGGACGGCGAGGCCGTGCCCCAGGTTGAGGTGGTGGGCGGCCCGCAGGGAGTCGACCGGGTCGGTGCGGCCGGGGGCGTGGACACCGGAGCCGTATCCCAGGAAGGCGCTGCACCAGGGTTCGTTCAGCGTGGTCCACCGGGTGACCCGGTCGCCGAGGGCGTCGGCGACGATCCCGGCGTACTCGGCGAACCGCTCGGCGGTCGCCCGCTCGGGCCAGCCGCCGGCGTCCTCCAACTCCTGGGGGAGGTCCCAGTGGTAGAGCGTCAGGGCCGGCGTGATCCCGGCGGTGAGCAGCTCGTCGACGAGCGCCCGGTAGAAGTCCAGGCCCTTCTGGACGGCGGGACCCCGTCCGGTGGGCTGGACGCGGGACCAGGAGACGGAGAACCGGTAGGCGTTCAGGCCCAGTTCGGACATGATGCCGACGTCCTCGCGGAACCGGTGGTAGTGGTCGACGGCCACGTCACCGGTGTGGCCCTCGAAGACTTTGCCGGGGGTGTGCGAGAAGGTGTCCCAGATGGACGGCGTACGGCCGTCCTCCGCTGCCGCCCCTTCGATCTGGTACGCCGCGGTGGCGGCGCCCCAGAGGAAGTCGGGCGGGAACGAGCGGGTGGCGGTGAGCGGCCGGGTTTCGGACGCGGTCATAGGGGAGCGCTCCCAACGCGGGTACGGGGGTGGGTACGTTCGGTGCGGGGCGAAGCGGGCGCGGCTGCTCAGCTCTTGACGGCGCCGGCCGTGATGCCGCCCACGATGTGCTTGCCGAGGAAGGCGAAGACGAGCAGCAGCGGCACGGTGGATATCAGCGCGCCCGTCAGGACGACGGCGTGGTCCACTGTGTGGTTTCCCGCTCCGAGGCCGGCGAGGGCCACCTGGAGGGTGGGGTTGCCGTCCTGGGTGAGGGCGATGAACGGCCAGAAGAAGTCGTTCCACGCCTGGACGAAGACGAGCATGCCGAGCACGGCCATCGCGGGCCGGGCCACCGGGAACACCACGTGCCAGATCACGCGCAGACTGTGCGCCCCGTCCATGCGGGCCGCCTCCACGAGCTCGATGGGCAGGGCCTCGACGAGGAACTGGCGCATGAAGAAGACGCCGAAGGCGGCGACGAGCGAGGGCAGGACGACCGACTGGAGCTGGTCGAACCAGCCGAGGTCGGTGATGATCTGGTACAGCGGGATGACGCTGAGCTGCGGAGGGATCGTCATCGTGGCGACCACGAGCGAGAGCAGCATGCCGCGCCCTCGGAACGGCAGCTTGGCGAAGGCGAAGCCGGCGAGCGTGGAGAAGACGACGGTGGAGGCGGCCACGAGACCGGCGACCACCGTGGTGTTGATCAGCGCCTCGCCCATGTGGACCTGGTTCCAGGCGAAGCTGAGGTTGTCCAGGAGGCGGGGTCCGGGCAGCAGCGGTGCCGGGGCCTGGACCACGCGCTCGCCGCTGTGGGAGGCGGCGACCAGGTTCCAGTACAGCGGGAAGAGCGAGACCACGGCGGCCACGGCCAGCAGGACGTAGGTCAGGGGTCCGGCGTGGTGCTGCCGGCCGGCCGTCTGGCGGAATCGGCGCCCGGGGCGGGGAGGCTCCGGGAGGCGCGAGGCCTTGGCCTCGATGGTCGTGTCGAGCGTGCGGGCCATGGGGTCAGCCTCCCAGCTTCTTGCGGTTGTGACGGGAGACGAGCGCCTGGACGCCGCCGACGAGCAGAAGGAGCAGCAGCATGATCCAGGCGATGGCGGAGGCCTGGCCCAGCGCGTTGTTCACCCACCCCTTCTCGTACATCAGCAGGCTCAGCGTCTGGAACTGGTTGCCGCTGCCGCCGCTGATGCCGACGCTGCCGCCGTAGAGCATCGGCTCGCCGAAGAGCTGGGTGGCGCCGATGGTGGAGACGACGACGGTGAAGAGGATCGTCGGCCGGATCGACGGGATGGTGACGCTGATGAACTGCCGCCAGCGCGACGCCCCGTCGAGGGAGGCGGCCTCGTACAGGTCCTGGGGCACGGCCTGCATGGCGGCCAGGTAGATCAGGGCGTTGTAGCCGGTCCAGCGCCAGGTGACGATCACCGAGATCGCGATCTGCGCCGGCCACTTGGACGACTCCCACTGGACGGGGCCGACGCCGAACCAGTCGAGGACGGTGTTGATCATCCCGTAGTCGGTGTTGAAGAGCTGGGCGAAGACCAGCGTCGCCGCCGCGATCGACGTGGCGTACGGGGCGAGGATCGCGATCCGGAAGAAGCCGCGGCCGCGGAGCTTGTAGTTGAGCAGGTGCGCCAGGCCCAGGGCCATGAGCAGCTGGGGGACGGTCGCGATGACCCCGATGGTGAAGGTGTTGGCGAGCGCGTTCCAGAAGAACTCGCTGGTCGCCAGGTCGGTGTAGTTCTCCAGGCCCTTCCACTGCGGTTCACCGCCGAGCTCGACCCGGTTGAGCGAGAGCCAGCCCGTGTAGATCAGCGGGAAGAGGCCGAAGGCGGCGAAGGTGAGGAAGAACGGGGCGATGAAGACGTACGGGATCGCCTTGATGTCCCAGCGGTAGAGCGTGCTGCGCCAGCCGCCGGAAGAGGAGGAGCGGCGGCGGCCGCGCGGGCCGGGGGAGGAGGGCGGTGCGGCGGGCGGCTGCGAGCCGTCCGGCTTCGCCCGAACGGAGGTGGCCACTGGGGCGTCCTTCCAGGGTCGATGCGTGCGGTGGTGCGGACGGTGCCGGTCCGCCGCCCGCGGGCGGCGGACCGGCACGCGGCCCCCGCTACTGGTCGATCTTGTCGTCGACCAGCTTCTTGACGTTCTCCCAGGCCTTGGCCGGGTCGGTGCCGCGCTGCTCGATGTCGAGGATGCCGTTGTCGGTGAGGAAGGTCTTCACCTGGCCGTCCCAGCGGCTGATGACGGCGGGCGTGATTCCGGCGGCGGCGGAGGAGAAGATCTTGCCGACCGGGGTGTCGCCGAAGTACGGAAGCTTGGCGTCCTGGACCGCCGAGGAGGTGAGCGTGTCCTTGGACGAGGGGATGTTGCCGTTGACCGCGAAGACCTTGGCGTGCTGCTCCGGGGCCGTCAGCCAGGCGGCGAGCTCGGCCGCCTCCTTGGTGTGCTTGCCGGCCTTCGGCACGGCGAGGAAGGCGCCGCCCCAGTTGCCGGCGACCGGCGGCGCGGCGATGTCCCACTTGCCCTGGTTGGCGGCACCGGCCTGGTCCTTGATGATGCCGGTCATCCAGCTCGGGCAGGCGACCGTGGCGAACTTGGAGTTCTTGAAGGCGGCGTTCCAGGTGCCCTTCTCGTCGAACTGGCGCAGCTTGGCGGTGAGTCCGCCCTTGCTCGCCGCGACGGCGGTGTCCCAGGCCTTCTTCACACCGGGGCTGTTCTCCCAGTCCAGCTTGCCGCTCGCGTCGGCGTACTGGACGGGGTCGCTGGAGATCACGGCGTTGAAGAGGCCGCTCGCCGAGTCGTGGAAGGCGGTGCCGGCGGGCGCGCCCTTCTTGTACGTGTTCCCGGTCTCGATGAACTTGGACCAGTCGCCGGCCCACAGCTTGGCGACGGCATCGCGCTCGGTCGGCAGCTTGGCCTTGGCGAAGAGCTCCTTGTTGTAGCAGATGGCCATGGGGCCGATGTCGGTGCCGAGGCCGATGACGCTGCCGCTCGCGGTCGTCGCCTGCTTGACCTTCCAGTCAAGGAAGGCGCCGATGTCCGCGCCGCCCTCCTTGCTCAGGTCGACCCACTTGTCCGCCATGGTCTCGCCGGTCGCCTCGGCGATGTAGCCGACCTCGACGGCCTGGATGTCGGCGAGGCCGTTGTTCTGGGCCAGGCGCAGCTTCAGCGTGTCCCAGTACTTCTGGCCGTCGGAGACGTTCGTCTCCTCGATCTTGATGTTCGGGTGGGACTTCTCGTACTCGGCGTAGAGCTTGGCGCCGGTCTTGTCGTCGTAGCCGAAGGAACCGAAGGTCCCGACCCGCAGGGTGATCTTGCCGCCGCCCTGGGCGTCGCCGCCGTTGTCGTCGCTGTCGCTGCCGCAACCGGTGAGCAGGGTCGTACCGGTCACGACGACGGCGACCGCCGCGATCGCGGCACGGCGTCCGCGTCTGCTGCTGGAAGTGCGCATTCCACTCTCCTCGTCCAAGGTGGTGCTCGTTGTGCGCCAAGAGGTCCGGCCGGCTGATCGCGGCTCGGCGGCTGCCCGCCAGGACCCGGTACAGGCTGTGTGCGCCCCGAATGGGAGCGCTCCCACGTCGTTGCCGGAAGGTTGCTGCCTGGCGGGTGCGGGTGTCAAGACATGAACGCGGATTCGTTACCGGAAGGTTTTCCGGGGGTTTCGCCGGGGCCGCGCGGGGCTGGGGTCGTCATCTCCTGAACGCATGCTCATGGCGTGAGGGGAGGCGGGTGGACTAGTGTGGGAGCGCTCCCATTCCCGTTGCGGCGTGGGTGAGCAGCACGATGTCCTACGAGGGGAGTTCGGCGGTTGTGAACGGACGGCAGAGCGGCAGACCGACCCTGGAGCAGGTCGCGGCCAGGGCCGGGGTCGGCCGGGGAACGGTCTCCCGGGTGATCAACGGCTCTCCCCGGGTCAGCGAACAGGCCAGAACGGCCGTCGCCAGAGCCGTCGCCGAACTCGGCTACGTCCCCAACCAGGCCGCCCGCGCCCTCGCCGGCAGCCGCACCGACGCGATCGCGCTCGTCATCCCCGAGGTCGAGGCCCGACTCTTCGCCGAGCCCTACTTCCTTGACCTCATCCGTGGCGTCAGCGCCGAACTGGCCGATGCCGACAAGCAGTTGCTGCTCACCCTGGTCCGCAGCGAGCAGGAGCGGCAGCGCTTCGAACAGTACCTCGCCGCCCAGCGCGTCGACGGGGTGCTGCTCGCCTCGGTCCACGGCGACGACCCGCTGCCCGACCGGATCCGCGAGCTCGGCCTCCCGGTCGTCATGAACGGGCGCCGCTCGGAGGCCGAGCCCGTGCCGTACGTCGACTCCGACAACATCGGGGCCGGGCGCGCGGCCGTCGCCCACCTCGTCGGCAGCGGACGGACCCGTATCGCGACCGTCACCGGGCCCCTCGACATGTACGTGGCCCGCGCCCGGCTCGGCGGCTACCGCGCCGGGCTCGCCGAGGCCGGCCACACCCCGGACGAGGCCCTCGTCTCCGCCGGCGACTTCACCGAGGAGGGCGGCCGGCGGGCCATGCGGCTGCTGCTCGACCGCAGGCCGGATCTGGACGCCGTCTTCGCCGCCTCCGACGTGATGGCGGCCGGGGCGCGGAGCGTGCTGCGCGAGGCGGGGCGCCGCGTCCCGGAGGACGTGGCCCTCGTCGGCGTCGACGACTCCCCGGTGGCCCGGCTCATGGACCCGCCGCTCACGAGCGTCCGGCAGCCCATCGAGGAGATGGGCCGCACGATGGCCCGCATGCTCCTCCAGGACGTCGCGGGCGCCCCGGAGAGCGCCCCGAGGCGGGTCCTGCCCACGGAGCTGGTGGTACGGGGCTCCTCCTGACGGCCCGCCGGGTCCCGGCGACGCCCGGCGGAGCTTCCGTCACCAGCGCTCGTGCGCTGACGGCGGGCGCGCCGCCGTCGGCCTCGAGGACGATGCCGATTCCGTCGGCGACCGCGAGCGCGCCGCCGACACCGCCGTCACGGATGCGGAGGACGTCCCGGTCGGCGAGGGCGTCGAGCGCCGGGCTGCGTGCCGCGTGCCACAGCTCGCGGCCGTCCCCTCCGTTCTGGAGGTGCGGGCAGTCGGCGGAGTCGCGGAGAGCGAAAGGCCGGACGGGTCGGTCCTCGGCCCGTCCGGCCTTCCTCCGGTCCTCGCCGGGGTGCCGCGCCCGGACCCCGAGGGATCCGGGCGCGGCACCCCCTTCGAGGGGTGTTACAGCGCCGGGTGGGCGTTCTTCAGGAGCTCCTGGAACTGGGCCGAGAACCACTTGCCCGCGAGCGGGGCGTCCGGCAGCGAGCCCGACATGCTGTTCCCGTTACGGGCGTTGCCCGTGTACGTCGGGTCGCACATCCGGTCGAAGCCCTTGCCCTCGTCGTTGGGGATCTCCTTGGAGGCGCCGTCGGACTCGCCCGGGGGCTTCATCCAGACGTACGCGTCGATACCCGCGGCGGGCGCCGCCTGGGGCCGTTCGCCGAGACCGGCTCCGGACTGGTTGCACCAGTTGCCGAGGTGGATGCGACGGTCGTAGCGACCGCCGTTGACGTACGTGTCGACGCTGGTCAGCGCGCCCGGGCCGGTGGGCCGCTGGGTGCCGCCCCAGCCGTTGCGGGAGGTGTCGATCAGCATGCCGAGGTTGCTGTCGAAGCCGATCGAGACCAGCTTGTCGCGCATCGCCTGGGCGTACGACAGCTCGTCGGTGTACTGGTTCCAGTCGATCCACTTCGACGTGCGCACGGAGGTGCCGTTGACGGAGTCTCCGATCTTGAAGTGGTCCTCCTTCAGCGCGCTGTAGTTGGCGGTGTTGACGATGAAGCCGTGCACCTTGCCGACCGTGGAGCCCTCGGCCGTGGCGGCCTGCTTGAACAGCTCGGCGGAGGGGCCGAAGTTGCTGTCCCAGCCCAGCCAGCCGTGGTGACCGGCGTCGACGTAGTTGTAGACGTTGCCGATCGAGCCGAGCTTGTTGAGGGCGTAGCCGACACCGGTGATGTAGTTGCCGTTGGCCTTCATGACGTCACAGTTGGGTGTGGCCGTCGGGCGTCCGGAGACGTTGGTGACCAGGTTGGGCAGCGAGTCGATCTCGACCGTGGTGACGATCCGCAGGCCCGCGTACTTCGAGTCGGCGAGGATCGCGGCGATCGGGTCGATGTACTCGGTCTTGTAGCGGCCGATCTCCGTCGGGCCGAGCTCGCCGTTGGAGGCCAGCGCGGCACAGTCGCGGCCGGGCAGGTTGTAGATGACCAGCTGGACGACGAGCTCGCCGGACCCCTTCTGCTTCAGGGCCTCGTCGAGGTGGGCGCGCAGACCCATGGAGGTGGCGGAGCCGTTGACCGCGGCGGTCCGGTCCAGCCAGACGCCGGTGGGCTGGCCGGAGACCTTGGTGCCGCCCGGCTCGGCGGCGGCCTTCGCGGCCCACTCGGGGTTCACGTACACCTTGGCGCCGGCGTACGGGTTGTCGGCCTTGGTCCCGGCCGGCGGCGGGGTCGTCGGCGGGGTGGTGGGCGGGGTGGTCGGGGGTGTCGTCGGCTCGGTGGCGCCGTTGCAGACGACACCGTTGAGCTTGAAGGTGGCGGGCACGGCGTTGGTGCCGCTGTACGAGCCGTTGAAGCCGAAGGAGGTGGAGCCTCCGGTCGCCAGGGATCCGTTGTAGGAGACGTTCTTGGCGGTGACGGCGGCGCCGGACTGGGTGATGGTGGCGTTCCAGCCCTGGGTGACCTGCTGGTTGCCGGCGTAGGTCCACTCGAGGGTCCAGGCGGAGACCGGGTCACCGGTGTTGGTGACGGTCACATTGGTGCCGAAGCCGGTGCTCCACTGGTTGGTGACCTGGTAGTCGACCTTGCAGCCGGGGGCTGCGGCGCCGGCGGTGGCCGTGCTGAGGACGGTGGCGGTGGCGCCGGTGGCCGTGATGAGGCCGAGCGCCGCCAGGAGGGCGGTGCGGCTGGTGCTTCGGGTGCGGCTCATGCGGGTGGGGGTTCCTTCCAGGGGGATTTCGAGGACTTTCCGGGACTTCACGGGGTGAGGTCGCGCAGGTGGTCGCGCAGCCCGATGCCGAATGCGGTGGGTGTGCCGTCGTACGAACTGATCAGCGCGGGACCGGAGTTGCAGTTCCATGTGTTCCAGGTCCAGCCCAGGTACGAGAGGCCGCGGTCGTCGAACCACTTCATGACGCGGTCGATGAACGCGTGTCCGCAGGTGTTCTCACCGATCTCGCCCGCCAGTAGAGGTACCTGTGCGGCTACCGGGGCGAGGGTGTCGTTCCAGCACGTCTCGTTGGAGCAGGTGTTGAAGTTGTAGACGTGCCAGGCGGCGGCCAGATTCGCCGCCGGGTCAGTGGGGCGGTACGTGAGCCACTGGCTCAGGTCGTTGGAGTAGGCGATGCCCGGGACGAGGACGAGGTTCTTCGCCCCCGTGGCGCGGACCGCGTCCAGCAGGTCCTGCATGCCGGCGACTTCGTATCCGATGCCGGGGCAGGTGCCGCCGTCGCGCCAGCAGGACCAGGCCTGGGTCGCGGTGGAGGTCGCCCGGTCCGGGTAGGGCTCGTTGAACAGGTCGAAGACGACCCGCTTGTCGTTCTTGAAGGTGTTCGCCACCGAGGTCCAGAACGCGGGCGTGTACTGCGCGTTGGGCATCGGCTTCTGGCAGGAGGCGTGGACGTCGGCGCAGCCCGCGGAGTTGCCCGTGTACTGGCCGTGCGTCCAGTGGAGTTCGACCACCGGGGTCATGCCGTGCGCGATGACCTTGTTCACCAGGTCCTTCACGGCGTTGATGTAGTTCGTGCCCCGGTACTCGGGTTTGATGTTGTCGAGGCCGAGCCAGCACTCCTCGTTGAGGGGAATGCGGACGGTGTTGGCCTTCCAGTCGGCGATGGCCTTGACCGAGGCGTCGTCGACGGGACCGTCCCAGATGCCGTAGCCCTGGACGCACATGAACTCGCCGCCGGAGCGGTTGACGCCGAGGAGGCGGCGTACCGCGCCGTTCTGGTCGGTGAACTTGTTCCCGGTGACGCCCAGTTCGGGTGCACCAGTGACCGGAGTCGGCGGGGGTGAGGTCGGGGGAGTGGTCGGGGGAGTCGTCGGGTCGGTGGGAGTGGGAGTGGGTGTCGGCGTCGTGGCTGTCGGCGTGGGTGTCGGAGTCGGAGGCGCGTCCGTGTCACACGGCGTGCCGTTGAGCGTGAAGGCGGTGGGGGCCGTGTTGGCGCCAGTCCAGGAGGCGATGAAGCCGCCCGTCACGTCGGCGCCCGTGCCGAGCGCCGCGTTCCAGCTCTCGTTCACGACCGTGACGGAGGCGCCGGACTGGGACCACTTGCCGCCCCAGCCCTGGCTGACGACCTGGCCGGCCGGGAAGTCGAAGCCGATGCTCCAACTGCTCAGCGCGGCACCGTTGTTGGTGACGGTGACGGCACCCTGGTAGCCGCCGGCCCACTGGCCGACGACCGAGTACTCCACCGTGCAGACGGGTGCGGCCGCGGCTCCTGAGGCCGTACCCGTGACGGCGAGCGCGGTGCTCGCCATCGTGAGCGCTGCTCCTGCGAGCAGCGCGGAAAGACGTGGGGGATGTCGCATGAGCGAGTCCTCGCAGCGAGGGCACACCCCTGACGGTGTGCCGACCGGACGGATTCGCTCCCACTGGTCGGGCAGACCGTAGCGCCAACAGGCGCCAAGGAAAAGAGGGGTTGGGTAAATTCCCTCGCCAATTGCCTTCGACTCTTCGCGCATCTTGACGCCGTTGCGTCCCAACTGCACAGTGGGAGCGCTCCCACTGGTTCAGAGCTTGTCTCCATGCACGTCTGCTCTTCGCTCCCCCGCCTCCCGAGCCGCGAGGAGAACCACCCGCATGCCACGCCTACGAGCACGAACGAGACCACGTCTGCAGCTGACCGCCCTTGCCGCGGCGCTCTCCCTCCCCCTCGGCCTGACGGCCGTGAGCGCCACCACGGCCCAGGCCGCCGCGGTCCAGTGCAGCGTCGACTACAAGGCGAACGACTGGGGTTCGGGCTTCACCGCCGAACTCACCCTCACCAACCGGGCCGCCGAGGCCCTGAACGGCTGGACCCTCACCTACGCCTACGCCGGTGACCAGAAGCTCACCAACGGCTGGAGCGGTGTCTGGTCGCAGTCCGGCAAGAACGTCACCGTGACCAACGCCTCCTGGAACGGCAGCGTCGCCGCCGGCGCCGCCGTCACCACCGGCGCCCAGTTCACCTACAGCGGGGCCAACGCGGCCCCGACCTCGTTCGCGGTCAACGGCACCCCCTGCACGGGCGCCCATCAGCCGCCCGTCGCCGTCCTCACCAGCCCCACCCCGGGGGCCGTATACAGCCAGGGCGACGCGGTGCCGCTCGCGGCCACCGCCGCCGCGGCCGACAGCGCCACCGTGAGCAAGGTGGAGTTCTACAGCGACACCGCGCTCCTCGGCACCGACACCACCGCGCCCTTCACCTTCAGCGCGGCCGGCCTCGCCACCGGTCCCCACTCCCTCTACGCCAAGGCGTACGACAGCCGCGGTGCCTCCGCCGAGTCGGCTCCCGTCGGCATCACCGTCGCCGCCGGAGCCGCGCTCGTCGCCTCCCCGAGCCAGCTCGGGGTACGGCAGGGCGCCACCGGCACCTTCGACCTGAAGCTCTCCACCGCCCCCACCGCGAACGTCACGGTGAGCGTCGCCCGTACCTCCGGCAACACCAACCTCACCGCGACTCCGGCCGCCCTCACCTTCACCCCGGCGAACTGGAACACCGCCCAGAAGGTGACCGTCGCCGCCGCGGCCACCGGCACCGGCTCGGCCGTCTTCACCGCGAGCGCCCCCGGCCACGCCAAGGCCGAGGTCACCGTCGCCCAGCTGGCGGCGAACTCCACGTACGACGCCCGCTTCCTCGACCTCCACGGGAAGATCACCAACCCGGCCAACGGCTACTTCTCACCCGAGGGCATCCCGTACCACTCCGTCGAGACGCTGATCGTCGAGGCCCCCGACCACGGGCACCAGACGACCTCGGAGGCGTACAGCTACCTCATCTGGCTCCAGGCCATGTACGGCAAGATCACCGGCGACTGGACCAAGTTCAACGGCGCCTGGGACACCATGGAGAAATTCATGATCCCGACCCACGCCGACACGCCCACCACCGGCTCCTACAACGCCTCGAAGCCGGCGACGTACGCCCCCGAGTGGGACCTGCCCTCGCAGTACCCCGCCCGGCTCGACTCCGGTGTGACCTCGGGCTCCGACCCGATCGCCGCCGAACTCAAGAGCGCCTACGGCACCGACGACATCTACGGCATGCACTGGATCCAGGACGTCGACAACGTCTACGGCTTCGGCAACGAGCCCGGGAAGTGCTCCGCCGGACCGACGGCGACCGGCCCCTCGTACATCAACACCTTCCAGCGCGGCCCGCAGGAGTCCGTCTGGGAGACCGTCACCCACCCCACCTGCGACAACTTCACCTACGGCGGGAAGAACGGCTACCTCGACCTCTTCACCGGGGACGCCTCCTACGCCAAGCAGTGGAAGTTCACCAACGCCCCCGACGCCGACGCCCGCGCCGTCCAGGCCGCCTACTGGGCCGACCTCTGGGCCAAGGAGCAGGGCAAGGGCACCCAGGTCTCCGCCACCGTCGGCAAGGCCGCCAAGATGGGTGACTACCTGCGGTACTCGATGTTCGACAAGTACTTCAAGAAGTCCGGGAACTGCGTCGGCCCGACCACCTGCCCGGCCGGCACCGGCAAGGACAGCGCGCACTACCTGATGTCCTGGTACTACGCCTGGGGCGGCGCCACCGACGCCTCGGCCGGCTGGTCCTGGCGCATCGGCTCCAGCCACGCCCACGGCGGCTACCAGAACCCGCTCGCCGCGTACGCGCTCAGCGAGTACGCCCCGCTCAAGCCCAAGTCGACGACGGGCGCGGCGGACTGGGCGACCAGCCTCGACCGGCAGCTGGAGTTCTACCGCTGGCTCCAGTCCGACGAGGGAGCCATCGCGGGCGGCGCCACCAACAGCTGGCAGGGCCGCTACGCCACCCCGCCGGCCGGTACCCCCACCTTCCACGGCCTGTTCTACGACGAGAAGCCCGTCTACCACGACCCGGCGTCGAACCAGTGGTTCGGCTTCCAGGCCTGGTCGATGGAGCGGGTCGCCGAGTACTACCAGCAGACCGGTGACGCCGGGGCGAAGACCGTCCTCGACAAGTGGGTCTCCTGGGCGCTGTCCGAGACCACGATCAACCCGGACGGTACCTACCGCGTTCCCTCCACTCTCAAGTGGTCCGGCGCACCCGACACCTGGAACGCGGCGAACCCCGGCGCCAACGCCGGCCTGCACGTCACCGTCGCCGACTACACGAACGACGTCGGTGTCGCCGCCGCCTACGCCAAGACCCTGACCTACTACGCGGCCAAGTCCGGCCACGCCGAGGCCAAGCGGGTCGCCAAGGCCCTGCTCGACGGCATGTGGGACCACCACCAGGACCCGCTGGGCATCGCCGTCGAGGAGACCCGCGCCGACTACAACCGCTTCGACGACCCGGTCTCGGTACCGAGCACCTGGACCGGCACCATGCCGAACGGCGACACGGTGAACAGCTCCTCCACCTTCGCCTCGATCCGCAGCTTCTACCAGGACGACCCGGCCTGGCCGAAGATCGAGGCCTATCTGGCGGGCGGCGCCGCCCCCGTCTTCACCTACCACCGGTTCTGGGCCCAGGCGGACATCGCCCTGGCCATGGGCTCGTACGCGGAGCTGCTCGAATAACAGCCCGCCCCGCATGGAGCCGACTCCGCGTACGACGAGCCCGGGCGGACCCCGAAAGGGGCCCGCCCGGGCTTCACGTGTTCCCGGGACCCGGCCCGGCGGTGATCCATTGACGCCCGAAGTTCCGGATCCTACCTTCTCGTTCGGACACACGACCAGTGGTCGATATTTCGAACGAAAGGGATTCGCGTGTCACTTCCCGAGCACACCGCCCGCCCCATCCTCGACCCCGAGGGCACCGCCCGCCCCATCCTCGACGCCGAGCGCACCGCCCGCTTCACCCTCGACCCCGACTTCACCGTGGCCGCCGTCGACCCCCGCCTCTTCGGCTCCTTCGTCGAGCACCTCGGGCGCTGCGTCTACACCGGCATCCACGAGCCCGGCCACCCGGCCGCCGACGAGGACGGCCTGCGCACCGACGTCCTGGAGCTCGTCCGCGAGCTGGGCGTCACCGCGATCCGCTACCCCGGCGGCAACTTCGTCTCCGGCTACCGCTGGGAGGACGGCGTCGGCCCGGTCGGGGACCGGCCGCGCCGGCTCGACGTCGCCTGGCGGTCCACCGAGACCAACCGCTTCGGCCTTAGCGAGTTCATGACCTTCCTGCGGAAGGCCGGTCCCGAGGCCGAGCCGATGATGGCGCTCAACCTCGGCACCCGTGGCATCACCGAGGCCATGGACCTCGTCGAGTACGCCAACCACCCCGGCGGCACCGAGCTCTCCGACCGCCGCGTCGCCCACGGTGACAAGGACCCCTTCGGCATCCGCCTGTGGTGTCTGGGCAACGAGATGGACGGCACCTGGCAGACCGGCCAGAAGACCGCCGAGGAGTACGGCAGGCTCGCCGCCCAGACCGCGCGCGCCCTGCGGAGCATCGACCCGGACCTCGAACTCGTCGCCTGCGGCAGCTCCGCGCGCGGCCTGCCGACCTTCGCCGCCTG
Source organism: Streptomyces sp. NPDC058650 (assembly GCF_042717315.1). Lineage (NCBI taxonomy): Bacteria > Bacillati > Actinomycetota > Actinomycetes > Kitasatosporales > Streptomycetaceae > Streptomyces > Streptomyces sp. NPDC058650. The sequence goes on from NZ_JBHXRL010000010.1 coordinate 226,124, forward strand.
GGAGGCCACGGTCCTCGCGGAGACGTACGAGGTCGTCGACCACGTCTCGCTGCACGCCTACTACGAGGAGGTGGACGGCGACCGCGACTCCTTCCTCGCCTCCGCCGTCGAGATGGACGCCTTCATCGAGGAGGTCGTCGCGACCTGCGACCACGTCGGCGCCCGGCTGAAGTCCGCGAAGAAGCTGACGCTCTCCTTCGACGAGTGGAACGTCTGGTACCAGCGCCGGCCCAACCCGCACGCGGTGGAGGACTGGCAGGAGGCCCCGCGCCTCCTGGAGGACGTCTACACCGTCACCGACGCGGTCGTCTTCGGCACCCTCGTGATCACGCTGCTGCGCCATGCCGACCGGATCGCGGTGGCCTGTCTCGCCCAGCTCGTCAACGTGATCGCCCCGATCATGACCGAGCCCGGCGGCCCCGCCTGGCGGCAGACCACCTTCTTCCCCTTCGCCCAGGCCTCCCGGCACGGCCGCGGCACGGTCCTCGACGTGCGGGTGGACTCGCCCGCGTACCCCACGGCGCGGTACGGGGAGGTGCCCCTGCTGCACGCCACGGCCGTACGTGCCGAGGACGGCACCGTGACCGTCTTCGCCGTCAACCGCGACCGGGACGCGCCCCTGCCGCTGGAGGTGACCCTGCGCGGCCTCGGTCTCGACCGGGTCGTCGAGCACAGCGCGCTCGCCGACGCGGACCCGGAGGCCCGGAACACGCTCGACGATCCGGAGCGGGTCGTGCCGCACCCGGTGGACGGCTCGACGCTCGACGACGGGCTGCTGCGGGCGGTCCTGGAGCCGATGTCCTGGAACGTCATCCGGCTGGCCTGACCGGCCTGCCTGACCGGCCCCATATTGAATCCTTTCACAGGGGTCCACCCGTCGCGAGCTTCGAAGCGCTTCGAAAGATCCCGTCCGAAGCGTTGACGTGGCTGGCGGACGACCCTACTTTGGCCCAGCAAGCGCTTTCCTGAAACGTTCCATTAACGCGCGGAGGACGAACTGTGCGTACTCAAAGCACTGTTGACCGTCGGAGCATGCTGAAGGTCGCCGGCGGCTCCCTTGCGGCTCTCGGCCTGACCGCGGCGGGCTGCGGCACCGGCTCGGGCTCCGGAGACGGCACCGTCACCATTCGGTACAGCTGGTGGGGCTCGGAGGACCGGGCCAAGCGGATCAATCAGTCGATCGCGCTCTTCGAGAAGAAGTTCCCGAAGATCAAGATCAAGACCGACTTCCAGCCCTACGCCGACTTCTGGAAGAAGTTCAACACCCAGGCGTCCGGCGGCAACGCGCCGGACGTCTTCCAGAACGCCATCGGCTTCCTGCGCAAGTACGACGCGAAGAACGTCCTCCTCGACCTGCGCGAGCAGGCCGCGGCGGGGAACCTCCGCCTCGACGGCTTCCGGGCCGGACTGGAGAAGTTCGGCGAGGTCGACGGCAAGCTGCTCGGCGTCCCCGTCGGCAGCAACTCGATGGCCCTCGTCGTCGACCAGGCCGTCTTCACCAAGGCCGGGGTCACCCCGAAGCCCGGCTGGACCTGGGACGAGTACCACGCGGCCCTCGCCAAGATCAAGGAGACCCAGGGCCGGGCCGGCGACGCGGGCCCGTACGGGATCATGTACCTGTACGACCTCTACCTGCGCCAGCAGGGCAAGGCCTTCTTCACCACCTCCGGCCTCGGCTTCACCGAGGCGGACCTGACGGACTGGTGGAGCAAGGCCGTCACGCGGGTGAAGTCAGGCGTCTACGCCAACCCGAAGAAGACCATCCCGGTCAAGCCCAAGTCGGCGGTGACCGCCGAGCTCGCGGGCTGCGAGTTCACCTGGGACAACTTCGCCGTCCGCTACACCTCCGAGGGCAAGAGCCAGTACGGCCTGGCCCCCATCCCGACCACCGACGGCCGCAAGACCGGCCAGTACCTCGGCTCCCTCATGCTCAGCGCCTCCAAGCGCACCAAGCACCCCAAGGAGGCCGCCCAGTTCATCGACTTCATGGTCCACGACCCCGAGGTCGGGAAGATCATGGGCTACGACCGGGGCGTCCCGGCCACCACCGCCCAGAACGACGCGTACGTGCCCTCCGACGAGGTCGGCAAGCAGATCGCCGCGTACGAGAAGCAGCTCGTCGAGTCCCGCGTCCTGGAGCCGATCACCCCGCACCCGGCCGGCGCCGACGTCTGCGAGGCCGCCTTCATGCGGCTCGCCGAGGAGATGTCCCTGGGCGAGCGACCGGTCGGGGACGCGGTGAAGCAGTACTTCACCGAGGCGAAGACGGCGCTCTCCGCCTGATGGACGCCGCCGTGACCTCCGCACCGACTCCCGCACCGCAGCCCGGGCGGGCGCCCCGCCCGGACGAGGGGCCCGCACCCGCGGGCTCCCCGTCCGGCGGGCGCCCGCCCGGGGCGCCGGGCCGCGCCGTTCGCCCCCACAGGGCCCGCCGCGAGAACCTCGCCGGCTACCTCTTCATGTCCCCCTGGATAGCGGGCTTCCTCCTGCTCACTGCGGGGCCCATGGTGGCCTCCCTGTACTTCGCCTTCACCGACTACAACCTGTTCGACGCCCCGAAGTGGATCGGCCTCGACAACTTCACCGAGATGTTCGGCGACGCCCGCTGGCGCACCTCGGTCGAGATCACCGGCTGGTACGTGGTGATCGGCACCCCGCTGAAGCTGGCCGCCGCGCTCGGCGTCGCCCTGCTGCTCAACCAGAGCCGGCGCGGACAGGGCTTCTACCGGGCCGCGTTCTACGCGCCCTCGCTCATCGGGGCCAGCGTCTCCATCGCCATCGTCTGGCGCGCCATCTTCTCCGACGGGGCCGCCGTCGACCGCGCCCAGCAGGTCTTCGGGATGGACGCCGGAGGCTGGATCGGCGACCCCGACCGCATCATCTACGCCCTGGTCGCGCTCACCGTCTGGCAGTTCGGCGCCCCGATGGTCATCTTCCTGGCCGGACTCAAGCAGGTGCCACGGGAGTTGTACGAGGCGGCACAGGTCGACGGCGCGAGCCCCTGGCGGCGGTTCTGGCACATCACCCTGCCGATGATCTCCCCGGTGCTCTTCTTCAACGTGCTCCTGGAGACCATCCACTCCTTCCAGATCTTCGGCTCCGCCTACATCATCGGCAGCCAGGGCAACGCCTGCGGGCCGGCCGACGGCACGCTCGTCTACACCTGCTACCTCTACATCCAGGGCTTCGAGAACAGCCGGATGGGTCTCGCCTCGGCGATGGCCTGGATGCTGCTGCTCGCCGTCGGCCTGGTCACGGCGGTGCTGTTCTGGTCCCAGCGGCGCTGGGTGCACTACGAGGAGGGGGCCCGATGAGCCTCGCACGCACCGGTAAAGGCCCGACGAGCCTCGCGCGCGGCGGCAAGGGCTCGACGAGGCCCGCACGCACCGGCTGGGGCTCGATCGCCTGGCACCTCGGGTCCCTGGCCGTCCTCGCCGTCATCCTCTATCCCGTGGTGTGGGTGATCGGCGGCTCCTTCAAGCCGAACGACGAGATCGTCGGCAGCCTGACCCTCTTCCCCGCCGACCCCATCACCGACAACTACCGGCGGCTCGCCGACGGCATCGCCGACATCCCCATCTCCACCTTCTTCGGCAACTCCCTCTTCCTGGCCGTCGGTTCGGTGGTGGGCGTGCTGATCTCCAGCTCGCTCTCCGCGTACGCCTTCGCCAAGATCGGCTTCGCCGGGCGCGGAGTGCTCTTCACCCTGATGATCGGCACGCTGCTCCTGCCGTACCACGTGCTGCTCATCCCGCAGTACGTGCTCTTCCAGAAGCTCGAACTGATCAACACCTACACGCCGTTGCTCCTCGGCAAGTACCTGGCCACGGACGCCTTCTTCGTCTTCCTCATGCTCCAGTTCATGCGCGGGCTGCCGAAGGAACTCGACGAGGCCGCCCGCCTCGACGGCTGCGGGCACCTGCGGACGTACTGGTCGATCGTCCTGCCGCTCTGCCGGCCGGCCCTCATCACCAGCGCGATCTTCACGTTCATCAACGCGTGGAACGACTTCATGGGCCCGCTGATCTACCTCAACGAACCCGAGAAGTACACGGTCTCGCTGGGCCTGAAGATGTTCGTCGACCAGGACGGCGTCGCCAACTACGGCGGGATGATCGCGATGTCGCTCGTGGCACTGCTCCCGGTGGTCGCCTTCTTCCTCGCCTTCCAGCGGTACCTCATCGACGGCATGGCCACCTCGGGCCTCAAGGGCTGAGGGGGTGGCAGGCGAGATGAGAGCACGCTTCATGGCCCGCTTCGGGATCTTCGCGGAGTGCCTCCTCGTGGGGGTGTGGATCGCCGTCGCCGCGCTCCCGCTGGTCACCCTGCCGGCCGCGCTCGCGGCGGGCGCCGCCCACCTGCGGCGCTGGACGGGCGACGAGGAGGCCGGTCTGCGGTTCTTCGCCGCCGACCTGCGCGCCGCCGTCCGCCGGGGCTGGCTCGTGGGGATCGCCGTCTGGGCGACCCTCGCCCTGCTGTGGGCGGACCTCGCCGTCGTACGGGCGGGGGTGCTGCCCGGCGCCCGGTTCGTCGGCGCTGCCGGGGTCCTCGTGGCCCTCGGGCTCGCCGTCGCCCTGCTGCGGGCGTGCGCGGCCTGGCACCCGGATGCCCGCTGGCGCGAGCTCCTCGCCCCGGCGGGCCGCCGGACCCTGCGGGACCCGGCCGGTTCCCTGCTCGTCGTCTGCGGTTTCGCCGTGATCGCGGCCTCGGCCTGGTTCTCGGCCCCGCTCGCCGTCCCCGCGCTCGGCATCACGGTCGCCGCCGCGCTGGCGGTCGAGCGCCGGGCCACGGCGTCGGCGACCGCGGAGTCGCCGGGGCGCGACTCCGGTGAGCGCGCAGCCGCCGGGCCACGCGCTCCGGCGACTCCGTAGCCGCGGGGCAACGGTCCGGCGACCGCGTAGTCGCCGGGCCACGGTTCCGGCGACCGTGTAGCCGCCGGGCCACGGTTCCGGCGAGCGCGCAGCCGCCGGGCCACGCGCCCCCACCCCTGTCTTCCGTTCCTCCGCTGTCCCCGCGCTCCGCCGTGACAGCGCTCTCCGTCATGCGCATGAAGGGATTCCGATGTCCGCGATACCTCGCCGCTCCCTCCTCAAGGCCGCCGCCGTCGCCGGTGCCGCCGCACAGTTCAGCTGGGTCCTCGGGCGCGGGGACGCCCAGGCCGCCGCGCCCGCCGAGACCCCGGCGGCCGACGGGCCCTCCACCGTCACCTGGCTGGAGCCCGGAGGGCTCGGGGCCGCCGCGGGATCGACCTTCGGCGCCGCCTGGCCCCAGGGCGTCCACCCCGGCGACCAGGCCTTCGCGCTGACCACCGCCGACGGCGCGAACGTCCCCGTACAGACCTGGACCACCGCCCGCTGGCCCGACGGCTCCCTCAAGTGGACCGCGCACGCCGTGGGACCCGAGGCCGCCGGTGCCGAGCGGTTCAGCCTCGCCCCCGGGGCCCCCGCCACCGCCGCGACGACGGTCTCCGTCACCGAGACCGGCCGCCGGATCACCGTCGACACCGGCACGATCCACGCCGTGATCCGGAAGGACGGCGGGAAGCTCGTCGAGTCCGTCACCCGCGACGGCGTGAAGATCGCCACCGACGGTCGGCTCGTCCTGCTCCGGCAGAGCGACCTCGACGACGGCGACCAGGGCAATGCCAAGTGGGAGCGGTTCGACGGCGAGATCTCCGGTGTCACCGTCGAACAGCGCGGCCCCGTCCGGGCCGTGGTCCGGATCGACGGAAAGCACCGCAAGGGCAGCCGCAGTTGGCTTCCGTTCTCCGTACGCCTCTACTTCTACGCGGGCTCCGAGTCCTTCCGCATGGTCCACACCATCACCTACGACGGCGACCAGGCCAAGGACTTCATCCGCGGCCTCGGCGTCCGCTTCACCGTCCCGATGCGGGACGCCGCCTACGACCGGCACGTCCGGATCGCCGGCGAGGGCGCGGGCTTCCTCACCGAGGCCGTCCAGGGCATCACGGGCCTGCGCCGCGACCCCGGCGCGGCCGTCCGCACGGCGCAGGTCAAGGGCGAGAAGCTGCCCGATCCCGCCACCTGGGACCAGCGGGTCACGACCCGCATGCAGTACGTCCCCACCTGGGGCGACTACACGCTCTCCCAGCTCTCCGCCGACGGCTTCGCCCTGCGCAAGCGCACCAAGCCCGGCCACGGCTGGATCCCGGCAGGCGGCGGCCGGCGCGCGAGCGGCTTCGGTTATGTCGGCGGCGTGACCGGCGGACTCTCCTTCGGCCTGCGGGACTTCTGGCAGAAGCACCCCGCCCAGCTCGACATCCGGGGCGCCGCCGGCGACGAGGCCGAGGTCACCCTCTGGCTGTGGTCGCCCGAGGCCCAGCCCATGGACCTGCGCCTCTACCACGACGGCTTGGGCCAGGACACCTTCCCCGAGCAGCTCGAAGGCCTCAACATCACGTACGAGGACCACGAGCCCGGCTTCGGCACCCCCTACGGCATCGCCCGCACCAGCGAGCTGATGTTCTGGGCCAACGCCGCCACCCCGGCCGCCGACACCCTCGTCGCCCAGGCCGCCGCCGTCCGCACCCCACCGCAGCTCGCCGTCGGCCCCGAAGACCTCGTCCGCGCCCGGGTGTTCGGCGGACTCTTCTCGCCCGTCGACCGCTCCACCCCCGCGAAGGCGAAGATCGAGGACCACCTCGACTACCTCTTCACGTACTACAAGGACCAGGTGGAACAGCGCCGTTGGTACGGCTTCTGGGACTACGGCGACATCATGCACACCTATGACGAGGACCGGCACCAGTGGCGGTACGACGTCGGCGGCTACGCCTGGGACAACTCCGAGCTCTCGCCCGACCTGTGGCTCTGGTACGCCTACCTGCGCTCCGGCCGCTCCGACGTCTTCCGCTTCGCCGAGGCCATGACCCGCCACACCGGCGAGGTCGACGTCTACCACCTCGGCACCTGGGCCGGACTCGGCACCCGCCACGGTGTCCAGCACTTCGCCGACAGCGCCAAGCAGCAGCGCATCTCCACCGCCGTCTACCGGCGTCCCTACTACTTCCTCACCGCGGACGAACGCGTCGGCGACCTCATGCACGACCTCGTCGACTCCGACGAGACCTTCCTCGTCCTCGACCCCATCCGCAAGATCCGCACCGAGCCGTACACACCGGACCGCCACGCACTCTCCATCGGCTTCGGCACCGACTGGAGCGGCCTCGCCGCCGCCTGGCTCACCGAGTGGGAGCGCGGCGGCCCCAAGGCGGCGAAGGCCGAGGCCCGGCTGCGCTCCACCATGGAGACCATCGCCGCCCAGCCGAACGGCTTCGTCCAGGGCACCGGCCTCTACGACCTCGACACCGGCCGCTTCGCCGTCGCCACCGAACCCGTCGTCGGCGTCTCCCACCTCTCCGCCATGTTCGGCCTGGTCGAGATGTGCGCCGAGCTCATCGACCTCGTCGACATGCCCCGGTTCAAGGCGGCCTGGCTCGACTACTGCCGCTACTTCAACGCCTCGAAGACCGAACAGGCCGCCCGCTACGGCAAGAACTTCGGCACGCTCCTCCTCTTCCAGGGCCACTCGCGCCAGGACGCCTACGCCGCCGCCCAGTTGAACGACGCCAAGCTCGCCCAGCGCGCCTGGGCCAGGTTCGACAAGAGCGACGGATACACGGCGGCCATGGTCTGGGACAAGACCCCCGTCCAGGGCGCCGCCGCCCTCGAACCCGGCTACGAGCACCTGTGGATCAGCACCAACACGACCGCCCTGTACGGCCTGGCCGCCATCCAGAACCTCGCCCTGGTCGGCGACCACCTCCCCGCGTGAGAACCGAGAGGAACAGGACCATGCGAAGGACCGCACTCCTCGCCGCCGCCGCGACCCTCCTCGGGTCGCTCGCCGCGGCCCCCGCCGCCCACGCCGACGGCCCGTACGGCCAGGGCCTCGACCACTGCGCCGCCACCGCCACCGGCGGTCTCGCCTGCCACTTCGACGTCGCCCCCGGCACGTACCACGTCACCGTCACCCTCGGCGGCGACGAGGCCGGATCCACCGCCGTCACGGGTGAGACCAGGCGGGCGTTGCTCGCCGAGACCGCCACCGAGGCCGGAGAGCGGGTCCGGCGCTCGTTCACCGTGGATGTGCGCGACCCGGAGGGCGAACCCACGGGACCGGCCGGCAGCCCCGGCCTCGACCTGGTGCTCGGCGGCTCCGCGCCCCGCGTCACCGAGCTTCGGGTGACCCCCGCCCCGGCGGCCCGCCGGCTCTTCCTCGTCGGCGACTCCACCGTCTGCGACCAGCCGGGCGACCCGTACACCGGCTGGGGACAGCGGCTGCCCGCCCACCTGGCGCGCGGGATCGCGGTCGCCAACCACGCCGACTCCGGCGAGAGCACCGTCACCTTCCTGGCGAACCCGGCGCTCTTCGACACGGTCGAGGCCGCGATCCGTCCCGGCGACCCCGTCCTGATCCAGCTCGCCCACAACGACAAGCAGACGGACGCGGCCACCTACCGCGCCAACCTGACGAGCCTCGTCGAGCGGACCCGGGCCCAGGGCGGTGAACCCGTCCTGGTCACCCCGATCGTCCGCCGCTGGTTCAACGCCGACGGCACCCTGGACAACGGCATCGCCCTGCTCGTCAACGGCCTCGGCGTGGACCACCCGGCCGAGATCCGCGCCCTCGCGGCCTCCCTCGGCACCCCGCTGATCGACCTCACCGCCCTCACGAAGGCGCGGGTCGAACAGCTGGGGCCCGAGGCCTCCAAGGCGCTCTACCTGACGACCGAGAAGCGGGACAACACCCACACCTCGGTGCGCGGGGCCACGGAGTACGCGGCCCTCGTCGCCCAGGAGCTGCGGGCCCGGGACATCGTCCCGGACCGGCTGCTCCGTTAGAGGACGTCCACCGGCGTGAACGTCAGGGCGAACGCGGCGGGGGCCGCGTCCAGCCGGTACGCGGGCAGGACACCCGGTCCGCAGGACTGGGAGCCGATGCCGTGCTGGGCGTGGTCCAGGTGCAGCCAGAGCGTGTCGCCCGGCACCAGATCGGTGCGGTGGGCGGCGGCGTCCAGCCGCTCGGTGGTCCAGGGGCGGGCCGTGAACGAGAAGGCCGGCTCGCCCTCCACCCGTACGCCCTCCGCGTCGGAGGTCAGCTCCAGCCACCGGGTGTCGATCCGGGCCCCGTTCTCCTGCGGTCGCAGGTACGGGGTCCGGAGGGCGTCCACCGCGGCCTCCCAGCGGCCGAGCCGCGCCGCGGCCCGGGTGTCGGGGTACGCCTCGCCGGGCCCGGCGCCGTACCAGACGGCCCGGTCCAGGGCGGCCGGCAGACCGAGCCGGACCCCGAGCCGGGGGAGCGGGACCCGCCACTCGCCCTCGGGGACGACCTCGACGCCGAGCCGCAGCGCGGTGCCGTCCGAGGTCCAGCGGTACGTCGTGCGCAGGCCGATGTCCCGGGCGGCCGGCGCCACCCGTGTCCGTACGGTCAAGGAGTCGTCCTCCAGGGCGACTTCGTCGACGCGGTGGCGCATGCGGTGCAGCCCCAGCTCGCGCCAGAGCGGTCCGTGGCGCTCGTCGGGCTGCCAGGGCGCGCCCTCGTCGTTGTCCGTCGGTGCCCGCCAGACGTCGAGGCGCAGGCCGGTGACGGGGAGGGAGCCGAGGGTGAGGGGGCGGCCGGTGCGGGCATCGAAGACCGCGGGACCGAGGGTGATCCGGTCGGCCGCGCGGACGGGGCGCGCGCCGGTCGCCCCGCGAGGCGTGGGGGCAGGGGCGGATGCCGGGATCTGTCCCCAGGCCACCTCGTGTCCCGCGGGTGCCCAGGCCGTGTCGCGCGCGAGCAACGCCCGTACGGTCCACAGGGTTTCGGACCCCGCCGGGTGCGCGGGCGCGGTCGGCAGCGTCACCCGCGCGCTCTCGCCGGCGGCGAGCGGCGGGACGTCGAGCGGACCGGTGGCGAGGATCTCGCCGTCGGCCAGGAAGGACCAGGTGAAGACGAGATGCGCGAGATCGACGACGTCGTGGCCGTTGGTCACGAGCACAAAGTTCCCGGGGGCGGGGGTGATCCTGACCGGCTCGATCACCTTCTTGTACTCCAGGAGCCCCGGCGACGGCGTCCGGTCGGGGAAGAGCAGCCCGTCGCAGACGAAGTTCCCGTCGTGTACCTCCTCTCCGAAGTCGCCGCCGTAGCCGTGGCCGTACACCGGGTGGACGAGGCCGTGGTCGATCCATTCCCAGACGAAGCCGCCCTGGCAGCGCTCGTGCGTCTCGAAGAGCCGCTGGTACTCGGAGAGCCCGCCGGGTCCGTTGCCCATGGCGTGCGCGTACTCGCAGAGGATGAAGGGGAGTCGACGCCTGGCCTCCGGGCCCTCGTCGGCCCGGCGGCCGATCGCGTCGACCTCGGCGTGCGGCGGGTACATCCGCGAGTAGACGTCGGTGTCCGCGCAGGAGCGGTCGCCCTCGTAGTGGACGAGCCGGGACGGGTCGCGGTCGCGGATCCACCGGGCCATCGCGGTGAGGCCGGCGCCGGTGCCGCATTCGTTGCCGAGCGACCAGATGACCACCGAGGGGTGGTTCTTGTCCCGCTCGACGAGCCGGGCCGCCCGGTCGAGCAGGGCCGGGGTCCAGCGCTCGTCGTCGACCGGGTTGCCCCGCCAGGCCAGGTCCTCGAAACCGTGGGTCTCCAGGTCGCCCTCGTCGATCACCCACAGCCCGTACGTGTCGCACAGGTCGAGGAAGGCCGGGTGCGGCGGGTAGTGGGAGGTGCGGACGGCGTTGATGTTGTGCCGCTTCATCAGCTCCACGTCCTCGCGCATGGTCGCGAGGTCCAGGGTCCGGCCGTGCTCCGGGTGGAACTCGTGGCGGTTCACCCCACGGAAGAGGATCCGGCGGCCGTTCACCGTCATGACCCCGTTCTCCACGGCGACGGTCCGGAAGCCGATCCGCAGCGGGATCCGTTCGCCGCCGGCGGTGAGCTCGCCCTCGTACAGCCGGGGCGTCTCGGCGCTCCACGGCTCGACCGGCAGCGTCGCCGGCTCCCCGGTGGCGAGGTCGAGGCCGAGCTCGGGCACGGTGACCCGGCCGGGGACGTCGCACGCGACGCGCAGGGTGCCGGTGCCGGTGGTGTGGTCGTACGAGGCGTGCGTGAAGAAGTCGCCGGGGGCGCCGGCCGGCCGGTGCAGCAGCGTCACGTCACGGAACACGCCCGGCAGCCACCACTGGTCCTGGTCCTCCAGGTAGGAGCCGGAGGACCACTGGTGGACGCGGAGCGCGAGAACGTTGTCCCGCGCCTTCAGGAGGTGCCCTACGGCGAACTCGTGGGCCAGGCGCGAACCCTTGAAGTCGCCGAGCTCCGTGCCGTTGAGCCAGACCCGGGCACAGGACTCGACCCCGTCGAAGCGGAGGACGGCCCCGCCGTCCGCCGGCCAGGCGTCGGGCAGGTCGAAGCGGCGCAGATGGTCGCCGGTCGGGTTCTCGGTGGGGACGCGGGGCGGGTCGACGGGGAAGGGGTACTGGACGTTGGTGTAGACGGGGCCGCCGTACTCCCGCTCCTTGCCCTGGAGCACCCAGTGGCCCGGCACCGTGATCGCGTCCCAGGCGCTCGCGTCGAAGCCGGGGGCGGCGAAGGAGTCGTCCTCGGTGTCGGCGGTGGGGGAGAGGCGGAAGCCCCAGGAACCGTTCAGGGAAAGGGCGGCGGCGTCGGAGTCGGCGTACCAGGCGCGGGGCGGCAGCGTGCCGCGACCGGGGGAGACGTCTTCGTACCAGGGCAGGGCGGACATGGTCCTCCTGACGGAGTGAGGGAGGGGAAGAAGAGCCCAGTGATGCAGAAAGCGCTTTCTGTTCGGAGTTCATCCCATCGCGCCGGTGGTCCGCGCACAACCCCGCGCGACCGGCGGACGCTTGGACTCTTCCACGCCGACCTGGACAGCTCGACGAGCGGCCGCTTAGGGTCGGGGTCCCCCTCAAGACTGCCCAGGAGCGCGTACGTGGTCACCCTCGCCGATGTCGCCCGCCACGCCGGGGTGTCGGCCAGCACCGTCAGCTACGTGCTCAGCGGCAAACGTTCCATATCCGCCCCCACGCGCGAGCGGATCCAGCACAGCATCGACGCCCTCGGCTACCGGCCGCACGCCGGCGCCCGCGCGCTCGCCAGCAGCCGGACCGGCATCCTCGCCCTGATGATGCCGCTCCGCACCGGGCTCTACGTGCCGGTGATGATGGAGATCGCGATGGCCGTCACCACGACGGCCCGCTCCCACGGCTACGACGTGCTGCTCCTCACCGGCGAGGAGGGCCCCGAGGCCGTCCGCCGCGTGGAGGGCAGCGCCATCGCCGACGCCATGATCGTCATGGACGTCGAGCTCGACGACCCCCGACTGCCCTGCCTCCTCGCGGCCGAACGGCCCGCGGTCCTCATCGGGCTCCCGGCCGAGACCAGCGCGACCTCTGCCTCGGTCGATGGCACCGCCGATGCCGCCGATGCCGCCGATGCCGCCGATGCCGCCGATGCGGCCGATGCGGCCGATGCGGCCGATGCGGCCGACTCAGGCGTCCTCGACTGCGTCGACCTCGACTTCGAGGCGGCCGGCGCGCGCTGTGTCCAGCACCTCGCGGGCCTCGGCCACACCCGGATCGCCGTCCTCGGCGCGCCGCCCGCCGTCTACGCGCGGGGCACCGGCTTCGCCGCGCGCACGCTCACCGGGCTGCGCGCCGCCGCCGACACGCACGGAGTCGGCCTGCTCCACCGGCCGGTCGAGGGCACCTACGCGGCCGTCGCCGCCGCCGTGACCCGCGTCTTCGAGGAACGCCCCGGCACCACGGCCCTCGTCGTCCAGAACGAGGCCGCCGTCGAACCGCTGCTCGCGGTGCTGCGCCACCAGGGCCGCGCGGTCCCCGAGGACGTCTCCGTCGTCGCCATCTGCCCCGACCAGGTCGCGGTCCACGCCTCGGTCCCGCTCACCGCCGTCTCCGTGCCCGCCCAGGAGATGGGGCGGCTCGCGGTGGAACGGCTCGTCGCCCGCCTCGAGGGAGAGCCCGCGCGCGGTACGGAACTGATCGCGCCCCGGCTGACCGAGCGCGCGAGCACGGGCCGGGCGGGTACGGATACGGATATGGGTCCGGGTACGGATCCGGCGGCAGGCGCCGCACCGGCCGGGAGCGGTTCGTCGATCGGGTCAACCGAGGGCCGTCGTGGTCGCGGTGGACGCTGACGCCGACGACAGCGCGACGGAGTTCCGGGTCTTCTTCGCGCGCCACTACGCCGAACTCGCCCGCCTCGCGCACCTGCTGACCGGCGAGACCGACGCCGCCGACGACCTGGCCGCCGACGCCATGCTCGCGCTCTGGCGCCGCTGGGACCGGGTCCGTGCCGCCGACCACCCCGCCGCCTACGCCCGGGGCGTCGTCGCCAACCTCGTCCGCACCCGCATCCGGGGCACCGTGCGTGAGCGGCGCCGGATCGCCGCCTTCTGGGACCGGCGCCCCGACCACGTCGAGGACCCCGACGTCCCGGCCGTCGTCGACGTCCGGACGGCGCTGCGCGCCCTGCCCTTCCGCAAGCGCGCCTGCGTCGTGCTGCGCCACGCCTTCGACCTCTCCGAGCGCGACACCGCACTCGCCCTGGGGATCTCGGTCGGTACGGTCAAGAGCCAGACCGCCAAGGGGATGGCCGAGCTCCAGCGCCTCCTGGGCGATCGGGCCGCCACCGAACTCGTCGCGGGGAGGCGTTGATGGACGAGGAACAGCTGCGGCGCGAGCTGCGGGAGGCCGGGCTCGCCCACCAGCCCGACCACGCCCGCATGCTCGCCCGGGTGGAACGGGGCCTCGCCGCCCCGCCGCAGGCGTCCCGGCTGCCCCGCGCGGGCGGCCCGCGGACCGTCCCGTGGACCGGTAGGCGCTGGACGGTGGCCGCGGCCGTGGCGGTGGCCGTCGCCGGGGTGGTCGGCGTCGGCGGACTCGCCGTGACCACGCTGGACCGGGGGCCCGCCGCACCCGCGTCGGAGCTGCCCGCGCCGGGGCCGGTGGCCGCGGCGGCCGGCACCATGGACCCCGGCAGTAACCGCTGGTGGGCCCAGGGTGATCTCGCCGTCACGACGGAGACGCCGGTGTCGGGCCTCGTCGTCGACGTGCGGGTCGCCCGCACGGCCGGCGTCGTGAGCACGGGCCACTGGCGCACGCGCCCCGCGGAGGACTTCACCGTCACGGTCACCGAGGAGCCGGGCACCCTGGTCTACCGCTGGATCCTCAAACCGGGCCGCACGGTCCCGCCGGGCCGCCACGTCTTCGCGGTCCAGTACAACCACGCCGAAGGGGTGCGGGACGCCTCGGCCGACACGTACACCGTCGTCCTGACGGGCGGCGACGGCGGTCGGGCCACCCTCCGGGGCGGCTTCGGAGCGGCGGCCCCCGCGAAGTGACGGGCCCGGGCGACCTGGTGTCCGGGCGACCTGGTGTCCGGGCAGCCGGGTGGCCTGGGCGCTCCTCCTCCTGCGCCTCCTCCGGACCGTTCTCGGCATCGTCACCGAGGTCAGGGGCACCACGATCCGGGGCGACGCCCTTTCGGTCGACTTCCCGAGCGAGGGCGGGCCCTGGGAGGCCGGCTGATCCTGCGCCTGCTACGCCCCGCTGCTCGCCGTCGCGTAAGGGAAGCGGCGCCTGCGGGCCCGCGGATGACGTCCGCCGCCGGGCGTCAAACGCCCGTCGTGGAGCCGGGGCGGACGATCATCAGGACGACGACCACCGCCCAGAGGACATTGAACACCCCGGTGAGCATGGTCAGTCGGGACGCCACGGGCCGCGCCTCCGCCTCGGAGGCCGCGCCCTCGGCCAGGGCGAGCAGCCGTCGCTGACCGGGCAGGACGGCCATGCCGAGAAGGGCCGCGGCGATCGTGGTCAGCACGAGCGACACGATCAGCCAGGCGTCGGTCAGGACACCGAGCTGGGCGCCGGTCGCGATCCCGAAGACCGGGACGACGACACCGGCGACGGCGTACCCGGCGCAGACGCGGTGGAGCAGCACGGCGGTCCCGGTCTCCCGGGTCCCCCCGGCCTCTCCCGTCCCCCTGGCCTCCCCGGCCTCTCCTGTCCCCCTGGCTTCCTCGGCCTCTCCTCTCCCCTTGTCGTCCCCGGCCTCTCCTATTCCCCTGGCCTCCCCGATCCCGCCGCTCTCCCCGGACGGGCCGTCCTGCTCCCCGCCGCCGCAGGCCCGTAGCGCGACGCGGGGGAACATCGAGGCGGCCACGGTGATCGATCCGACCGTGACGATCGCCACCAGGACGTGGACGGACAACAGGAATTCGGTCACGGCGCATGCCTCCGCGTCAGTACTCGGTCCATTGACTGCCAATATGTTGGCTGCCAATACATACACTGCCTACCGCTCCTTTGGGTAGGCTGCCTACCTATGAAGGCGGATGCGGTACGAGGGCACCTGGACGGACTGCTGCTCGCGGTGCTCGAACAGGGCCCGCTGCACGGGTACGCGATCATCGCCGCGGTCCAGCACCGCAGCGGCGGCGCGCTCGAACTGCGGACGGGCACGATCTATCCGGCGCTGCAACGGCTGGAGCGGCTCGGACTCCTGAGCAGCAGCTGGCAGTCCTCCGGCGAGCGGCGCCGACGCTGCTACGAGCTCACCGAGGAGGGCCGGCACACCCTGGCGGGCGAGCGGACGGCGTGGAGCGAGTTCACCGCCGCGATCGGCTCGGTCCTGAATCCGGCCACGCAGCCGCCCGGGCTCGCCACGTGACCGCCCCCACGGCCGATCCCCTGGAGGCGTACGCCGCCGAACTGGCCGCCGCCCTGCACGGCCCGTCCCGCGCCAAGGCCCGGCTGATCGAGGAGATCCGCGACGGACTCGCCGACACCGCGGACGTCCATGCCGAGCGGGGCAGCCCGTATCCGGACGCGATCCGCGCGGCGGTGCGGGAGTTCGGGACCGTCGAGGAGCTCGTACCGAGCTGCCAGCGGGAGCTGACCCTCGCCCAGGCCCGGCACACCGCCCGGGCCGTCGCGCTCACCGCCCCCTTTCTCATCGCCTGCTGGTACCTGGCCGGGACCTCCGCCCCCGACCAGGGCGGCGCTCAGCTGCTCGCCGCGCACCTGGCCGGTGTCGCGATCGTCGCCACGCTCCTCTCCGCCGCGGCGCTGGCCGTCACCGGCACCCTCGCCCGCCGACTGCCCACGCCGCCCCGGCTGCCGCTCTTCGTCGCCTGGACCGGGACCACCGCCGGGGTCGCCATGGCCGTCACGACGCTCGCGCTCGCCGTCGCCTCGGTGCTCGCCACGAACTGGCCGCTGCTCGCCCTCGCGGGATCCCTCGCCGCCGCCTCGCACGCGGTCGTGGCGACCTCGGCCCGGGCCTGCCGCCGCTGCGCCCGCCTGCCGGTGACCAGGACGGCGCGGCTCGGCTGACACCCGGCGTCGGGCCTCGTACGGGGGCAACCCTTCCGCGGTCGGCGGCGACCTAGGAGCAACCGGGAGCCGCCCCGTACCCCCCCCGTACCGAAGGAGCCGCACGCCGATGCGCTCGTACGACGACACCACCGCCCAGCACCCGCTCCGCCGCCGCACGCTCCTCGGCGCCGCCGTCGCCGGCACGGCCGCCGCCGCCACCGCGGGCCTCGCGCCCGGCACCGCCGCCGCGGCCGGCTTCGGCTGGAGCGACGACGGCACGCAGTACGTCGTCGACACCGGCGCCGGACTCGTGTTCAAGGTCGCGAAGGCGACCGGGGACCTCACGTCCCTCGTCTACAAGGGCACGGAGTACGAGGGGTACGGCGGCAAGCACTCGCACGTCGAGTCCGGCCTCGGCGCCTCCACCGTCACCCTCGCCCAGACCGGCTCCACCGTCCTCGTCACCGTCGTCCACGGCACGCTCCGCCACTACATCGCGGCCCGCTCCGGCCTGAACAACGTCTACCTGTGGACCGACAAGGCCGACACGTCCTTCACCGCCACCCGCTTCATCGCCCGCCTCAAGCCCGGGATCTTCCCGAACGCGGGCCCCGACTCCTGGGTCGAGGGGGCGGACACCGTCATCGAGGCCGGGGACGTCTGGCGGCGTGCCGACGGACACACCCGCTCCAAGCACTACTCCGGCGTCCGCGTCATGGACTACGACCACATCGGCTACACCACCGGCTCGGTCGGCCTCTGGATGATCCGCTCCAACCACGAGAAGGCCTCGGGCGGCCCGTTCTACCGCTCGCTCCTCCGCCACTCCAACGAACTCGGCGTCGGCCTGTACGAGATCCTCCACTACAACCAGTCCCAGACGGAGGCGATGCGCTTCGGCCTCCAGGGCCCCTACCTGCTCGCCTTCACCGACGGCGGGACGCCCGCCCCGGCGCTCTTCGCCGCGAACCACGACACGTCCTGGGTCGACGGCCTCGGCATCCCCGGCTGGGTCGGCGCGGCGGGCCGCGGCCGGGTCGCGGGCGTCGGTCTCGCGGGCATGGACGCGGACCACCCGTACACCGTCGGCTTCGCCAACGCCGGCGCCCAGTACTGGACCCGTGCCACCGCCGGCACCGGCGCCTTCTCCTGCCGGGGGATGCTCCCCGGCACGTACACCCTCACCGTCTACAAGGGCGAACTGGCCGTCCACACCGGCTCGGTGACCGTCACGGCCGGCGCCGCCACCGCCCTCCACACCCTCACCCTCACCAACGACCCGGCCACCGCCCCCGCCATCTGGCGGATCGGCGACTGGGACGGCACGCCCGGCGCGTTCAAGAACGCCGCCCTCATGACGTACGCCCACCCCGCCGACGTCCGGGCCGCGTCCTGGACGGGGAACGTCGTGCTCGGCGGCGGCGACGTCTCCGCCTCCTTCCCCTGCTACCTGTGGAAGGACGTCAACGACGGCGTCCTCGTGTACTTCAGGCTCACCGCCGCCCAGGCCGCCGCCGCGCACACCCTCCGGATCGGGGTCACCACCGCCTTCCTCAACGGCAGGCCCCAGGTCACCGTCAACGACTGGGTCTCCGCGATCCCCTCGCCGCCGGCGCAGCCCGCGACCCGCTCCCTCACGAACGGCTCCTACCGCGGCAACAACCACACCTTCACGTACGTCGTCCCGGCGAGCGCCTGGAAGACCGACCCGAGCCAGTACAACGTGCTCCGGCTGAACGTCGTCAGCGGCTCCTCCGGCACGGGCTTCCTGAGCCCGGGCACCGCGATCGACTGCGTCGACCTGCTGCCCTGACCACGGGTGCGCGGGGTGGGAGCCGAAGTCCGCCCGGGCGCCCACGCATTGACATCACCGGTGTGTGAATCGTCATGATCTTGGTGTTGGTGCCGCCGAGGGCCGTGATGCCAAGCTGGGTCCATGGACATCTTCACCACGTCGTCCGGCGCGGTGCGGGGCTTCCGGGCCTCCGCCGACGTCGTCGCCGTTCTCGGCATCCCGTACGCCGCACCGCCGTTCGGCGTCCACCGGTTCCGGGAGCCCGCGCCGGTTCCCGCGTGGACGGGAGTGCGGGACTGTACGGAGTTCGGCCCCATCGCCCCGCAGTCGGCGGAGCTGCCCGGCTCGCCCGTGTGGTCGCCCGGCGACGAGGACATCCTCACCGTCAACATATGGACCCCGGTCCCGGACGGTGGCCGCCTGCCCGTCCTGGTCTGGATCCACGGCGGTGCCTACACCTTCGGATCCTCGGCCCAGCCCGACTTCGACGGCACCGCGCCGGCCCGTGCCGGTCTGGTCGTGGTCACCCTCAACTACCGGCTCGGTTTCGAGGGGTTCGGCCACGTACCCGCCGCCGGAGCGACGGCCCACCCGGACAACCGGGGCCTGCTCGACCAGGTCGCCGCCCTGCGCTGGGTCCGGGAGAACATCGCCGCGTTCGGCGGCGATCCCGGCAACGTCACGCTCGCCGGGCAGTCCTCCGGAGCCGCTTCGGTCGCCTGCCTGATGGTGATGGACCGCGCCCGCGGCCTGTTCCACCGCGCCATCGCGCACAGCGCCGCCAGCCCGATGTACACCCTCGACATCGCCGCCGCGACCACCCGTGAGGTCGCCGCGGCGGCGGGCTGCCCCGCCACGGCGGAAGGCCTCGCCTCCGCGACCCCGCAGGACCTGGTCACCGCCACCGACCAGGTGGTCGACGACTACCGGCGGGACCCCGACTCCGGGTCCCGCCACTACGACCCCTCGCTCTACGCCCCCGTCCTCGACGGCGACGTCCTGCCCACCGACCCCCTCACGGGGATGGCCGCCGGCGCGGCCCGGGACGTGGACCTGCTGGTGTGCCACACCACGGAGGAGTACTGGCTGTTCGACGCCGTCGGCAGCAGCGCGAAGGTCACCACCGAGGAGCAGTTGGCCCGCTTCGCCGAGGACTTCGGGCTTCCCGACGGCCTGGTGGCCGGATATCGCGCCGCGATGCCCCAGGCCCCGGTGCTCGACGTCTACCTCGCCGTCTTCGGCGACCTTCTGTTCGGGGAGTACAGCAACCGACTCGCCGAGCTGCACGCCCGAGCGGGCGGCCGGGCGTACCTGTCGCGCTTCGACCGGCGCACCGGCCCGCACGGCGTCGTACGGGCCTGGCACTGCGCGGACATCCCCTTCGCCTTCGGCAACATCGACAGCGACTGCGTGGCCTTCCTCATCGGCGGCGCCCCCACCCCCGCGGACCACGGACTGGCGCGCCGCATGGTGCGCGCGTGGGCCGACTTCGCCACCACCGGGAATCCGGGATGGCCGTCGGGCGACGACCCCGCCGCTCAGGTCCACACCTGGAGCACCGGCGACGATCCCGCCGACGGCAGGCCCCCCGCCGTCCGTGCTCCGTGGGCCGAGGCGGAATTTCCCGTCCTGCGCCCGTGAACCGGCCGCGCCCCGTCAGGCGCGGGGCCGCCGCGGGATCCAGTCGCCGAGATACGTCGCCCGGGTCGCGGTCGCGGCCCCGGCCGCCGCGAGCTGGGGACGGTTCTCCGGGACGGTGACCGCCGCGCCCCGGCCGGTGTTGCGGTACTCGGCGAAGCGCTGTGCCTGCCACGGGTAGGCGTCGCGCATGTTCGCGTACGGGGCGACGGCGTCGATCCCGGGGCCGAGGACGCTCTCCCGGACCACGAGCGACGGCCAGGCGGTCAGGTCCGAGCTCGGCACCCAGGGCCTGGCCAGCTTGTAGTGGCCGTCGGGCGCCTCGCTGGTGATCCGGCAGCGGGAGGCCAGGAAGCCGTACGGGTTGGCGCCCGCCGTCGACGGAGCGAAGACGAAGCCGTACGGGGCGCCCGCCAGATCGGTGCGGACCAGCGTACGGAAGTGGCAGTGCTCGAACACCGCCGTCGCGCGGCCGAAGACGAAGTCGACGTCACCCTCGACGTAGCAGTGCGCGAAGTACTGGCGGGCGAAGGACGGCAGGGACATCGAGTCCGCGTACAGGGTGTCCTGGTGGCCGAGGAACCGGCAGTGGAAGAACGCCGAACGGTCGCCCTGCGCCTTCAGCGCGACGGCCTGCGTGCCGGGGTTCCCGGGGAGGTCGGTGCGGAGGAAGTCGTTGGCGAAGGTGACCCCCTGGGCGGTGAATCCGTCCGCCTGGACCGTCGTGGTCGCCGATCCGCTCGTGCCGTAGGTACCGCCCTCGGGGCGGGGCGTGCCGGCCGCGTTGTCGTACACCACGACCACGTCCCGGGGGTCGCCGCTCGCGCCGATCCAGGTCATGCCGGTACGGGCGGCGCTCACCGCGACCGTCTCCCGGTACGTCCCGGGGGCGAGCACCAGCGTCCAGCCGGTGCCGCTCGCGGCGGTGACCGCGGCCTGGACGGTGGTGTGGTCGCCGAGGCCGCCGGGGTGCACGTACAGCGTCCGCCCGGTGAGCCGGGCGGCGGGCGAACCGAAGCGGCCGAAGGGGCCGTCGCGGTCGTCGCGGTCGTGCGGTGATGCCGTCGCCGTGCCGGCGGGCAGCGCGAGCGCGAGGGCCGCGCCGACACCGGCGGTGAGAAGGGTGCGGCGGCCGAGGACGTCGGCGCCGGGGTGGTGCGAGGGCATGCGGGTGCTCCTTCGCTGCTGGGTGAGAGACGGGCAGGAGGCCGGGCGGGGTGTCGCCCGGCCTCCTGCCGGGAGGGGCTCAGCGCAGGCGGCCGGCGCCCGCGCGGTGGTCGACGAGGGCCGGAACGGCCCTCGGGTGGTCGACGCGGGTGCGCAGGACCGGCGTCCAGCCCGCGTCCGCGCGCAGGACCTCCCCGGGGTACTGCGCGTTGTGGACGGCGAGCAGGTCGACCGGGCGGCCGTTGACGTAGTTGCCGGAGGTCGTGACCGGCGCGTCCTTCCACTTCTTCAGGATCTGCCCGGCGGGCACGTCGGCGGCGAGCGTGAACGCGTTCTTCTCGGCGACGAGCTGGGACTCCTGGCCGATGCCCAGGCTGTACACGTAGGACGGACCCGCGACCACGAAGTGGTTGTTGTACGCGTCGACCTGTCCGAAGCGCACCCGGGGCGCCCGCTCCACGACCTTGTCGAAGAGGTTGTGGTGGAGGGTGACGCGCAGTTTGCCCCGGTCGGTGGCGCCCGCGCTGTCGCTGTTGCCGATCATCAGGGTCTTGTCGTGGTCGGTGAAGACGTTCCAGGAGGCCGTGACGAGGTCCGCGCCGCGCACGACGTCCAGCTCGCCGTCGTGCTGCTGGTAGACCTCCCCGTAGTACGAGGGCAGCGAACTGTCCGGGTGGGCCCCGTCGGTGAAGGTGTTGTGGTCGATCCAGACGTGGGTGGAGCCGTACACGACGAGGCTGTCGTACTCGGAGTTCCACGCCCCGGTCGCGCCGTCCGTCGGGTCCCACTGAGGGAAGCAGTCGAGGGGGCTCTCCAGGGTCAGGTTCCGGACGATGACGTTGTCGACGCCCTGGACCTGGAGGCTGCCGCCGGTGATCCCCGCGTGCCTCCCGACGCCCACGATCGTCGTGTGGGCGGGCACCTTCACCTTGATGGCCCGCCCCTGCGCCGTGGCGGAGGCGGCCCGCAGCTCCTCCTGGGGGCCGCTGACCCCGTTCTCGTACCCCCAGACGGCCGGGTCGTAGTCGGCGAGGTAGCGGGCGAAGTCGTAGCCGGGGGCCTCGAAGGCGGCGCAGCCGTCGGCCGTGGCGTTCAGCGTGCCCACGACCCTGACGATCCGGGGCTCGGTGCCCGGCGCTTCGAGCGCGGCCCGGAACTCCTCCCAGGTGGTGACGGTGAAGACCCGGGAGGCGTCGGCGGCGGATCCGCCGGTGGTGCCGGCGCCCTCGGACGCCCAGCCGTCCCCGGCCGGCAGGATCGCCCTGGCCGGGTCGGCGGCGGGGCGGTGGCCGGAGTGGTGGCCCGAGTGGGCACCGGCCGCGGGCGCGGTGACCGTCAGGGCGAGGGCGGTCGCGGCCACCACTCCCAGCTGCTTGCGTCGGTTCACGGTCTGCTCTCCTCGGAAACGGGCCAGGTGATCAGGTCGGTGGGGATCTCGTCGATGCCGTCGTCCAGGCGGCGCGTCTCGCGCGGCGCGAGGACGTGCGTGCGGAGCAGCTCGGCGGCGACGAGGCGGGCCACCTCGATCGCGCCGGGCGGGTTGAAGTGGGTGTTGTCCTGCTCGGTCGCGGTCCAGTTGAAGTACGTCTTCGTGGCCTCGGGGCCGAGCTTCTGCCACAGGGCCAGGGACAGCGCCTCGATGTCGAGCAGCGGGACGTCCGCCTCCAGGGCGGTCTCCCGCATGGCCGCCGGGTACGCGCCGTGGGTGCGCAGGGCCGTGCCGTCGGCGGCGAACTTCCGCCGCTCGACGGAGGTGGCGAGCACCGGGAGAGCGCCCCGGGCCCGGGCTCCCTCGACGAAGACCCGCAGATTGTCCTGGTAGGTGGTCCACGGTTCGGTGTAGCGGGTGGGGTCGGCGGTCTTCTGGTCGTTGTGGCCGAACTGGACGAGGAGCAGGTCGCCGGGGCGTATCGCCGTCAGGATCGTGTCGAGCCGGCCCTCGTCGAGGAAGCTCTTGGTGCTGCGTCCGTTGACCGCGTGGTTGGCGACGGTCAGCCCCTTGTGCAGGAACAAGGGGAGCGCCATGCCCCAGCCGGTCTCGGGCGCGGCGTCGGCGTACTTCTGGGCGGCCGTGGAGTCGCCCGCGAGGAAGACGGTGCGCATACGGGGCTGTCCTCTCTGGGCGCGGGCGGCGGGCGCCCCGGCCAGGGCGAGCGCGAGGCCCGCCCCGGCCGTGACCACCGCGCGGCGGCCGACGCTCACTGCTTCTGCTGCTTCCACTCGGCCTGGGCCGCGTTCAGCTGCTCGGCGAGGGTGTCGAGGAACTCCTTGGCCGTGGCCTTCCCGAGCAGGACCTTCTGGAAGGCGGCCTCGTTGTCGGCCTTGGAGATGGTGTTCCAGTCGGGCAGGTAGTACGGCAGCTGCACGATCGAGGCCTTGCCGCTGAAGAGGACGTCGGCGGCGAGCTTGGTCGGCTCGGCCTCCTGGATCCACGCGTCCTTCGCGGCCTCCGTGTTGGCGGGAATGGCGCCGGCCGACTTGTTCCACTTGCTGTTGGACTCGTGGGAGGCCGCGAACTCGATGAACTTCCAGGCGGCGGCCTTGTTCTTGCTCGACGAGAAGAGGCCGAGGCCGTCGACCGGGTTGGAGACCTGCACACGGGTGCCGTCGTCGAGGGTCGGGTTCGGGATGCCCCGGAACTTCTCCGTGCCGAGCGCCTTCACGTGGTCCTGGTACGAGCCCAGGTTGTGGTTCAGCATGCCGATCTCGCCGCTGTCCCACTGGGCGACCATCTTGGTGAAGTCGTTGTTGACGTCGGCGGCCGGGGTGGTCTTCTTGAACAGGCCGGCGTACTTCTCCAGGGCCGCCACGTTCTTGGGGTCGTTGACGGTGGTCTTGTCGCCGTTCCAGAAGTCGGTGATGCCGCTCTGGCCGTACATCGCGTCGAGGGCCTGCGCGACGGAGCCGGCGCCGCCGCGGATCGTGTAGCCGAAACGGTTCTTGTCCTTGGCGGTGAGCTTCTCGGCCGCCGCGTAGAACGCCGACCAGGTGGTGGGCTCGGCCAGGCCGGCCGCCTTGAACAGGTCGGTGCGGTAGTAGAGGACGCCGTTGCTGGCGGAGGTGGGGACCGTGAACAGCTTGTCCTGGCCGCCGGCGGCCTTGACGCTGTCGACCATCCCGGTGTTCAGCTTGCCCTTGAGCGCGCTGTCCTCGACCCGGGCGTCCAGCGGCTCCAGGGCGTTCTGCGCGGCGATCCCGGCGAGCATGGCGGCGCCGACACCGCCGACGTCCGGCAGACCGCCGCCCTGGATGGCGGTGTCGTACTTGGACTGGACCTCCTTGGAGGCCACGCCGACGTACTCGACGTCGATGTCCGGGTTCGCCTTCTCGAAGTCCGCGATGATCTCCTTCCAGACATCGGTGCGGACGCCGCCGTTGTTGTCCCAGAAGGTGATCTTGCCTGTGCCCGATCCCTCCGTACCCTTGTCGCCGCCTCCGCTGCCGTCGTCACCGCAGGCGGTGGCGGTCAGGGCGAGGACGCCGGACAGGGCGAGGGCGAGGGCGGCTCTGCGCCGTCCGCCGGGGAAGATGGTCATCGTCGGCTCTCTTCTCTCGGGGTCTTGCGGGGATGGGGATGTGGGGGAGCTCAGGGGGGACAGTGGTGTTCAGGCGGTGACGCGGAACGCGGAGAACACGGCCGTCCCGGCGTGTCCCGCGCCCTCCGGCGCACCCGCGAACAGGCCGAGCAGCGCACCGACCCAGCGCCAGGGGGTGGCGGCGAACTCCGGGCCCAGCGGGACCGGACCTCCGGCGCCCCGGGCGCCCTCGGCGTCGCCGGTGCCTTCGGTGCCTTCGGTGCCTTCGGTGCCTTCGGTGTCGCCGGTGTCGCCGGTGGTGTACGAGAAGCGGCAGCGCGCGTCCGCCGTGACGTCGATCCGCAGCAGGACCCGGTCCCCGGCCACCGGCCGGGAGTGGGCGGCGTCCCGCTCGCGGTCGGCGTTGGCCGGGGCGAAGCGGTGCGTCAGCCGGACCGTGCCGTCCGGGGCCCGCTCCAGACCGATCCAGGCGTAGGCGTCGCCGAGGACCACGAGCCCCGCGCGGGCCCCGGCCGCCTCGCTGTCGAGCCGCAGCCCGACCTCGACCGTGCACGCCCCGGCCGGCAGCCGCTGGGTGAGCACGTGCGGCACGCTCCGCAGATCGTCGAGCCGCTCCGTACGGACACAGTCGAGGCGCAGGCCGTCGCCCGCGTGCTGGGTCGCCCAGCCCTCGTCCGGGTTGGCGGTCCACTGCCACTGGCGGCCGAACCGCCCGCCGGGGAAGGTGTCGTCGACCGCGGGGCGCGAGGGCGGCTGATCCGGCAGGTCCGGCTTGCGGTGGACGCGGACCGGCGCGCCGCCGTCGCCGAGCACCGGCCAGCCGTCCGCGCCCCAGCGCATCGGCTGGAGGTGGACGAGCCGCCCGTGTGCGCCGGACTGCTGGAAGTGCAGGAACCAGTCCTCACCGCGCTGGGTGCGCACCCAGCCGCCCTGGTGGGGGCCGTTGACGTCGGTGTCGCCCTGCGCGAGGACGGTCCGCTCCTCGTACGGGCCGTGGAACGACCGTGACCGGAAGGCGCCCTGCCAGCCGGTGGCCACGCCCCCGGCCGGGGCGAGGATCCAGAACCAGCCGTCGTGCCGGTACAGCTTCGGGCCCTCCAGGGTGAACCAGCCCGGGATCAGGTCGGCGTCGACGAGGACCCGGCCCTCGTCGAGGACCTTCGTGCCGTCGGGGCTCATCCGGTGCCCGGTGAGCCGGTTGTTGAACCCGGCACGGGACTTCGCCCACCCGTGGACGAGGTACGCCTCGCCGGACTCCTCGTCCCACAGCGGACAGGCGTCGATCAGCCCCAGCCCCGACTTCACCAGGTGCGGGGCCGTCCACGGCCCGCGCACCGAAGGGGCGTTGACCTGGAAGATCCCGTGGTCGGGATCGCCCCAGAAGATCCAGAACCGGCCGTCGTGGTGGCGCAGGGAAGGCGCCCAGACCCCGCGGTCGTGCCCGGGCGCCGTGAACGCGGCGGCCGGTTCGAGCCGCTCCAGGGCGTGGCCCACGATGGTCCAGTTGACCAGGTCCCGGGAGTGCAGCAGCGGCAGCCCGGGGGCGCGGCCGAAGCTGGACGCCGTCAGGTAGTAGTCCTCGCCGACCCGGACGACATCGGGGTCCGACCAGTCGGCCGCGAGGACCGGATTGCGGTACGTGCCGTCGCCCAGGTCGCCCGTGGGGGCGCCGGCGGCGGCCGCCCCGCTCACGAGGCCACCGCCTTGCGGACCAGGGCGGCGGCGCCGGGCCGGTCGAGCCGGCCGTCGGCGACGACGGTGACCACCCGCCGTACGAACGTCTCTCCGGCGGGCACGGGCAGCCGGCCGTCGTGGGCGAGGGACGAACCCACGCCCGGGTACTCGGCGGCCCGCACGAACCACGGGTCGCGACGGGTCGTCTCCGTCGCCCCGGCGAAGATCAGGGTCCAGCCGTCGCCCGCGAGCGCCACCCAGTCGGAGCGGGCGCCGTGCACCGAATCCTCGCCGTCGGCGTCGGAGCCCGCCCCGAAGACCTCGGGCGCGGCCGCCTCCTTGGGCGCGCGCCAGAAGAACCCGCCGTACGCCGCGCCCGGCCGGCCGTTCGTCGCGGGGCTGCCGATCGACAGGTCCCGCCCCGACACGTTGGCGAGGGAGAAGGTGAGGTCGAGCGCCCAGGCGGAGTCCGTGAGGGCGGTGGCCGCCACGGTCCGGTGCTCGCGAAGGAGCCGCTCACCCGCCGCCCACCAGGTCAGCTCCTCGACGAAGCCGTCCGGGTCGCACAGCTTGAACCCGTCGTGCCGCTGCACGCCGTGGTTGTCGAGCTCGACCGAACCGCGGTCGCGGACGAAGGTGCGCCCGCCCCAGAAATTGTGGCCCGCGACGTCGGCGACGGCGACGCCCGCCCCCAGGTGGTGCGGATGGTCCTGGGGCACGGTCTCGGTCACCACCCGCCCGGCGAGGGTCGTCACGGGGTGCAGATACGGCCGGGGCGCGTGGTCGAGGGCCAGCGGGGGCCGGGTGGTGTAGCGGGCGACGGTGCGGCCCGCGCAGCGCAGGAGGGTCGGCGGCTCGGTGGTCATCGGGCCTCCGCCCGGGTGGACGGCGCCCAGACGGCGCCGAGTTCGGAGAAGAGCCGCAGCTCGGCGGCGCTCGCGTCGACCAGGGCGTCGATCCCGTCGACGACCCGGCGCGGCGCGCTCTCGCCGGGCTCGGTGTGCCAGTGCGCGGCGGGTATCCCGCGCGGATCCGGAGCCGTACGGACCGCCTCGACGACCCGCATGAAGGCGCCGGTCTCCGCCGGGGGCACCCACAGCGGCTCGCCGTCCGTCACATGGGCGACGAGGTTCTCCAGGAGGTCGGTCCGCCCGTACTCGGTCTCGACCGGTCCGTGCCCCGCCCGCTGTACGAGGACCCGGTCCTGCCGGTACCAGAAGGTGACGCGGCCCTGGCTGCCGTGGACGACGACGTACGGCTCCGAGGACTTCTCGGCGCAGAGCGTCGCCGCGACCGTCACCGGGGTGCCGGCCGCCGTCAGGACCCGTACGCAGGAGGTGTCGTCGGACTCGATGGCGTGGGCGTGGAGCAGTTCCGCCTCGATGTGCTCGACGTCCTCGGCCCGGGTGGAGCCGGAGAGCGCGAGCGCCGTGGCGACCGCGTGCGCCAGGGGGTTGGTGAGCGCCCCGTCGACGACGTCGACGCCGCCGAGGCGCCGGTGGCCCGCCCACGGCGCACGCCGGAAGTAGGCCTCGTCGCGGACCCAGGCACCGGCGGCGCCGACGCCGAGGAGTTCGCCGATCGCGCCCTCCCCGACCATCCGGCGGATCGCGGGCACCGCGTGCGAGCCGAGCGACTGGAAGCCGATCTGACAGGCCACCCCGGCCGCCGCGACCCCGTCGGCCATCCTGCGGAACTCCGCGAACGACGGGGCGGGCGGCTTCTCCAGGAGGATGTGCGCGCCGTGCCGGGCGGCGGCGAGCGTCATGTCGGTGTGGGTCTGGATCGGCGTGCTGAGCACGGCGATCCGGGCTCCGGTGGAGGCGAGCAGCGCCTCGAAGTCGGCGGACTGCTCCGGGTCCCCGATGCCGTCGAGCTCGGCCGCGTCCAGCGGGCGCAGCTCGCAGACCCCGGCGAGGCGGACGAGCCCGCGCTCTTCGAGGCGCCGGATGTTGAGGAGGTGGCTGCGGCCGTGGCCGCGGGCGCCGGCGAGGACGACCGGCAGGGGTGTGCGGGCAGGTGCGGTGTTCATGTCTTCCTTGGTCGTGTGGTGGCCGTTCATCCCTTCACCGCCCCGGCGCTGAAGCCGGTGACCAGCCACTTCTGGATGAAGGCGAAGACGATGACGACGGGGACGGCGGCGATGACCCCGCCCGCCGCGAGCGCGCCGAGGTCGACGCTGTCGGCGCCCATGAGGGTGTTGAGACCGACCGGGATCGTCTGCTTGTCCTGGCTGCTCAGGAACATCAGGGCGAAGAGGAAGTGGTTCCAGGCGTGGACGAAGGCGAAGGAGCCGACGGCGACCAGGCCGGGCCGCAGCAGGGGGAGCACGACGATCCGGAAGGCGCTGAAGCGGTTGCAGCCGTCGACCCAGGCGGCCTCCTCCAGGGAGTACGGCACGTTCCTGATGAAGCCGCTGATGAGGATCATCGACAGCGGGAGCTGGAAGACGGTCTCGGCGATGATCACCGAGCCGAGGGAGTTGATCATCCGCAGCTCGGCGAAGATCTGGAAGAGCGGGACGAGCAGCAGGGCGCCCGGCACGAACTGCGAGCAGAGCAGGGCCAGCATGAAGCCCTTCTTGATCCGGAAGTCGAAGCGGGCGAGCGCGTAACCCCCGGCCAGCGCGACGACGGTGGTCATGACGAGCACCGCGACGCCGATGAGCAGGCTGTTCTGGAAGAAGACGCCGAAGCTGCGCTCCGTCCACACCTTCTCGAAGTGCGCGGTGGTCATCGGCCACGGCAGGAGCGAGGTGGAACCGGCCGGCCGCACCGCGAACAGCAGGATCCAGTAGAAGGGGACCAGGGTGAAGACGAGGTAGATCCCGAGGGGCAGGTAGATCTGCCAGCGGGGGACCTCGTCCCAGGCCGGGCGGCGCTTGCGGCCGGCGGCCGGCGGGGTCCGGTCGGGGGGCGGGGGTGCCTGCGCGGCCCCGGGGGCGGGGGCGGCGGTCAGGGTGGACTCGGCTGTCACTTGCCGTCGCCTCCGAACTTGCTCAGGCGCAGATAGACCATCGAGCAGAAGAGAAGGATCACGAACGCCACCGTGGTGAGGGCGGAGGCGTATCCGAAGTTGTGGGCTTCGACGCTGGTGTGGGCGATGTACAGCGGGAGGGTGGTCGTCTCGCCCGCGGGGCCGCCGCCGGTCAGCGTGTAGAGCAGGTCGACGTTGTTGAACTCCCACACCGCGCGCAGCAGCGTGGACAGCACGATCGCGTCCCGGATGTGGGGCAGCGTGATGTGCAGGAACTGGCGGATCCGGCCCGCCCCGTCGACCTCGGCCGCCTCGTACAGGTCCTTCGGTACGGACTGGAGGTCGGCCAGGATGAGGATGGCGAAGAAGGGCACCCCGCGCCAGAGGTCGGCGACGATCGCCGCGGGGAAGACGGTCGCGGTGTCGGAGAGCAGCGACGTGCCGTACTCGCCGAGGCCCAGGTCCGCGAGGTAACGCGTGATGCCGGTCTGGGAGTTGTAGAGCAGCACCCAGATCGCGGAGGTGAGCACGCCCGAGACGGCCCACGGCGAGAAGACGAGGGCCCGGCCCAGGGCGCGGCCCACGAACGTCTGGTTCACGATCAGGGCGAGGGCGAGGCCGAAGAGGAGCTGGAGGGTCACCTCGACCACGACCCACTTCAGGCTGAAGGACAGCGTCCCCCAGAAGTGCGGGTCGTCGGTGAAGATCCGGGTGAAGTTCTCCAGGCCGGCGAAGCCGTTCCGCCAGGGCTTGGTGGGGTTGTAGTGCTGGAGGCTGTAGTAGAAGACGCTGAGCACCGGGTAGGCGATGAAGCCCAGCATCAGCAGTCCGGCCGGGGCGATCAGGAGATACGGCAGTCGGCGGGGGGCCGCTCCCGTGCGGCGGCGCCTCCGTGCCGTTTCGGCCTGGGGCGGTGAGGTCACAGCTGAGGCCATGACGGCGGCTCCGTTCTCGGTGAAGCGCTTCGCGAACGACGTTCGAGATTTCGGACAGGTGGGGCGAGGAGGAGTTTCGGGTGGGACCCCGGAGGTGCGCTCGGGGCGGTGCTCCGGGTGGCGGGGTCAGCCCGCGTACGGATCGGGGGTGGTTCCCGGCCTGGCCAGGAACGCGAAGTCGCAGCCGGTGTCGGCCTGGGAGATCTGCTCCATGTAGAGCGCGCCGTAGCCGCGCTCGTACCGGGCCGGAGGAGGCGTCCACGCGGCCCTGCGGCGGTCCAGCTCCTCGTCCGTGGCGTGCAGGTGGAGGGAGCGTGCCGCGACGTCGAGGGTGATCGTATCGCCCGTACGGACGAGGGCAAGGGGTCCGCCGACATGGGACTCGGGTGCCACGTGCAGCACACAGGCCCCGTAACTCGTCCCGCTCATCCGGGCGTCGGAGATCCGGACCATGTCCTTCACCCCCTGCTCCAGGAGGTACGCGGGGATCGGCAGCATCCCGTACTCCGGCATGCCGGGCCCGCCCTTGGGACCCGCGCCGCGCAGCACGAGGACGTGGTCGGCGGTGATGCCCAGCGCCGGATCGTCGATGGTCCGCTGCATGGTCCGGTAGTCGTCGAAGACGACCGCGGGACCGGTGTGCTTCATCAGCCGCGGCTCGGCCGCGATGTGCTTGATGACCGCGCCGTCCGGACAGAGGTTGCCCCGCAGCACCGCGACCCCGCCCTCGGCCGCCAGCGGCCTGGACCGGTCCCGGATCACGTCGTCGTCGTGGACGAGGGCGCCGGCGAGCTGCTCGCGCAGCGTGGCGTGCGAGACCGTCGGCCGGTCCAGGTGCAGCACGTCCGTGAGCCGCGAGAGGAAGCCGGGCATCCCGCCCGCGAAGTGGAAGTCCTCCATGAGGTACCGGCCGCCCGGCCGGAGGTTCGCGAGGACCGGGACGGTCCGCGCGATCCGGTCGAAGTCGTCGAGCGTGAGCGTCACCCCGGAGCGCCCGGCCATCGCGATCAGGTGGATCACCGCGTTGGTCGAGCCGCCGAGCGCCAGGACGGCGGCGACGGCGTCCTCGTACGCCTCCCGGGTCAGCAGCCGTGACAGCCGCAGGTCCTCCCGTACGAGCTCCACGATCCGCAGCCCCGAGGCCGCGGCCATCCGGTCGTGGCCCGAGTCCACCGCCGGCACCGAGGAGGCGCCCGGCACGGTCACGCCCAGGGTCTCCGCGGCGGCGGTGAGCGTGGAGGCCGTCCCCATGGTCATGCAGTGGCCGGGCGAGCGGGCCAGACCGCTCTCCAGCTCGGCCATCTCGCAGTCGCCGATCCGCCCGGCCCGCTTCTCGTCCCAGTACTTCCACATGTCCGTACCGGAGCCGAGGGTCTCGCCGCGCCAGTGGCCGGGCAGCATCGGACCGGCCGGGACGAAGACGGTCGGCAGGTCGACGGAGGCGGCGCCCATGAGCAGCGCCGGGGTCGTCTTGTCGCAGCCGCCCATGAGGACCGCCCCGTCCACCGGGTACGAGCGGAGCAACTCCTCGGTCTCCAGGGCGAGGAGATTGCGGTAGAGCATCGGCGTCGGCTTCTGGAAGGTCTCCGAGAGGGTGGAGACCGGGAACTCCAGGGGGAAGCCGCCCGCCTGCCACACCCCCCGCTTCACCGCCTGTGCGCGGTCGCGGAGGTGGACGTGGCAGGGGTTGATGTCGGACCAGGTGTTGAGGATCGCGATCACCGGCTTGCCGAGGTGCTCCTCGGGCAGATAGCCGAGCTGGCGGGTGCGGGCGCGGTGGCTGAACGAGCGCAGCCCGTCCGTGCCGTACCACTGGTGACTGCGCAGGTCCTCGGGCTTCCTCGTCACATCGGCCACCCGGCGGCTATCGCGGCGACCTCGGCCCGCTCGCTCTCCGGGAGCTCCCGGCTCGGCGGGCGGATGTCGCGGCGGCACAGGCCGAGCGAGGCGAGGGCCTCCTTGACCACCGTCACGTTGTCGGCGCTGCCGTTCGCCGCGCGCAGCTCCTCGAAGCGGCGGATCCGCTCCCACACCTTCATCGCCGTCGGGTAGTCGCCGGCCCGCAGCGCGTGCAGCATCTCCAGGGAGAGCGCGGGGGAGACGTTGACGAGGCCGGAGGTGAAGCCGCTCGCGCCGCTCGCGAAGTAGGAGGGGGCGTACGGTTCGGCGAGCCCCGCCACCCACACGAAGCGGTCGAGGCCCGCGTCCCGGGCGAAGCCGGCGAATCGGGAGGCGTCCGGGACGGCGTACTTCACCCCGATCACGTTGGGGCAGGCGGCGCCGAGTTCGGCGAGCCGGGCACCGCTCAGGAGCGGGTTGCGGAGGTACGGGACGACGCCGAGCTCCGGCACGGCCTCGGCGATGGCCCGGTGGTAGTCGACCCAGCCGCTCTCGGAGACGTACGGGTGCACGGGCTGGTGCACCATCAGCATGTGGGCCCCGGTGGCGCGGGCGTGCCGGGCGGCCTCGACGGCCGTCGGCACGTCGTGGCCGACGCCGACCAGGATCACGGCGCGGTCCCCGGCCTCCTCGACGGTCGCCTCGGTGAGGGAGCGGCGCTCCTCGGGGGTGAGGGCGTAGAACTCGCCGGTGTTGCCGTTCGGCGTGAGGGTGCGGACGCCGCCGTCGAGCAGCCGGCGCAGCAGCGTCCGGTGCGCGACGGTGTCGACCGAGCCGTCCTCGGCGAACGGGGTGACGGGGATGGCCACCACATCGGCGAGGGCGGCCCTCAGGGTCTCGAAATCCATGCTCACTCGCTGTTCAGGGGGGAGTGGGGGAAGGCGCGCTCGACGAACGAGGCGATGTGGTCGTGTACGGCCAGGCCGGCACCCTCGACATCGCCCGCGGCGGCGAGCCGCAGGATCTCCTCGTGCTCCGCGGCCTCGCGCTCCCAGGAGGGGACGGCGGCCCAGGCGACCGTGGAGACCAGGGCGGCCTGGTCGCGGACCTCGTCGAGCATCCGGCCGAGCAGCGGATTGCCGCAGGGCAGGTAGAGCGCGCGGTGGAAGTCCCGGTTCGCCAGGGACCGTTCGGCCGGGTCCTCGGCCCCGGCGGCCCGCCGCAGCGCCTCGTGCGCATCGTCGAGCGGGGCGGCGGAGGCCACCGCGCGGCGGACCGCCTCGGGCTCCAGGAGCAGGCGCACGTCGTAGACCGAGCGGGCCATGTCCGCGTCGACCATCCGGACCGTGACGCCCTTGTACTGGCTCATCACCACGAGCCCGCTGCCCGCGAGGGTCTTGAGCGCCTCGCGCACCGGGGTCTTCGACACCCCGAAGCGCGCGGCGAGTTCGGTCTCCACGAGCGCCTGGCCGGGTCTGAGCCCTCCGGTGAGGATGTCGTGCTTGATCGCCTCCAGGACGTACTGGGTGCGGGACGGGATGGGGCTGGGGGCGAAGGCCATGGAGCACTCTCAGATCTCGTGTATCGCGTCTCATATATGACGTACGAAGTGCAACGGGCATGAAGCTATGGGGGCGTTCGTGTTTCGTCAATGCTTCGCGCAAACGCTTTCTACGGGACCCGCGCTCGACACCGGCGCCGCCCTCGCCTGCCGGACGGTGCTCGCGGCTGCCCCCCGGGTCCTCTCCTGACGAGCGTCCGGCCGTGACGGAGGCCCGGGGCGCCGGCCTCGGCACGACGAGTACGGTGACCGTCCCGGACCGCCGGGGCGCCCCGGCGGCGGCTACCGGGTGACGCGGAAGGGCCCTCCTCCGCAGTGCGGGGGAGGGCCTACGCTCGTCCCGTGATCGATACCCCTGAGCACTGGACCGTCCGCCACTTCCTCCAGGCCAACCCGTCGGGTCCGGGCTGCGACAGCGTCCCGGCGCTCCTGCGGCGCCTCGCCGACACCATCGAGGCTCTCGGGCCCGTCGAGATCCAGGACGTGGTGCTCCATGAGGAGATGACCGAGCACGGCTCCTGGCGATCGGGAACGGTCTACTACCACCTGCCGGAGGACGACTGACGCAGCCTGGGGTGGAGCGGTGATCGGCGGGGTGGCGTCGGCGGCCGTTGTCAGCCTCCGCCTTCCTCGCCCGCGGCCTCGGTGGTCACCAGCGCGACGGCGGCTTCGCGGTCCTCGTCGACTCGGTCAAGGTGCGGCAGCTCGGCGCCTGAGCGTGGGGCTCGGCGTCGCCGCGCTGTCGTTCGCCGTGGTCAGCGGTAGTCGTCCGGGTGACCCTGCATCCACGTGTTGATGAAGTCGCGGGTGCCGATGAGCAGCTTCTCGTGCTTCTTCAGGTTCTCGGAGGAACTGTCCCCGGCCAGCGTCTTGTTGAGCTCGGCGATCTTCCGGATCGGCTCGGGGAAGTGTCCGGGCCCCTTGGGGTCGGCCTTCATCGCCCCGTCCAGCTCCTGGAGTTCCTTGTGGACGCGGCCGAGGAAGTAGGCGCAGTCCGCCGCGCAGGAGTCGTTGAGCGTGGCCTGGAGGGTGGCGAAGGCGTCACGGACCTTCTCGCCGGAGGACGGCGCCGGCGCGCCTGACGCGGTGGGGGTGCCGTCGGGCTCCGAGGGCGCGGTCGTGGGGTCGGCAGCGGTCGCCTCCGGCGCACCGGTGGTGGCCGATGCCGTCGCCACCGTGCCAGGGCCCGCCGCCGGGCGGTCGGGCTCCGGCGTCGTGCCGCAGGAGACGGCGAGCGCGGCGAGCGCCGCCGCCAGCAGGGCGACGCGGCGTACGGATGACGTGCTGGTCATGGTGGGCCCCCGGGTAGACGGTCACGGGAGCCTACCCGCCTCCCGCAGGCAGAGGGGGGCGTCCCGCCGGGCCCGGAGGAGACCGGCGGGACACCCCTTGCGTCGCGCTTCCCGGTCCCTCAGCCGGAGAAGGCGACGTGCGCGAGGCGCAGCGGCCCGCGCAGTTCGACGCGGAAGTCCGTCACGTCGCGGACGTGACAGGGCGCCCCCACGGTGGTGTGGTCGTACGGGCCGTCCGTGGGCTCCACCGTCACGCGGGCCAGCTCGGCCGTCCCCGTACCGGCGAAGAACGTCACCTCGCCCGACCCTGCGGCCGTCACGGCCAGTTCCGTGACGCCGTCGCCGAAGTCGCAGGCCCGGTAGAGGAGCGTGCCGGGCACGTCCGGATCGGCCGGGGTCACCGCGTCGCCGGAGACCCGGGAGCGGTCGACGATCACGGTCGCGGTCTGCTCGTCGTAGTCGACGGCCTCCAGACCCGTCTCCAGGACCGGACGCGGCCCGGGTGCCGTGCCCGGCACCTCGACGCGGACCGTACGGCGCACGTCGGCGCTGGACGTGGCCGCGAGGAACTCGTACGGCCCCGGGTCCACGGCCCATCGGCCGTGGGCCACGTCCCAGAAGCCGAGCGCCGCCACCGGCACGGTGAAGGAGAGCGCGGTGGACGCGCCGGGCGTGAGGTGGACCCGTTCGTGGGCGAGGAGTTCGCGGTGCGGCCGCGGCACGGAGGGCGCCACGGCCCGCCCGTACACCTGGACGACCTCGTCCGAGGCGACGGCGCCGGTGTTGGTGACGGTGCAGGAGATCCGTACCTCCTCGCCGTCGACCGCCGCCGTCAGCTCCTCGTACTCGAAGGTCGTGTAGGAGAGGCCGTGCCCGAAGGGGTAGAGCGGGGTGCCGTCGAAGTACAGGTACGTCTGGCGGCCGCCGATCACGTCGTAGTCGAGCATCCCGGGCAGGTCGGCGTCCGCCGCGTACCAGGTCTGGGGGAGCCGGCCCGCCGGGGAGACGTCACCGGCCAGGATCCGGGCGAGTGCCGTGCCCGCGGCCTGGCCCCCGTGCGCCGTCCAGAGCAGGGCCGGGAGCGTCCCGGCCGCCTCCGGCACCGCGTACGGGTAGGAGGAGACGAGGACGAGCGCGGTCCGGGGGTTCGCGGCGTGCGCGGCCCGCCACAGCCGGTCCTGCTGCGCGGGCAGCGCGAGCGTCGTGCGGTCCTCGGTCTCCCGGCCGTTGACGTGCGGGTCGTTCCCCGCGACGACGATCACCACGTCCGCGTCGGCGGCGGCCCTGGCGACCGTCTCCTCGCCCCGCTCGACCGTCTCGATCGAGAACACCTCGGCGGACGCCCGGCCGGATTCGCGGTCGGATTCGCGGGCGGCGGCAACCTTCACGCCGTCGGCGGCGACAGAGACGTAGCCACCCGTCCCGAGGTGCACAAGGAGGTGCCCGTCCCCATGGGCTTCGAGCCGGAAGGTCTCCTGGACGACCCAGCCGCCGGGCTCGTCAGCCGAGGCGCGGACGAACCCGTCCTCGGCGACCGAGAGGTACCGGCCGTCGGGCGCGCGCAGCGTCAGCACCCCGTCGCCCCAGTCGATCAGGGCCAGCTCGGAGCCCTCCGCGTCGGCGGTCAGCGGCGGCAGGTCGGTGCGGCCGGCGAGCAGGGCCGGGTCGAGCGAGACCTCCATGTCCCTTGCCCCGACCTCCGCATCGCCTTCCGGCACCCGCAGCCACGTGCCCGACGCGGTCCGCAGCCGGATCCGGTCCACCCCCTCGGCGAAGGTCACCCGCTCCGGCCCGAACCGCTCCCGCAGCCCGGCGAGCGGGGTGGAGCGGTGGAGCAGCGAACCGCTGTACCAGTCCAGCTTGCAGGCGTCGGCGAGGAGCCCGACGACGGCGATCCGCACGCCTTCCGTCGCCGCGATCGGCAGGAACGGGCGTCCCTCGCCGCCCGACGGCTCGTTTTTGAGGAGAACGACCGCCGCCTCGGCCGTCTCACGGGCCAGTTCCCGGTGTTCGGGGGTGTCGAACCGGCTCTCGTCCGCGTACGGATCGAGCTCCGGGTCGAACTCGCCGAGGAGACACCGCACGGTCAACTGCCGCCGCACCGCACGGTCCACGTCCGACCGGTCGATCAGACCGCGCTCCAGGGCCCCGCGCAGCCGCCCCAGGATCGGCGAGGCGTCCGTCCCGTGGTCGGTGAAGGAGTCGACCCCGGCGCGCAGCGCGGCCGCCACCGCCTCCTCGTGCGTGGCGAAGTACGCCTGGGAGTCGGCCAGGTTGGACGGGGCACCCGCGTCGGAGCAGACGAGCAGCTCCTGGTCCGTCCAGCTCCGCAACTCCTCCTCCAGGTAGGGGGAGAGGTGGTTCGGGCGACCGTTGACCAGGTTGTACGCGGGCATCACCCCGGCCACCGCGCCCGCCTCGACGGCGCCGCGGAACGCCCGCAGGTCGTACTCGTGCAGGACGCGGGGGCGTACGGAAGCGGAGGAGGTGTCGCGCGCCGCCTCGTTGTTGTGGGCGAGCCAGTGCTTGAGGACGGGGGCGGTACGCCAGTACAGCGGATGGTCGCCGCGCAGCCCGCGGGTGAACGCGGTCGCGATCGCGGAGGTCAGGGCGGGGTCCTCCGCGTACCCCTCCTCGCCGCGGCCCCACAGCGGGTTCCGCAGCAGATTGACCGTCGGCGCCCAGATGTTGAGGCCGACCCGCCCGTCCTTGGCGCGCATCGCGCGCGCCTCGCGGGACACCGCCTCGCCGACCCGGCGCACCAGCTCCGGGTGCCAGCTCGCGCCGAGCCCGACGGCCTGCGGGAACACGGTCGCGGGACCCATCCAGGCGACGCCGTGCAAGGCCTCCTGCCCGGTACGGAACGCGGCGAGGCCCAGGCGGTCGACGCCGGGCGTGAACTGGTGGAGCAGGGCCAGGCGTTCGTCGGCGGTGAGCCGGTCGAGGAGGTCGTCGACGCGCCGGGCGACGGGAAGGGCCGGGTCACGGAAGGGCGGCCGGTGTGCGGTCACGTGCGAGTCCCTTGGCAGAGGAGGAGCGGGAGGCTGTTGCGGCAGATTTCGAAGCGCTTCGATGCTCCGCGCGTGAGGAGTGGGTGTCAAGGAGTCACGGCGACCCACTTCCCGTGTTTGGAGGGCTCCTTGGTATACGGGTGTACCGAAGAGAAGCCCGAGAATCTCGGGAACGGCTCTTGCCGCGCCTGTGACGTTCACTTAACCTCGCAGCAATATCGAAGCGCTTCGACTCGATGGTCGACGGCGCCCCGGGGTTCCGCCCCGCCCGTTCCACCTCCACCTCCACCCCCGCAGCCGGTCGGCGACCCCTCGGTCGCCGTATGTCCTGGCGCGTGCCACGAAGGGTTGACGCAATGACGCCGAACGCCGTCTCCACGGGCTCCCGGAGATCCACCCCGAGCCGGAGCGACACCGGGCAGAGCCGGCGGGGCTTCCTCGCCTCCACCGCCGTCGCCGCCGCGGCGGTGGCCGGCGGCGTCCCGCTGCTCGCGGCCTGCGGTGGCGGTGACTCCGGCACCGGGAAGAAGGACGGCACCACCACCGGCAAGGACGCGGCCAAGCTCCTCCCCGCCTTCGTGGCCGGCACCGTCGTCACCCCCGACATCGCGCCGAAGAACGGCTCCGCCGCCGGCTTCACCCGGGCCATCGCGAGCGCCGAGCTCAAGGCGTCGGTCACCACCAAGAAGGGCAAGGGCAGCGCCCTGACCGTCATGGCCCCGTTCTGGGGGCCGCCGCCCGCCTCCGACAACCCGTACTACAAGGCCATGAACGAGGCCATCGGCGTCCAGGCCGCCTGGCAGAACCAGGACGGCAACGTCTACGACCAGAAGCTCGGCGCCGTCCTCGCCTCCAGCGAGATACCCGACGTGGTCGTCGTCCCCGGCTGGAACCTCGGCGGCAAGATCCCCAGCGCGATCAACGCCAAGTTCGAGGACCTCGGCCCGTACCTCTCCGGCGACAAGGTCAAGGCCTACCCGAACCTGGCGGCCATCCCCACCGACGCCTGGCAGCGCTCGCTCTTCGGCGGCAAGCTGCGCGGCCTGCCCATGCCCGCCTCGTACGTCACGAACATCGCGCCCTTCTACCGCAAGGACCTCTTCGACGCGAAGGGCTGGCAACTCCCCAAGAGCGCCGACGAGTTCCTCGCCCTCGCCAAGGAGATCACCAGCGCCAAGGCCAAGGTCTGGGCCTGCGGGGACATGACCTGGACCGCCTACAACATGTTCGGCGTGCTCCCCGGCAGCGACAAGGCGCTCGGCTGGCACCTCGTCGACGGCAAGCTGATCAACCGCATCGAGACCCCCGAGTACCTCGAAGCCCTGGAGTGGACCCGCAAGCTCTACGACGCCGGAGTCGTCCACCCCGACGAGAAGACCCAGAACCAGGGCGACACCAGCCTCCGCTTCACCGCGGGCCAGTGCCTCGTCTACAACAACGACCTCTCCCACTGGTACGCCAAGTCCTCCGAACAGGCCGCGCAGAACCCGACGTTCGCCATGGCCGCGATGGACATCCCCGGCCACGCGGGCGGCGCACCGAAGCTGTGGGCGACCAACCCCGCCAACATCTGGGCCTTCGTGAGGAAGGGCAGCTCCAAGGCGGTCGTCGAGGACGCCCTCGCCATCGCCGACTTCACCGCCGCGCCCTACGGCACCAAGGAGCGGATGCTCACCGACTACGGGGTCGAGGGCGTCCACCACACCATCAAGGACGGCCTGCCGGTCAAGACCGACAAGGGCAACCAGGAGGTCAGCAGCTCCTGGCTGTTCGTCGCCAGCCCCGCCCCCTACGTGGCACACCCCGACACTCCCGACGTCACCCGGGCCATGGTCGAGTGGCAGCAGCGCATGGGCGCCGTGACCTCCAAGTCCTCGTTCTACGGGATGACGATCACCGAGCCGTCCCAGTGGACCGGTCTCATGAACGACTTCGAGCAGCTGGAGAAGGACATCGTCCGGGGCCGCAAGAAGGTCTCCGACATGCAGCAGGCCGTCTCCGAGTGGAAGACCAAGGGCGGGGACCAGCTGCGCGACTGGTACAGGAAGCTCCTCGACACCACCGGATCCGCGGCGAGCTGACGGTGAGCACGCTCGACACGAAGACCGCGGACCCGGCCGCGCGGGCTCCCGACGGCCCCACCCCGCGTGCCCGAGGCGGCCGGCGCCGGGGCCGTCCCCGCGCCGACGGGCACGTCCCGTTCGCACGGCGGTTCCGGCGCGACCGGACCCTCCTCCTCATGACCGTTCCGGCGCTCGTGCTCGTCCTGGTCTTCCACTACGTCCCGATCCTGGGGAACGTCGTCGCCTTCCAGGACTACGACCCGTACGTCTCCACCAACGGCGTCACCGCCATGCTCGAAAGCCCCTGGGTCGGCCTCGCCCAGTTCGAACGGGTCTTCTCCGACCCGTCGTTCTGGCACGCCGTCGAGAACACCTTCGTCCTCTTCCTGCTCCAGCTGGTGCTCTTCTTCCCGGTGCCCATCGCGCTCGCCCTGCTCGTCAACAGCGTGCTGCGGCCCCGGGTCCGGGCGGTCGTCCAGGCCGTCCTGTACCTGCCGCACTTCTTCTCCTGGGTCCTCGTCATCACGGTCTTCCAGCAGATCCTCGGCGGCGCCGGCATCATCGCCCAGACCCTCCGGCAGTACGGCCACGAGGGCTTCGACCTCATGACCGACCCGGGGGTCTTCAAGTTCCTCGTCACCGCCGAGGGCATCTGGAAGGACGCCGGCTGGGGGGTCATCGTCTTCCTCGCCGCGCTCGCCGCAGTCAACCAGGACCTGTACGAGGCCGCCGCCATGGACGGGGCCGGGCGGTGGCGCCGCATGTGGCACGTCACCCTGCCCGCGCTCCGGCCCGTGATCGCGCTGCTGCTCGTGCTGCGCGTCGGCGACGCGCTCACCGTCGGTTTCGAGCAGCTGCTGCTCCAGCGCGACGCCGTCGGACCCGGGGCGGCCGAGGTCCTCGACAC
Source organism: Streptomyces sp. NPDC058650 (assembly GCF_042717315.1). Taxonomy (NCBI): domain Bacteria; kingdom Bacillati; phylum Actinomycetota; class Actinomycetes; order Kitasatosporales; family Streptomycetaceae; genus Streptomyces; species Streptomyces sp. NPDC058650. The sequence goes on from NZ_JBHXRL010000010.1 coordinate 266,873, forward strand.
CTTCGTGTGGTGGACGGGCCTGCGCAGCCAGGACTTCAGCTACGCGGCCGCCGCCGGACTGATCAAGGGAGTCGTCGGCCTGGTGCTGGTGCTCTCCGCGAACAAGGTCGCCCACCTCATGGGCGAGCAGGGGGTGTACCGGAAATGACCGCGGGCCAACCGAAGACGTCCCGGCGCCGCACCTCGTGGTGGGCGGCGCCCGCCCGGCCCGTCTGGGAGGAGCCGCCCGGCCGGGCGGGCCTCGCGGCCAAGGGCCTGCTCCTCGCCGGCGCCTGCCTCGCGGTCCTCGTACCGCTGTGGATCGTCGTGGTCACCAGCCTCTCGTCGAAGAAGACGATCACGGAGGTCGGCGGTCTGGTGGTCGTCCCGAGGGACCTCACCTTCATCGCCTACCAGGAGCTCCTGGGCGGCGGCCAGGTCACCCGGGCGGCGGTCGTCAGCGTCCTCGTCACCCTGGCCGGCACCCTGTTCTCCATGACCGTGTCGGTCCTCTGCGCGTACGGGCTCTCCCGGCCCGGCTCGCTCGGCCACCGCTTCATCCTGCTCGCCCTCATGGCCACCATGTTCTTCGGCGCCGGACTCATCCCCACGTACCTGCTCGTCCAGACCCTCGGACTCACCGACACCTACCTCGCGCTGATCCTGCCGAGCGCCGTCAGCGTCTTCAACATCCTCGTCCTGCGTGGCTTCTTCATGGGCATCTCGCCCGAACTCGTCGACAGCGCGCGGATCGACGGCGCCGGAGACCTGCGGATCCTCTGGCAGATCGTCATGCCGCTCTCCCGGGCGGTGATCGCCGTCATCACCCTCTTCTACGCGGTCGGCTACTGGAGCGCCTGGTTCAACGCCTCCATCTACCTCAGCGACCAGAACATGATGCCGCTGCAGAACGTCCTCATCCAGCTCGTGCAGAAACAGGAGATCCCGGTCGGCCTCGGCCAGGCGGTCAGGGCCGGCGACCTCTCCGGACTCGCCGTCCAGATGGCCGTCATGGTCCTCGCCCTGCTGCCGGTCGCAGTCCTCTCGCCCTTCGTCCAGAAGCACTTCAGGAAGGGCATGCTGACCGGCGCAGTCAAGGGCTGACACCTCCCCGCGCAGGCGAAGGCGCCCCGCCTGCGCAGGCGAAGGCCGACCCCGCCCGCGCAGGCAAGGGCCGACCCGCCCCCCGCCCCACCCTCATACGGAGAGACCGCCCGATGCCTCCCAGCCTCGACGACCCGACCCGCTGCTCGCCCCCGCCGTGGCTGGGGCACCGCCACCCCGAGACGCTGCCCCGCGACGAGGACGGCGCCCACCGGGGCGGCGAACTCGACGGACTGCACGCGATCCTCCGCAACACGGCGCGGCTGCCCGGCCGCCACCGCGACCTCCTCACCGGCACCGTGACGGAGGGGACGGTGAAGCCGGCCCGGTTCGGCGTCGTCGTACCGGAGGATCACCGCCCCACGCCCGGGGAGGGCAGGCCGTGACCCACGGCACCTGGGAGCCCGCACCCGCCGCCCGCTGGGAGGACGCCTTCCTCACGGGGAACGGCCGGCACGGTGCCCTGGTCTTCGGCGACCCCGAGGACGACCGGGTGGTCGTCACCCACCACACCCTCGTACGGCCGAACAACGACCCCGCCGACACCGCGCCGCCCCGGCTCGCCGACGCGCTTCCGGCCCTTCAGGACGCCCTGCTCGCCGGCGACACGACCGCCGCCGAACGCTTCACGGACGGCCGCCCGCTGCGCTGGGTCCGGCCCTTCCACCCCGCGTTCCAGACCCGGGTCCGGCGCGCACCCGGCAGTACCGGCGCGGCGACGCACCGGTCCGTCGACTTCACCACCGGGGTGGTCGCCGCCGAGTGCGGGGAGCGGCGCAGCGAGGTCTTCGTCTCCCGCGCCGACGACGTCCTCGTCCAGTACGTCTCCGAGCCCGGCCCGGTGGTCGAGGTCGACCTCGACCACCGGCTGCCGGGCGTCCCCGCGGAACTCGGGACCGGGCGCGGCATCGCCATCGCCGGCCGCGAGAGCGTCCTCACCCTGCGGGCCCGCTACCCGGACAGCCCGCTCGGCTACACGGGCCTCACCCTCCTGCTCAGCGACGCCGGGCGGACCACGATCACCGCCTCCGGCATACGCATCGAGGGCGCCCGGCAGCTGCTGCTCCTCACCCGCGTACGGCGGCACGAGGCCGACGTCAGCACGGCCATGGACGGGGAGACCGAAGGGCTGCGCGCCCTGGTCGACACCGATGGTTCCCTCCCGGACCTCGCCGCCCTCCACGCCCGGCTCCTCGCCCGGCACACCGCGCTGCACGGCCCCGCCTACGGGCGCGTCGCCCTCGACCTCGGCGCGGACCCGACCGAGCGGGCCCTCCCCGGATCCGCCCTGCTCGGCCGGCCCGACAGCGCCGCCCTCCTGGAACGCCTCTTCGCCGCCGGCCGCTACCACCTGCTCTCCTCCTCGGGCCTCCTGCCTCCCCGGCTCACCGGACTGTGGACCGGCGACTGGAACACCGCCTGGTCAGGGGCGTTCACCACGAACGCCAACCTCAACCTCCAGACCGCCTCGGCCGTCGCCGCCGACCTCCCCGAGGTGACCGAGGCTCATACCCGGCTCATCCGCGGACAGTTGGCGCACTGGCGGGACAACGCCCGGGAGATCTTCGGCGCCGGCGGCATCGTCGCCCCCACCCACACGGACGGCGCCTCCGGGCACACGTACCACTTCAGCCGCGACTACCCCCTCCACCTGTGGACCGCCGGAGCCGACTGGCTGCTCGTCCCGCTCCTCGCCCACGAGGAGGCGAGCGGACGGCGCGACCCGCGCGTCACCGGGATCCTCCGCGAACTCGCCGCGTTCTACGAGGACTTCCTCACCCGCACCGGACCCGACGGCCGGATCGTGATCGTCCCCTCCTACTCCCCGGAGAACCGCCCCCACGGCGGAAGCTGGGGCGCGGTCGACGCCACCATGGACATCGCCGCCGCCCGGCACGCCCTGCGCGCCGCCGCCGACCGCGCCCCGGACCAGGACGCCGCCCGGCTCCGGGCGCTCGCCGACCGGCTGCCGCCGTACCGGGTCAACGACGACGGCGCGCTCGCCGAATGGGCCCGCCCCGGGCTCGGCGACCGCTACGACCACCGGCACCTCAGCCACCTCTACCCGGTCTGGCCGCTGGACGAGATCAACCCGTACGACACCCCGGACCTCGCCGGGGCCGCCCGGCGCGCCCTCGCACTCCGGGGCAGCGAGAACGACTCCGCCCACGGCCACCTCCACCACGGCCTGGTCGCCGCCCGGCTCGGGGACGCCGCCCGCACCGAGGACGCCCTCGCCCGCGTGCTCACCGGGGACTACTTCCACGACTCCCTCATGAGCGCGCACTATCCGGCCCGCGACGTCTACAACGCCGATGCCGCGCACAGCCTGCCCGCGCTCCTGATCGAGGCCCTCGTGCAGTCGACGCCCGACCGGCTCGTGCTCCTGCCCGCGCCGCTGGCCCGCTGCCCGCGCGGCCGGCTCACCGGCGTGCGGACCCGGTTCGGCGCGCGCGTCGACCTGACGTGGGCGCCGGGGGAGTACCGCGCGGTCGTCCGGCCGGACCGGGACGCGAAGGTCGAGCTCCGGAGCCCGGCGGGCGCGACCCGACTCGTCCTGCGCGCGGGCGAGGAGCGGGTCGTCAGCTCCCGACCCCGCGCGCCGGCGGGGGGCCGGAGCTGTCCCGCGCCGTCAGGACCGGGGTGAGGAGCTCGACGCCCGCCGTCGGGGCGGTGCCGCCCACCGTCCGTTCGTCTTCCGTTCCGGAGCCGTCGGGTCGGGAGGAGAGGCCCGCGATCAGCCGCTCCACGGCACGGCGGCCCAGCTCCTGCGCGGGGATCGCCACGGAGGTGAGCGCCACCGAGGCCTGGGCGGCGACCGGATCGGGGCAGACGGCGACCACCGACACGTCCTCGGGCACGGCCCGGCCCGTACGCCGCAGCAGCGCGAGCAGCGGTTCGACGGCCGTCTCGTTCTGCACGACGAAGGCGCTGACCCCGGGCCGCTCGTCGACGATCCGGGCCAGGACCCCCGCGACCGCGTCGTGACCGCCCTCGCAGGGCCGGTGCAGGAGCCCGACGCCGAGCTCGGCGGCCCGGTCGCGCAGACCGCGCAGGGTCCGCTCGGCGAAGCCGGTGTGCCGGGCGTAGACGCCGGGGGCCTCCCCGATCACGGCGATCTCCCGGTGCCCGAGGCCCGCCAGATGCTCCACGCACAACGCCCCCGCCGCCGTGAAGTCCAGGTCGACGCAGCTCAGTCCCGCCGGATCGGCCGGCAGCCCGACCAGGACGGCGGGCGGGCCCGCCGCCCGCAGCACCGGCAGCCGCTCGTCGTCGAGCTGGACGTCCATGAGGATCACCGCCTCGGCCAGACCGCTGCCGGTGACCCGGCGCAGCGCCGAGGGGCCCTCCTCGCCGGTGAGCAGCAGCACGTCGTAGCCGTGCGCCCGGGCGGTGGTGGCGACGGCGACCGCGATCTCCAGCATCACCGGCACGTACATGTCGGTCCGCAGCGGCACCATCAGCGCGATGATCCGCGACCGGCTGCTCGCCAACGCCCGCGCGTCCGCGTGGGGTTGGTAGCCGAGCTGCTCGATGCTGGCCCGCACCCGCCGCCGGGTCGGGTCGGAGATGGGACGCTTGCCGCTGAGCACGTAGCTGACCGTGCTCGCCGACACACTGGCGTGCCGGGCGACCTCGCCAAGGGTGACCATCCGTTCTCCCCGCGGGCCGTGACAGTGGTGAAACGCTTCGACGGAGACCGCCGTGATCGCTTCGGCGACCCAGCGAGACCGTAACGTGACCGTGCTGACGTGTCCAGAGTGGAGGATCAGGAAGATCGAAGCGCTTCGATGGCGGGCGGGCGAAGGTGGGCCTCGTCGGTGACCGGGAAGCGACGGAGCTCGCCGGGGTGCCGGGAGCCCAGCGGGGACATCCCGCCGTCCGCCCCCAGGCGGGCGAGCAGGTCGAGGACGAGTCGTCCACGCCGGACCCGCTCACGGGCGGTGGCGAGGGCCTGGTCCCGCAGGTGTGCGCCGTAGGGGTAGATCCCGGCGGCCCGGCTCAGCCCGAACTTCAGGTACAGCGGCGCGCCCCGCCGGATCAACTCGGCCGCCTCGTACATCCGGACGTATCCACCGAGGTCGTCCGGGGCCTCGACGTACAGGTCCATCGGCGCCCGGCTGACCCGCCGGATCTCGCTGAGGTGCGCGAGGGTCAGGTCGGAGGGCACGTTGAGCGAGTCGGCACCGAGCCGCTCGTGGACGGCGAAGGCCGCCGGGTTGACCGGGCCGATCAGCGCGGACACCTTGAAGGTGGTGTCGCTCGGCAACACCCCTTCGGTACGCAGCCGGTGCAGGGTCCACAGGACGCCCTCGTCGGCGACGAGCAGACACCGCACGCCCAAGGCGGCGGCGCGCAGGGCGTCTTCGACGCATCCGGCGAGCGCGTCGTGCCCCCGGGCGCGGAGCCCGGCCCCGCCGGAGTCGGTCCGCGTGGCCGCCCCGGTGTCCCAGGTGCCGCGCGGCCCGGTGAACAGGCACAGCTCGACGGAGCGTTCGGCGCAGGCGTCGACCATCTCCGAGATCTCGGTGTCGGTGAGCATCCAGACGCCGCTGCCCTGGCTGACCCGGTGCACGGGGACGTCGAGCCGCGCGCTCTCGGCGAGCACGACGGCGAGCGCCTCGGGGCCCTCGACGGAGGGGAGTTCGGTGCGCCAGAGGCCGCCGTCGGGAAAGGCGTGCGGGGACGCGTCGGCGAGGTCGTCCGCCGGTACGGGGTGGCCGATGCGGCGGAGCGCTTCGCCGCCGGGACGTCGGGGTGCCGGTCGCGTGGTCATCGGGATCCTCTGTTCGGGAGGTCGGACGAGGTGCGTACGAGGGAGGTGCGCTCAGGGGCGCAGGAGGACCTTGCCGGTCCCGGGGGCGCCGCCGCCCACCAGGGCGAGCGCCTCGCCGAACCGCTCCAGCGGGAACGCGTGGGTGACGAGCGGTGCCGGGTCGAGCACTCCGGCCGAGAAGGCGCGCACCGCGTCCGCCCAGGCGGCGGAGGAGGCGCCGAAGACGGAGCGGAGTTCCAGCTGGTTCACCGAGAGATGGACCGGGTCGATGCCGGTGGCGCCCGCCGCGAACATGCCGGTCAGCACCACCCGGCCGCCCCGTCGCGCGAGGAGGCAGGCGGCGGCGGCCGTCGTGGGGGCCCCGGCGGTCTCCACGACCAGGTCGTAGCGCCCGGACACATCGTCCGCCTCCGCCGGGGAGAGGGTCCGGCCGGCGCCGAAGGAGAGGGCGCGCGAGGCCCGCTCCGTACGGGGGTCGACGACGGCGAGCTCGTCGGGAGAGGAGGCGGCGAGCCACTGGACGGCGAGCAGGCCGAGCGTTCCGGCGCCGACGACGGCGATCCGCTCGCCCGGGCGCGGCCGCCCCGCCCGTATCGCCGCCGCGACGACGGCGGCGGGTTCGAGGAGCGCCGCGGCCCGCAGGTCCACGCCGTGGGGGAGCGGGTGCAACAGCCGTGCGGGGATCACCAGGTGGTCGGCGAAGGCACCCGGCTCCGTGAAGCCGGTCTCCGCGTACCCGGCCGTGCAGAGGCTGGTCTCCCCGTACCGGCACCGCTCGCACGTGCCGCAGGACCGGAAGCCCTCGGCGACGCACGCCCGGCCCACGAGCGCGGGGTCGACGCCGACGCCGACGGCCTCCACGGTGCCGGACCACTCGTGCCCGGGGACCACCGGGTAGCGGACGTATCCCGGGGCGCGGTGACCGTCGTACAGCTCGCGGTCGCTCAGGCAGATCCCGGCGGCGGCGATCCGTACCCGGACCTCGCCCGGTCCCGGCCCGGGCACCTCCCGCTCGACGAGCCGGTGTTCACCGGGAGCGTCGACGACGATGGAACGGCTCCGGCGTACGGAGCCATGGGCGGGTCCTTCGCTCATCGAGGCCGCCTCTTCTCCCAGCCCTCGGCCCACAGGTCGAACCGGGCGCGCCGCTGCGGGAATTCGGCCGCCGCGTCCACGTCCAGCTCGACACCGAGGCCCGGCGCGTGCGAGACGGCGAAGCAGCCCGTCTCGGGATCGACCTCCGGGGCCCCGCGCACCACCTTCGTGATCTCGGCGTCCGCGAAGTCGTTGAAGTGCTCCAGGACCTTGAAGTTCGGCGTGCAGGCCGCGAGTTGGAGGGAGGCGGCGGTGAGGACCGACCCTCCCACGTTGTGCGGGGCGACGAGCACGTAGTGGGTCTCGGCGGTGGCGGCGAGCTTCCTGGCCTCCAGGATGCCGCCGATGTGCCCGACGTCCGGCTGGATGATGTCGGCGGCCTGTGACTCGAACAGCTCCCGGAACTCGATCCGGTCGTGGATCCGTTCCCCGGTCGCGATCGGCAGGTCGACCTTGTCGGCCACCTTGCGCAGGGCCTTGAGGTTCTCCGGCGGCACCGGCTCCTCCAGCCACGCGGGCCGGAACGGGGCCAGTTCGCGGGCGAGCCGGATCGCCGTCGCGGGGGAGAAGCGGCCGTGCATCTCCACCATCAGCTCGGTGTCCGGACCGATCGCGTCCCGTACGGCCTCGATCAGCGCGACCGCGTCCCGCGACCGCTCGGCGTCCAGCTCGAACCGGCCGTTGCCGAACGGGTCGATCTTGAGCGCCCGGTAGCCGCGGGCCACGACCGTACGGGCCGCCGCGTGATAGGCCTCCGGAGTGCGCTCGGTGGTGTACCAGCCGTTCGCGTACGCCGGAACGCGGTCGGTCACCTGCCCGCCGAGGAGCTGCCACACGGGCACGCCGAGCGCCTTGCCCTTGATGTCCCAGCAGGCCATCTCCACGACGGCGATGCCGGACATCACGATCTCGCCGGCCCGTCCGAAGTCGCCGTATTTCATGCGGCGTACGAGATCCTCGACCGCGAACGGGTCGGAGCCGGCGATGTGGTTCGCCTCCGCCTCGCGGAGGTAGCCGATCAGGGCGTCGGTGTGCCCGAGCATCCGGGTCTCGCCGACACCGGTCAGGCCCTCGTCGGTGTGGACCAGGACGTAGGTCAGATCGCGCCAGGGCGTTCCGACGACATGTGTGGTGATTCCCGTGATGCGCACGGTGGTTGCTCCCGGGGCGCTGGCGTGATGTTCGAGATATCGAATAATGTTCGGTGGATCGGCGAGACCGTAGGCAGCGGCCCGTCGACGTGTCAACGGGAGCGTGTCCACGGTGACGCCGACGGGAATGCCGACGGGAACGCCGATGGGAATGCCCATGGGGATCTCGAACGAACAGAGGGTGGGGTGGGCCTCGTGGGACGACTCGTTCCGGCGGTGACCAGGGCATTCGACATACTGGAGCTCTTCCTCCAGGGCGACGGGACGCTGTCCGCGCCCGAGATCACCCGCAGGCTCCAGCTGCCACGCACGACGACGCACGAGCTGGTCGCCACCCTGGCCGCCCGCAACTACCTCGTCCCGGTACCGGAGCAGCCGGGCCGCTACCGGCTCGGCGTCCGCACGTACCAGCTCGGCAGCCGGTACGCGGAACAGCTCGACCTCGCGGCCGAAGGCCACCAGGTCGCCCGCGAGGTGGCCGACACCTGCGGCGAGACCGTCCACGTCGCCCTCCTGGAGGACATGGACGTCATCTACATCGCCAAGGTCGACTCGACGCACGCGGTGCGGATGGTCTCCGCGACCGGCCGCCGCCTTCCCGCCCACTGCACCGCCGTCGGCAAGATGCTCCTGGCCTCCCTCCCCGCGGACGAGCTCGAAGCGCGCCTCGAAGAGCGGCTCGACGAAGGGCCGTTGGAGGCCATGACGCCGAACAGCCTCAGCGACCCGGAGGTGCTGCGGGCCGCGCTCGCCGAGATCCGGATCCTCGGCGTCGCCGTCGAACTCCAGGAGTCCAACCCGGACGTCAGCTGTGTCGCCGCGCCCGTGCGGGACCGGTCCGGCCGGGTCGTCGCGGCGCTGTCCGTCTCGGTGCCGGTCCACCGCTGGAGCGAGGAGCGGGAGAACGAACTCACCGCCCTCGCCGCGAAGGGCGCCGACGAGCTCTCGGCACGGCTCGGACACCGGGGTGCGCGCCGCTGAGGGCCGGTGAACGTCAGCCCTCCGCATCGGCGGATCCGACCCGGCGGCCGTCCCGGCGCTCCCGGGGCTGACGCATCCGGCTGACCGGCCCGAAGACCTCACGGTCGTTGAGGAACCCCTCCAGAGCGAAGGTGGCGGCCCCCCGCGTGACCGCGTTGTGCGCGACCGCGCTGCGCCGCAAGGTCGCGGCCCGGTGCGGCAGCGGCAGGGCGTGCCGCGTCACCGCCTCGTACGTGGCGGTCAGGAGGCGCTCGCCGAGCAGGTCGACGACCTGATTGCCGAGGACGAGCACCCGGGGGTTGAACAGATTCACGAGGTTGGCCACCGCCGCGCCCAGGTAGCGCCCGGTCCTCTCGATGACGGCGGCGGCCGTCGGGTCCTGCTCCGCCGCCGCGCGCGCCAGGGCCGCGACCGTGGCGGCGTCGTCCGCGCCCGTCGCCCGCTCGTCGCCCGGCGCGAGCTCGCGCCAGGTCCGCGCGATCCCCCGGGTGCTCACGTACGCCTCCACGCAGCCCCGGTTGCCGCAGGTGCACAGGCGGCCGTCGAGGGCGAGGCAGGTGTGGCCCCACTCGCCCGCGCTGTTGGTAAAGCCCCGGTACAGCTGCCCGTCGATCGCGATCCCGGCGCCGACACCGGCCCGCAGCGTCAGCACCACCAGGTCGTCGACCTCGCGCCCGGCGCCGAACCACAGCTCGGCGACCGTGCTGGCCCGTAGCGGGTTGTCGAGCCACAGGGGCAGTCCGAGGCGCTCGTCGAGCAGGGCGCGCAGGGGCACCTCGTGCCACGACCAGTACGGCGAGAACGACGAGACGCCGCCCTCGCGCTCCACCATGCCCGGCACGCTGACCCCGGCCCCGAGCACCCGCTCGCGAGGCACCCCGGAGGCGCTCAGCAGCTCCTCCACGCAGCCGGCGAGGACGTCGACGACGTCGGAGGGGCGGACGTCACCCGGCGGGAGCGGGCGCTCCACGGAGTGCCGGACCTCCAGGGCCAGGTCGAAGAGCTCGGCGTGCACCGACGTCTCGGCGATGTCGACGCCGATCAGCGCGCCCCGCTCGGAGTTCACGGCGAGGCGTGCCCGCGGGCGGCCGCCGCTGGAGTCCTCGTGGCCCGCCTCGACGAGCACCCCGGCCTCCAGGAGTTCGGCGGTGAGGTTGGCGACGGTGGCGAACGAGAGCCCGGTCGCGGTCGCGATGTCCTGACGGCTCATCGCGCCCGGCCCCGCGTAGACGCGCCGCAGGACCTCGAAGCGGTTGAGACGTCGGATGTCCTGCGACGTCCGCTTGATCATCTGTGCTGTCCTCCGATCGGCCGCGCTGTCCCGAGGATGTTATTCGAAGGGTTGGAAGAAGCAGGGACCGGGCTATTTACAACCGTTAGACGAAGCCCTAGTTTTTGAGGAGCCAACCGAGGAGGACAGATGCTGCACCTCAGGGCCGTGCCCTGCTCCCCCCTGCCCGGACGCCTGACGGAAGGTCCCCTCTGGGACGAACGGCGCCAAGAGGTCCTCTGGGTGGACATCCCGGAAGGGCTGGTCCACCGGGCCGGCCTGACCGACGGAGAGGAAGGGCCGGACCTCGCGCCCGTCGCCACCCTCCGCTTCGACCGCCCCGTCGGCGCCGTCGCCCTCTGCGCCTCCGGAGCCCTCCTCGCCGCCGCGGGCACCGCCGTCCTCCGCCTGGACGAGGACCGCCCGGTCTCCGAGGCCGTCGAACTCGCCGCGCCCGTCCTCCCCGACGACGGCCTGCCGCGCCGCATGAACGACGCCGCCGTCGACCCCGCGGGCCGGCTCCTCGCCGGAACCATGGCGTACGACGAGAGCCCCGGCGCGGGCGCCCTCTACCGCCTCGACGGCGACGGACTCGTCACCCTGCTCGACTCCGTCACCATCTCCAACGGCCTCGGATGGAGCCCCGACGGCAGCCGCCTCTACTACGCCGACAGCCCCACCGGCCGCGTCGACGTCTTCGCCTACGACCCGGAGAGCGGCGCCCTGAGCGACCGGCGCCCCTTCGCCGTCCTCGACCGGGGCGTCCCCGACGGACTCACCGTCGACAGCGCCGGACGCGTCTGGGTGGCGGTGTGGGGAGGCGGCGAAGTCCTCGCCTTCACGGCCGACGGCACCCTCCACGCGCGCGTGGAGGTGCCCGCCTCGCACGTGACGAGCTGCGCCTTCGTCGGACCCGCACGCGACGTCCTCGTCATCACCACGGCCACCGCGGGCCTCGACGAGGAGCGGCTGCGCGCCGAGCCCGACGCCGGCCGCCTCTTCGTCTGCCGCCCCGGCGCCACCGGCCTGCCCACCACCCCGTACGCCGACCACTGACGGCGCACGCCACCCCTGTACGCCGACGACCTCCGCCGCCGCCCGCCGACCCCGCACGCCGACTCCGTACGACCTCCGCAAACAGGCCCCGCACGGCCGACTTCGTACGACCTTCGTCGGCAGGCCCCGTACGGCCGACTTCGTACGACCTTCGTCGGCAGGCCCCGTACGGCCGACTTCGTACGACCTTCGTCGGCAGGCCCCGTACGGCCGACTCCGTACGACCTTCGCCGGCAGGCCCCGCACGGCCGACTCCGTACGACGTCCGCCGACGCCGGACGGCACCGCCGACCCCTACGCCGCCCGCCGACCCGTCCGCCGCCCCGGCCCGAACGCGATCCGACCCACAAGGAAGCACCTCGCCATGCCCACCCCACACGAGACAGCCGCCCCGCCCGCCCCCAGCGCCGCCCACGAAGCGCTGCGCGTCGCGCTGGCCGCCGCCCCCGTCATCGCGATCCTCCGCTCCACCTCCGCCACCCGCTTCGCCGAGGTCACCGACACGCTCCGGGCGTCCGGGGTCCGGGCCGCCGAGTTCACCCTCACCACGCCCGGAGTCCTCGACGCGCTGCGCGAGTTCGCCGCCGACGCCCCGCCCGGGCTCGCCCTCGGCGCGGGCACGGTGACCACGCCCGCCGAGGCCCATGCCGCCGTCGAGGCCGGAGCCACCTACCTCATCACCCCGACCACCTCCACCGAGGTCATCGCCGAAGCCGTCCGCCTGGACGTCCCGGTGCTCCCCGGCGCGTACACCCCCACCGAGATCCTCACCGCCTGGCGGGCCGGAGCCACCATGGTGAAGCTCTTCCCCGCCGCGACCGGGGGACCGGAGTACCTCCGCGCCGTACGCGCCCCGCTGCCCGACATCCCCCTCGTCCCGACCGGGGGCATCGGCGCCGCCGACGCCCCCGCCTACCTCGCCGCAGGCGCCGCCGCCCTCGGTGTCGGCGGCCCCCTCGTCGGGGACGCCTGCGAGGGCGGCTCCCTGGCGGCCCTCGCCGAGCGCGCGGCGGCCTTCCTCGACGGGATACGCCGATGACGCGACCGGGGCCCGAACTCGTCACCCTCGGCGAGGTCATGGCGGTCGCCGCCGCCACCTCACCCGGGCCGCTCGCCACGGGGGCGCCCCTGCGCCTCGGCTGGGCGGGCGCCGAGGCGACCGTCGCCATCGGCGTCAGCCGCCTCGGCCACAGCACCGCCTGGACCGGCCGCGTCGGGGCGGACGCGGCGGGCGCGATGGTCCTCGCCGGACTCCGCGCCGAGGGCGTCGACGTCTCCGGCGCCCGTACGGACCCGGTGGCGCCCACCGGCCTGATGCTCCGCGAACGGCGCACCGCCGACCGGCTCCGCGTCACCTACTACCGCGCCGGACTCGCCGGTTCCCGGCTCGCCCCCGAGGACCTGGACGAGGCGCGGATCGCGGGCGCCCGGATCCTCCATGTCACCGGCATCACACCGGCGTTGAGCCCCACCGCCCGTGCCGCCGTCGAGCACGCCGTCGCGCTCGCCCGCGCCGCCGGCGTCACCGTCTCCTTCGACGTCAACCACCGCGAGCGCCTCTGGAGCCGTGCCGAGGCCGCCGACGTCCTCGCCCGCCTCCTCCCGTACGCCGACATCGTCTTCGCCGGACCCGAGGAGGCCTCCCTCTTCGTGCCCGAGGTACCCGAGGACGAGCCGGAGCGGATGGCCCGCGCCCTCACCCGGCTCGGCCCCGCGCAGGCCGTCCTCAAGCTCGGCGCCGCCGGGGCGCTCGCGGTCGCCGACGACGAGCTCCACGTCCGACAGGCCGTACCCGTCACCGCGGTCGACCCCGTCGGAGCGGGCGACGCCTTCGTCTCCGGCTACCTCGCCGCCGTCCTCGACGGCGCCCCGGCCCCGGAACGCCTCCGACTCGCCGCGCTCTGCGGCGCCTTCGCCGTCTCCGTCCCCGGCGACTGGGAGGGCCTCCCGCGCCGCGCCGAGCTCGGCCTGCTCGCCGCGCAGGACATCAGCCGCTGAGCCCACCTCCCGCACCTTCCCCACCTCCCGCACCACCCCACCTTCGAGCCGGCACCACAAGGACCTCCATGAACCGTTTTTCCGGACGGACCGCCGTCGTCACCGGCGCGGCCTCGGGCATCGGCGCCGCGAGCGCCGCCCGACTCGCCGCCGAGGGCGCCGCGGTCCTCGTCTCCGACATCGCCGACAAGGCCGGCGAGGCCGTCGCCGCGGCGATCCGCGCCGACGGCGGCCGAGCCGCCTACGTACGCTGCGACGTCTCCTCCGAGGAGGACTGGACGGCACTGCGCGAGGAGGCCCATGCCCATTTCGGGCCGGTGGGCATCCTCCACAGCAACGCCTTCACCCACACCACGGCCGCCGCCCACGAACTCCCCGTCGCCGTCTGGGACCGGGAGATGGCGGTCAACCTGCGGGCCCTCTACCTCGCCACCCGCACTTTCCTCGACGACCTCCGCGCCGAGGGCGGCAGCCTCATCGCCACGTCCAGCGTCCACGCCGACTTCGGCCTGCCGGGCTATCCCGCCTACGCCGCCGCGAAGGGCGGAATGTGCGCGCTGGTACGGCAGTTCGCCGTCGAGTACGGCCCGGACGTGCGCTTCAACTCCGTCCTGCCCGGCCCGATCCTCACCGATGTGTGGAACGACGTCGACGAGGAGGGACGGCGGATCTCCGCCGACGCGACCGCGCTCGCCCGGCTCGGCCGACCCGAGGAGGTGGCGTCAGCCGTCGCCTTCCTCGCCTCCGCCGACGCCTCCTACATCACCGGAACGAACCTGGTCGTCGACGGCGGCTGGACCGTGAAGAAGGAATCCAATTGACTCCTCCCCTCCCTCAAGGGATGGGGATTCCTGGCTCACGTGGGCTGCGGACCGGCGGTCCGTCAGCTCTTACACGATCAGCACCAGCCGGGTTGAGACCAGCCCGGGCGAGCATGACGCGCGCGGAGTTCTTGTCCCTGGGGGACACGGCTCCGCACGCGGTGCACGCGTAGGTTCGTTCTGAGAGAGGTAGCGCGTGCTTGGTTCTTGCTCCGCACTGTGCGCGGTCCATGGTGGTGTACGCGGGGTGGACAAGGTGCAAGGTCCGGCCGTGCTTGCGGCCCATCTCGACGAGGGCACGCTTGGCGGCGCCGATCGCGGCGTCCGCTGCCTTGCGTGCCATGGTGGACTTGGCGAGGAACTTCGGCCGGAAGTCCTCGACCGCGAGGGCGTCATGGTCGCGGACCACGCGCTTGGCCCACTTGCGGGCAGCGTCCTGCCGCTGCCGGGCCACCTTCTTATGGAGCTTCGCGGCCTGGCGCTGTGCCTCGCGGTAGCCCCGCGTCTGGGCCTTCCCCCGAGGTGCGCAGCGGCGGGCCATCATCCGCTGGTAGTGCGCCAGCTTGGCAGCGGCCTTCCTGCCGTGTTGGGCGTGGGGGAGGTCGTGGGCGTCGGATGTGGTGGTCGCGGTCTCCTGCACGCCCCAGTCGATGCCGATCACGTCCCCTGTGGCGGGCAGGGCTTCGGTGGTGGCGGCCATGACGAACGAGCAATACCAGTGCCCGAGGGTGTCCCGGTACACACGCACGCTGGAAGGGGACTTGGGCAGCTCCCGCGACCACACCACCGTCAGCACGATCCGGCCGGCGAGATACAGACGACCGTCCTTGAGGCGGAAGCCGTGCCGGGTGTAATTCAGGCTCGGGTGCGCCTGGTGCTTCTTCTTGTACCTGGGCATCCCGGCTCGCTGCCGCTGCGGCAGCCGGGCCTTGATGTCCTTGAGTGCCTTGGCCCGGGACTTTCCGAAGTCGCGGATCAACTGCTGCTGTGGAACCGAAGACCCCTCGCGCAGCCACGCGTTCGTTGGACGTGTTGTGCGTGTGCACGGCCTTCGCCTTGGCCACGGACTCATTCCAGACCCACCGACACCGCGCCCACTCCGCTTCCAGCGCGGCACATGCGGTGGACGACACACGCAGCCGGTAGGTCCACCGGGCGTACCCGGCACCCTCCCTCACCTCTGCTGCCGTCATGACCGAAACCTAACGGCTACCACTGACAACGAAGGAAAGTACAGGTCAGAGCGTATGAATAGCGAACTTCGCCGCTTCACGGCTCCGCTCCAAGGACTCATTCCTCCCGGGGCTGAAGCCCATGGCCACCTGGGAGGAATCCAGTGAAGATCACCTCCCTGCGTACGTACCTCGTCGCCCCGCGCTGGTGCTTCCTGCGCGTCGAGACCGACGAGGGCATCACGGGCTGGGGCGAGCCCGTCGTCGAGGGCCGCGCGCACACCGTCGCCGCCGCCGTCGAGGAGCTCTCCGACTACCTGATCGGCCAGGACCCGATGAAGATCGAGGACCACTGGCAGGTCCTCACCAAGGGCGGCTTCTACCGCGGCGGCCCGGTCCTCTCCAGCGCCGTCGCCGGCATCGACCAGGCCCTCTGGGACATCACGGGCAAGGCCCTCGGCGTCCCGGTCTGGCAGCTCCTCGGCGGCAACGTCCGCGACCGCGCCCGGGTCTACAGCTGGATCGGCGGCGACCGGCCCGACGAGGTCGCCTCGGAGGCGCTGGCGCGGAAGAACCAGGGCTTCACCGCGATCAAGATGAACGCCTCCGCGCAGCTGCGGCTCATCGACACCCCGGCGGCCGTCCACGGCATCGTCGACCGCGTCGCCTCCATCCGCGAGGCCGTCGGCGACGACTTCGACATCGCGATCGACTTCCACGGCCGCCTCACCGCGCCGATGGCCCGCCGCGTCCTCCCGCTCCTGGAGCCGTACCTGCCCTTCTTCGTGGAGGAGCCGGTCGTCCCGGAGATGAGCGACCACATCGGCGACATCGTGCGGTCCACCTCCATCCCCATCGCGACGGGCGAACGCCTCTACTCCCGCTGGGACTTCAAGAAGGTCCTCGACCAGGGCATCGCGGTCGCGCAGCCGGACCTCTCGCACGCGGGCGGCATCTCGGAGGTGCGCAGGATCGCCGCGATGGCGGAGGCGTACGACGTCTCCCTCGCCCCGCACTGCCCGCTGGGGCCGATCGCGCTCGCCTCCTGCCTCCAGGTCGGCTTCGCCGCGCCGAACCTGCTGATCCAGGAGCAGAGCCTCGGCATCCACTACAACACCGGTTCCGATCTGCTCGACTACCTCGTGGACCCGACGGTCTTCCGGTACGAGGACGGGCACGTGGCCCTGCCGAGCGGACCGGGGCTCGGTATCGAGGTCGACGAGAAGGCGGTCGAGCGGGCCGCCGAGGTCGGCCACCGCTGGCGCAACCCGGCGTGGCGACGGGACGACGGCTCGCTCGCCGAGTGGTAGTCACGACAACGCGGAGGGGGGGGGGGGGGTGACCCGCCCCCCCCCCCCGTGCAGTGGGGGGGTTAAACCGGGGGCGGACCCCCCCCCCCCCCGGGCCAGTACGGGGGGGTTTAGCCCCCCGGGGAAACCTGGACAAAAAGTTTATAAAGGGGAACACGCCCAGAAAGAAAAAGTAA